>CANRAT010000001.1 GCA_947628685.1 uncultured Bacilli bacterium
CAAAACTCAACAAACAAAAAACGTGCATTCCCTTTAAATATAAGGCTTTGCACGTTTTTGCTGTCAAACTCAAGATAAATGTAAAACAAAGTCAAGCATAAGTTTCTATATTTCAAAGTATTAATTGGCATTATATTTATCTTTTAAAGATCTTTCATATTCTCTTTTTATATCTTTTTCTTTTATAGATTCTCTTTTATCGTAATTTTTTTTACCTTTTCCAAGTCCTAATAATATTTTTACTTTATTACCTTTAAAATATAGTTTTATAGGTATTAGAGTATATCCACTTATTTCTACTTTATTTTTTAATTTTAATATTTCTTGCTTTTTTAATAATAATTTTCTAGTTCTTCTCTCATCGTGATTAAAAATGCTTGCATCATTATATTTTGCAATATACATATTAAGTAAAAATACTTCACCATTTTTTATAACAGCATAACAATCTTTTAAGTTTGCAAGACCTTCTCTTATAGATTTAATCTCACTACCTTTAAGTACTATTCCACATTCTATTTCTTCTAAAATAAAATAATCAAATGTTGCTTTTTTATTTTTTATTTCTATCATTCTTCATCACCTGTAACTATTTTCATATACTGTTTTTCTATTGCTTTATAATTAGAAAGTAAATTATCATCTAATTTAGAAAATGGTATTACTTTAAAATTAGTACTATTTTTTGCATAAGCAAGAGTTAATTCTTGATATAAATTTTCAAATGATACTTTGTTATCTTTTAATACTATATCTACTCCTACCATAAGTCCTATACCATTATTAAGACCTATTGAAAGTTGATTAGATATAAAATTACCTAATGAATATATTACTAAAGTATCGCCTATATATTCTATTTTTTGTACTACATGTGGATGGTGGCCTATTATAATATTTACACCTAAACTAGATAAATATTCTGCTATTTGCTTTTGTGATTCAGAAACTGTATTAGAATCTTCTACTCCCCAGTGCATTGAAACTATTATAACATCTACTTTATCCTTTATACTTTCTATATCGTTTTTTGCTCTAGATGCAGAGTACATATTTAATATATAGTCATTTGGTGGTTTTCTATTCGATAGTGTTGTGTAGGCTAAAAATGCATATTTTATACCATTTTTTTCGTGTATTTCTATATTATTTCTCTCAGTTTCACTAGAATATGTACCCTCATATATTACATTTTTTGTTTTCCAATAACTATTAGAATATTTAATAGCATCTACACCTTTATCTAATGCATGGTTATTTGCAAGACTTATTAAATTAAATCCAAGATTTACAAGTTCATCTCCTATTTCTTCTGGAGAATTAAAACTTGGATATCCACTTATACCAAGTGCAGTACCACCTATAGTAGATTCTTGATTACAAAATTTTAAATCATATTTATTTATTATAGGTTCAACTTCTGTAAACATTTTATGAAAGTTATATGTATTACCATCATATGCATCTTTATAAACACTTTCGTGTATTAATATATCTCCTACTGCAAGTAATGACATTCTTTTTTCATTTTGGATAGGTTTTGGATTTTCTTCTTTAATTGTAGGCTCACTTTTAGTATTATTATCTTTATTTATAATATGAGGCATGAATAATATTACTATAGCAACTAAAATTAATACTATAAATAAGACATATACACTTCTTTTAATTTTTCTTTTTCTTTTTTTCATATTTCACCTAGTATTAGTTATTTCTTTATTGTAAAATCAATTGTATGATTTATTTTACTTGCTGATTTTACAACTACTTTAACTTCATCTCCTAATCTATATCCTCGTTTATTTTTATTTCCTATAAGTGAGAATGTTGATTCATCATATGTATAATAATCATCTGTTAAATCATCTATTTTTACTAAACCTTCTATTTTATTTGGAAGAAGAACAAACATACCGAATGATACAACTCCAGATACTATTCCACTAAATTCTTCTCCTATATGTTTTTCCATATATTCAGCCATTTTCATATCGTCTACTTCACGTTCACATTCAACTGCAGCACGTTCACGTTCTGAAGTGTGTAATGATATAACCGCTAATTTTTGATCCCAATATTTAAGTGTATCAATATTTATATTTTTATTAAATAAATATGTTCTAAGAAGTCTATGAACTGTTGTATCTGGATATCTTCTAATAGGAGATGTAAAATGTGTATAACATTTACTTGCTAGTCCAAAGTGTCCTATGTTTGTTTTATCATAAACTGCCTTTTGCATACTTCTTAAAAGTAATTGCGATAGTATACTATATTCTTTAGTATCTTTTAATTCATTTAATAAATTTTGAAGTGCTTTAGGAGTTATTTTATTCATTTTGTGTACACTATATCCTAATATACTTACAAAATTTAAGAAGTTATTTATTTTTTCTTCATTAGGTTCCCCGTGCACACGGTAAATAAAAGGATATTCCATATAAGTTATATGACGGGCAACTGTTTCATTTGCTGCAATCATAAAATCTTCAATTAGGTTTTCACCTTTACTTCTTTCTCTTAATTTAACGTCTATTGCTTCGCCTTTTTCATCAGTAATTATTTTAGGTTCATCTATTTCAAAATCAATATAACCTTTCTTTACTTTATTTGCTCTTAATATATCTGCAAGTTCACTCATAAGTTTTAAACTCTGAGCATAAGGCTCATATCCTATAGGTACTACATTATCATTAAGGATACTGTTTACATTTTTATATGTCATTTGTATTCTAGATTTTATGACACTTTCAAATATATCATAATTTACTATTTCGCCTTCACTATCTATTTCCATAACGCAACTTATTGCAAGTCTATCTACATTTGGATTTAATGAACATATTCCATTTGACAATTCGTGTGGTAACATAGGTATAACTGTATTAGCAAGATATACACTAGTTCCTCTTTTTTGTGCTTCTAAATCAAGAGGACTATTTTCTTTTACATAATAACTAACATCTGCTATATGTACGCCTAATTTATAATTACCATTTGATAATTTTTCTATTGATACTGCATCATCTATATCTTTAGTATCATCACCATCAATAGTAAATATCATTTCATTTGTTAAATCTTTTCTATTTTTATATTCATTTTCAAGTACCTTAGAAGGTATGTTTTTTACTTCTTCTATTACATCATTTGGAAATTCTTCTTCTATTTCATATTTGGCTGCTATACTTAATATATCCACTCCAGGGTCATCTATGTGTCCTAATATTTTTATAATTGCGCCTCTATAAGTTATATTATCTTTTCTATCTAAAAGTCTTACTATAACTTTATGTCCACTTACTGCATTTAAAGTTTTATCACTATCTACTTCTATATTCAAATTTACTTTTTTATCATCTAAGTCTATTAAACATTTATTGTTTTTAAAGTATACTTTACCTACAAATTGTTTAATTTTTCTTTCTATTACTTTTACTACTCTACCTTCAAGTTTTAAACCTTTTTTTGATGTAATTTCTACTATAACTTGATCGTTATTTATGGCTCCATTTAGATTTTCCTCTTTAATAAATACATCTTCGTCGCCCTCTATATCAGCAAAAGCATATCCTTTTTTTGTGCCTAATAATTTACCTAATTTTAAATTACTTTTATCAAATAACATATATTTTTCTTTTTTTGTTCTATATATTTTATAATCATTTTCAAGTTTATTTAATTCTTTTAATAGTTCTTTTAATTCATCTACTGTAGAAAATCCAAGTAAACTTTCTATTTCGGCTACATCAAAGGCTCTATTTTCACTTTTTAATATGTCTAATATTTTTTCTTCCATATTATCACCAATTATATTATAATGTATTTTGTCCATTTGTTTCAATAGTTTTTGATAAATTTTAACCTAAAATGTAAAGAATGAAAGTAAAAACTTTCATTCATATTAATTTCTCAAATTTTTTTATTAAAAGTTCATGGTTTGAGGTGTGTTCAAAATAGTAACAAATGGATACCATTATAGCACCTAGAAATGCGACTATTATATCTCCCATCGTGTCACTAACACCAGTAAGCGCTACTCTTTGAGGATCTAAATTTAAATAATAACTTGATAAATATTCAAATATTTCCCAAAGTGCGGCTATAGCAAGTGAAAAGAAAATTAAAAACAATATATTGAAAACTAAATTTTTATTATGTTTATTTTTAACTAGTATAAATATTGCAACAAATGTAGTAAGTATACCTGATACAAAGTGTGTAAATTTATCAAACCAATAAATTTTATTATATAATTCTACATTTGCGCCAAGGAAATGCGCAACAAATACGAATAATATATATGCAAATTTTAGCCCATCGTTTATTTTTATTTTAAATATTTTTTCTATAAAAAATATTCCTGTAATAGTTATTATTATAGATGCATCTTTTAACATCAAACCTAGTTTATAATCTCTTGTAAATACAAAATATAAACTAACTATAATAGATGTCACTACAAGTAAGAAATTAATCTTTTTTATCATCTAATTCACCCATTTCAACCTGATTTATACTGTCAAATCTTTTTGTTATTTTATCAGTTGTAGTATGTATATCTTTAACATCTTTACTAACTGTTTCAATGCTTCTATATAATTTATCCCATCTATCTTTATATCTTTTAAATTCTTCATCTAATAATCTTAATTCGTTGTGTATTACTTTAGCATATTTATCTCTTTCTATATTTTTAATTATAATTTGTATTGTTGTAAGAGTGCTTATTAAAGTTGTAGGACTTGTAATCCAAACTCTTTTTTTATATGCATATTCAAGTATATTGGTGTGGTACGCATTTACTTCTGCAAAGATTGCTTCTGCAGGTAAAAATAGTATTGCTTGATCGCTAGTAATACCCGGAATTATATATTTACTACTAATTGCATCAATATGTTTTTTCATATCCATTTTAAACATTTTTTCAGCCTGTTGCCTAGTAGTTAAATTATTGTTCCTATCTACCATTATTTGATAATTTTCAAGTGGAAATTTAGAATCTATTGCAATTGTTCCAAGAGGTTCAGGTGTATATAGAACTGCATCTGCAACTGTTCCATTATTAAATGTATGTTGCATTTCAAATATTTTTGTATTATTTTTTCCAAAAACATTAGATAAAATATTTTCTAAGTTAACTTCACCAAATATTCCTCTAGTTTTTTTATCTGTTAAAACACCTTGAAGTGAAACTATATCACTAGATAAAGTGTCTATCTTTTTTTGAGCCTCATCTATTTTTGATAATCTTTCAAGTACATTAGTAAATGTTTTATTTGTCTTTTCAAAATTTTCATCTAATCTTTCATTTACTTTATCATTAATATACTTAAGTCTATTATCAAGTCTTTCTGTTTGATTATTGAAATCATTAGTTAAACTTCTAGCAAAATCACTTTTAAATTCTCCTATTTCTTTTATTACACTTATCTCTAATTTATCTATTTTATCTAAATTATTATCATTTTTTCTAAATATAATTACAACAATTAAAATTAATATTATTATTAATAATCCTAGTATTATATACTCCATGTTATCACCATATTAATTATACTAAAAAAGAATAGAAAAATCTATTCTTTTTTTAAGAAAGTATTAAACGAAATCCGACGCCAGATGGAATACCACCATGTACATAAAATTGAAATATTCCAACTTTAACATCAGAAACACCTGAGCCTCCGCCTCGAGTGACCCAACTAGTAGATTTTTGAACATAGTCGCACTCATCATTATACCATGATAAAGTTTCACCGAATGCTTGTCCATTACAAGTAGAATTTACGCAAACCGAATAACTAATATTATCTAAATTATATTTATCGTAATACTTTTCATCTGGTAATTCTGCTTCATTAGTCTCTAGTGTATCATCACTATTTTTTCCATTAAATCCTGTCTTTTGTCCGTCTAAACCAACTTTGTCCCCATTAAATACATATGGAATTCCCTCTTTATCAACTGCTACACCCATGACAAACTCTTCAATACCACCACTCATATCATATATTCCATATATATTTCCTGTTGTTGATGCTCCTGTTCCACTATTTTTTACGTCATAATGATACGTACCTTCAGTAGTTGAACTATTTTTTGAGGTCGTTGGAGCACCCAAACTCCTTCCTGTATAATTTCTTGATGAATTATTCGTATATACTTCTTTATTTTCACCTGTATAGGAACTATTGTTGTATTTACCATACAAACTTTGAGTGAGGTATGCCACTGCTGCCCATTCAATATTTTTACTCATATGTGTATCTATTTTATCTTTATTTAATCCAAACGCATTGCCTTCTCTTGACATCGATCTTGAAGCATAAAAGAAATTGGCAACATTGTTATTAGTTAAGGCAATTTGATTAGGTAACACTCTTAATCCGTCAGCGCTTTCACAATTTTCATTACTGCAATTTAAACTATTAACTTCATTTTTTGATGAAAATGTCGCATGACTTGTCTCAAACTTTCCCATCCAATAACCACTGAGTTCTTTGCTACCAAATGTAAATGCTGGATGCGTTAACCATCCACTAGGTGTATTCCCATCATATGTTGCAGTTCCGGTATCCTTTGTACTTTTATTTATAAATTTTATATCTATTGCTCCTGGATTTGGATAACATAATTCTGAAAACATATTGTTGCAAGCAACACTTTCTCCTTTTGCAGTTGAAGATATAGTGTAAGAATATCTTGGTATCCATACAAACATCGCAAGTGCTTCAGGGTCATCACCATCTACAGTGATTTCATCTCCAGAATGTTTTTCAATACCTTTTTTTAATACTACTGCGTTAGCCCACCATTGTTCTTGATAAGAGTACCATTTTTCATTCAAATCGGCTATTACCCATGATGATTTATCTTCATCATATATTACTGGATATAATCCTTCAAATAATTCGGGATCCGAACCATTTAATAACTCTTCCTTATATGGTATATGCTCTACACATTCATCATTATTTTTTAATTCATATGTATATCCATTATTATAATTTATTTGTACACTTTTTAATTCTGTTTGGTCTTCATCTGTATCTGAAAATACTATTGGAGATTTTATATATCCTTCACTTACTAATTCACTTAAAGTCACACAATAACTATTTCCATTTTGTTCATCAAATTTATCTTTATTTGAATCTATATATAAATTTGCTGCATTTTCAACTAATTTATTTGTTAAACTTTTTACTTCTCCTCTTGAATTTGTAATTAAATTTAATACACTTGGAAATACTAAGGTTAAAATAACCGCTAATAAAATCAATACTCCAAGTAATTCTACTAAAGTAAATCCTCTATTTTTCATATTATCACTATCCTCTATTTAAGTATAGCATTTTTTTAAAATATAATCAATTGCCTATTCATAAAGTGGGAGATAAACTGTTACTTTAGTTCCTTTTCCATATTCTGATGAATATTCTATTTTACCATTATGTGCTTCTACTATTTCATATACAAGTGATACTCCAAGTCCTGATCCTCTTTTCTTTGTTGTAAAGAAAGGATTTTTCATTTTATTCATAGTTTCTTTACTCATTCCAATTCCATTATCTTCAATAGTTAAATAATATTTATTGTCTTTTATTTTAGTTGAGATATTTATTTTACCAGTTTTATCGTCAGGTATAGCCTCTATACAATTTTTTATAATATTTATAAGTACTTGACTTAATTTATTATAATCTCCATTTATAAATATTTCATCATCTATAATATTTAAGTTTAATTCTATATTATTATCTTTTAATAAAGGATTTAATTTGTTTATAGTATCTTCTATTAACATATTAAAATCCATTATATCAAGATCTAAATTTATTTTATTAATCAATAAATAATCTTGTAAAAGAGTAAGTAATCTTTCTATTTCTGATTTTATTATAGGTATATACTTTTCTACTTGCTTACTGTCTCTTACATTCATCATGTCTAAATATCCCTTACAAACCGCTATTGGATTTTTTATTTCGTGTGTTATTTTAAATAAAGATAGTCTTATTTGTTTTTCTTGTTGTAATTCTTTATAAGTTAAATGTGTTTGTAATATTTTTTTTGCAACTTCATACATTAAACACATTATATTTACTATAATTCCGTAGCACATTATTATAAATAATATATTTGATACATCAAAAAATTCTCTATTATATAAATATATCCATAAATAATAAACCACACTACTTATTATCACACTTAATTCAACAAAGATATAATTCATAACTTTTTTATATTTTGTTATTAAATATATTATTGCTATAACAATATATCCAATAAGTAAAAAAAGTATATTATTATAAGAACTATAAGTAATAATAATTCCACCTAAAAATATATTTGCAAATACATATTTATCTTCTAAATATGAAAATATTATTATTGAATTTAAAATTAAAATTGGCATTATATTTGCATTTTTATTATCAAAGTCGTATATTAAAAATGCAGAAGATATAAGTGCGAGTTTTAAATAAATATTTTTATGTTTATTTGTCATATTCTTATTGGTAGATAAGTATATTAAATAAATAAACATAGGGAAAAGAAGTAAAATTGTATTTAAAAGTACCATTTGAAATAAATTCATAATCTATCACCAAAAAAATTATATTATATTTTTTTGTCGAAAGTTGTCGAAAAATGAAAAAAAGTGACGAAATATCACTTTAGTTCATTAATATATTTTTTTATTTGTTTCGCACTGCTACCTAATATTATTTTAAGTTGATTATCAATCTCTACAATTCCTTGTGCGCCCATTTTTTGTATGCCCTCTTTATTTGCTTTAGAGACATCTTTTAAATTAACTACAAATCTAGATTTATTAAATTCATAATTTATTACATTATCTTTACCACCTAAAAGCATTATTAATTTATTTGCCTCTAGTTTAAAATCTTTTTTCTTTGAACGCGTTATTGCAATTGCGATTATTAATCCTATTATAATAACTAGTATATATTCAAATTTCAGTTCAAACATCGAATCACCTATTTAATTATACTATATTTTTGAAAAAAAAGAAATATCTTATTTTTTATTGTATAAATTATAAAAAGAGTGTAAGATAATAATGGTGATGGTATGAAGAACATATCAAAGTATAAAGTAGATATTAGTATATTTTTATGCATAATATTATTTTCAATAATAAGTATTGTAACTATTAAAAGTGCAGAAAAATTACTTATAGATAATTCTCATTTGGCCTTAAAACAAATTCTTTGGTACGGTGTTGGCTTTGTTTTAATTTCTTTTATTATGTTTATAGGAAATAAGTTTTTATATAAAAATGCCTGGATATTTTATTTTTTAGGAGTTATATCACTAATTTTAGTATTAATATTTGGTTCTACTATTAATGATGCTAGATGTTGGTTTAAAATACCTGGTATAGGTAATATACAACCGAGTGAATTTATGAAAATTATTTTAATTATTATACTTGGTAAAGTTATTAATGATTTTAAAGAAAAACATCCTAATCCGAGTGTTAAAGAAGAATTTTTATTTTTAATTAAGATATGTATTATTGTAGGTATTCCAAGTATTTTAACATTCTTAGAGCCTGATACTGGCGTGGTTTTAATATATTTACTTATAACATTTATTATGCTTCTTATATCTGGTATAAGATATAGATGGTTTATTTTAGTATTTGGATTGTTTGCTATTATAATTGGATTTATATTATTAACTTATTTTCTTAATAATGATTTGTTTATTAAAATTTTTGGTTCATCATTTTTTCTTAGAGTTGATAGATTATTAGATTGGTCGAGTGGCAGTGGATACCAACTTGAAAATGGTATTACTGCTATTGGAAGTGGTGGGATTTTAGGATATGGAATTAATAATACACCTATTTATTTTCCTGAACCTCAAACAGATTTTATTTTTGCTGTTTATTCTAATAATTTTGGTTTTATAGGTTCTTTAGTTTTAATTGGACTTATTACTTTCTTTGATTTAAGACTTGTTAAACTCGCTATTGAAAGTCCAAGTAATATTAATAAATATATTATAAGTGGTATTATAGGAATGCTTATATATCAGCAATTACAAAATATAGGTATGACTATTGGTCTTATGCCTATTACAGGTATAACACTTCCCTTTATAAGTTACGGTGGATCGAGTCTTCTTAGTTATATGATTATGGCTGGTATTATATTTAATATATCAAATGAAAATATAAGATATAGAAATTAAAAGAAGTTATTGCAATTTGCATAACTTCTTTTGTTATTAAATAACTTTAAAGTATAAAAGGTTATAATGTTTTTACCGAACTTTCTACTATTGTTTCAGAATTGCTATATGCTTTTATATCTTCTAATACTTCTAATTTTCTTTTATATAATTCTTCTTTATCTTTAGCATATATTCGATATACTACATCATCAAGTTCTAAAATTGAAACTAAACCATCTTCTATTTTATTAGATACTCTATATTTTAATTCATTAACTTTTTTTATCTTATCTGGATCATATGAAATATTAAAATCTATACATGAATGTATTTTAAGATATTTACCTGATTTTTTATAAATTCTATAGTCATAATTATCTACTTTTACAACTACAAAATCATGTATAAAATCTCTGTCTTCTAAATTATCATAATAAATTATTTTTTGATTATCTTGATTGAAATATGAATATGTAGTTTGGTTAATCTGTTTAAATACTATTGGCATTTTTACTATATCAGTAGTATTTTTAATATCAATAGATTCTTCATACATTTGCCTAGATATTAACTTGTTTTTATAAAGTATTTTTTTAATCTGTTCGAAATCAATTTCTTCATCTAATTGTTTTACTATATTACCTTTCAAGTCTATAATAAAATTACACATATAATCTTTAACAATTGCATACCCTAACCAAAATTCAGTAGCATATATAAATTTACAAGTAATTGCTTCTTTAAAATCTGTATCTATATAACCATATAAACCCTTTTTATTTTGAACTAGCGCTCGACCATTTTTAAAATCATTTACTAATACATAATCAAATAAAAAATTCTCATAACCTGATTCATTTATATAACCACAAAGTCCATTTTTATGTTTAACAGCAAAATATCCTTCACTATAATCACCTATATATCTATAATCCTCGCTATCCATTACAATATAAGTTTTATAATTAATATAATCTTTAAATTTTAAATTCATTTTATCACCGATATTTTATATTATAACATGCTTTTACAATTTTTAAACAAAAACATGAAAAAACTTAAGAATTTTAATCTTAAGTTAATTTAATTATCCTATTCTAAATGTGGGAGCAACCCCGCACGTATTATCAGCACTCTTAGTGTAGTAATTACTACCTGTAGTATTAACGATGTTGAAATAACTAGTAGCATCAGAAGCAGCCGAGCGCAGCCACCAAGGACTTGCACTATTACTTGTATTTTTTTTAATAGCGCCCCCATAACTATCTGTTGTTACATTTTGTCCTTTATAATAATCTAATTGTCTTGTATTATCCCATGCTGTGTCATAATTTATTTGATTTGAACTTCCATTCTCCCACACTTCATGTGGTGAGAGTAAATATATTTTATCTGTTGATTCAAGATTATTGCTATCATATTGTCCGTGTCCTGATATTATTTTTGTATCTTTTATACCGTTTTTCAATTCATCTGGTAATGCATTATATATTGTGTTTGTTAAATAACTATATAATTCACTTTTTGGCCATCCCCCTGCATTATTATCAGATGAATTCATGTTATATGTAGTTATTATATCTACAAATTCTACTACAAATCCACATGCAGTCTCAGAAAAATCATCTCTTTCGCACCCTTCTTTTCCATCTGTTTTATTTGCTATTCTTACTGTATATGATTTTCCTTCAAACTCTTCTCCTTTTAACGTTATCTCTTTTTCATCTCCTACATTATATTTTTCTGTTGTCCCTTCTCTTACATTCGCTATTATTGTTGCCCATGAGTCTTCAGAAAGTGATTTTGCTTCTGGTATTGGCTCACAAGTAAATTTTATTGTTTCTTCTTTAACTATTCCATTATTTAGTGTTATACTACCTCCACAAGGTTTAGAACCTTCTACTTCTACTTTTAATTCTTCTCCATAACAATTTAAATTACCATTACTTTTAACTGTACAAGTTTTCGGATTAAATCCGCTAACTAAATTTTTTCTTGCTATCGCAAGTTCTATTGCTTTTTCATATAATTCTATACTTCTTTTACTTGTTTCATTTTTTGCATCACTTATTAAATCTAACACTATCGGTACAGATATTAAAGCAATTATTGCTAGTATTACTATTACTGCAAGTAATTCTATTAATGTAAATCCTTTTTTCATATACGTCACTATCCTTAAATTTCTAAAATATCATGCCCCCCCCCCCTAAGTGTCAATAGAGAAAAATAAAAAACCATGTAAAAAACCATGTTTTAGTAAAATTTTTTTACTTTTAATACTTTTACCAAGCGCTTTCTTAGTATATAAAAAATTAGGTTTCCCTAATTTTCTTGATGAATAATATTTTATTCATTTAATATCCAAGCCTCATAACCACCTGAAACATTTACAACACTATATCCTAAATTTGATAGTATTTGACAAAGTTTTCTACTTTGAATACCTTTTTGACAATATATATAATATTTATCATATTTATTTAAGTATTTATCAGGTTTTATAAGTAATTGTTCCATTGGAATATTTACTGCATTCATAATATGTCTGTTATTATATTTTTCTACACTTCTTATATCAATTAAATTAACATAATTTAATTTTTTTAAATCAGTTATAGAAATACTTTCAAACATAAATAACCACCCTAATACATTATATGTAAATAAATAATATTAATAGAGTTAAATAGTTTATTCATCACTGAAGAAGTCATCAAAGAATTGATCGTCAGTAATTTCATCCTTTAATTCTTGTTGTTCATCTGGAGTTGAAGATTGAACAATAGAATTATCATTTTCAGAATTATCAATTTCTTGTTTGTTTTCTTGTTCTAATTTAGCCTGTTCTTGTCTTTCTTCTTCTTCAAGTTCTGCTATTTTAGCATCTATTCTTTTGACTAAATCATCTACATTAAATCCATTATTAGAAGGCATAGGTTCTCCAGGTGACATAAATGGATTAAATGATGGTTCATTTATTGCAGGTTCTTTATTATCACCATTTAACATGTTATTTATTTTTTCTTCTCTTTTTTTATTAACAAATTCTTTCAAATCAAAAGTCTGAACGGGATTCTTTTCTCTTTGAGGATAAGGTGCTTTAGGAAAATTATGACCCCAATTCATTTTAAAGTTTGGAGTTAATTTTGTTTTAAAAGGCATTGTCCTAAGCCTCAAAATTATAGTTTCCCATTGACTAAGTCTTTGTAAATCACTAACTGTTACTAATGGGGTTGAAGAAGTTTTTTCTTTTTCTTTCGATTTTACTTCTCCACACATTTTACTTATTTCTTCCAAAGCAGATAATTCTGTACTTATTAAATAAACTATATTACCACAGTTACCTTTAATAGTTTCCCCATTTTCTTTTCCATAAACTTCATATAATTGAGCAAAGTTTTGAATAATAAATGTAAATCTTATATTTCTTGAACGAGCCGCTGTTACCATTGTAGTAACATCTTTTAGTGGAGGCATATTTGCAAATTCATCAAGAATAAAATTTGTTCTATGAGGTAATTTACCACCTGATTCTTGAGCAACAGAAATTAAAGTTTCATAACACTGTTTTAAAAATATTGTAACGAGTGAATGGTACGTAGTTTTTTCATCTTGTATAACTATAAATACTGCTGTTTTTTTCCTTCCTATATCACGCATGTCAAAGTCATTATTAGATAACATCTCAGAAAGATTTGCACGTGAAGCGAATAATTGTATCTTTTGTTTAAATACTGAAAGTATACTTCCCTTTGTTTCTGATGGAGCCATAAGTGTTGAAGATGCTTTAGTGTATGCTGTTCCTCCTGGGTCTTTATAACTAAAGTAATCTTTAATATATGTTGTGTTTGCTAATTTTTCTTCACCAATTGTAGTCATTAAACTTATACTATTTAAATTTATCTCATTTGGATTAGCATCTTCAAATAAAGCACAAGCAAGTCCCGCAAAATAATCGGCAGACGTATTTTCCCAAAAAGGATCTTGTCCTTTTGCTTGAGGATCGTGAAGTATATTAGCAGCAAGGTCTTCTAGTAATTCTATCGATTTATCTATATTACCAGATTTGTAAAGTGAGTAAGGTAAATACATTGGATTCCAAGCATTACCCTGTTGTGGATCACGGAAATTTAATAGAACAATATTATATCCTAAACTTTTTAAATAATTAGCAGTATTTTCATATATTTCGCCTTTAGGGTCAGTAATAATCATTGATTCATCGTGCTTAGCAAGCAAATTAACCATTGGTAAAACTGTTGTTTGTGTTTTACCAGCACCAGTAGAACCTATAACTATATTGTGATATCCGCCATTATCTACCCATACTTTCTTAGGAGTCATTTTAAGTGGTATTCCAGCAGCATCTGCTTTTGGTGCGAGGGGATCTACTGCTTTAACATCTAACCCATTTTCAATTTCCTTATCTTTAGCCCATCTCGAATAATTTTTTTCCTTTTTTTGTCCAATAGAAAGGCCAATTCCAGCACTATCTTCTTTTTCAATAAATACAGATTTAACTCCTGCAAATGCAGCAATTATTCCTGCTAAAAAAAGTATTATAGTAGCCGCTAAATTTTTAGGAACAAATCCTAAAAACAAATTAATCGTAAAAGGTTCTTCATTTAAAAAGGCTGAAACATTCGCAACTACTAAGGAAACTACAATTAACCAAAAGAAAGCAAATATACAAAATATAAATACATCTTTCGCTTCTGCTCTAAACCTTAATTTCATTATATCACCATATTTCTACTGTTTCTTCATCTAAATAAACACTATACTGCATCACACCTTTAGTCTTAAAGCCAAAATAATGACCATCTTTAGTATATATTCCAAATATAATGTAACCATTCGCATCTTTTTTATAATATTTATCCATAGTAGGATAATTCAATGATTTTATATAATTTGAATATTCATTTATACTTTTAAATTTAGCATCTCTATACTCTTCATTTAATAAATTATATGATGCACTCAAATCGTGATATACAGTATACATAAAATCATTTAAATATCTTCTTGCCATATCTTCATCACTTATATAAGTTGATATATACTCATTTGCTTCATAATGTTTTAAATATTCAATATATCCAAGAGAATTATCTTCTTTATATTTTTTTATTACTAAATAAGATAAAACAAATACTGAGATTAAAACTGCAATAATTATAACTGTCTTTACTTGTTTTTTATCCATTTTGATCACCAACTTTAAATATATCACCAGAATAAGGTTCTACTTCAAAAACACTATTTTTCTTATCTAAGTATACAACAAAATACATATCTTTTTTTTCTGGATTTACTAAACTATCATTTTCAGTCAATTGATTTTTTTCAACATATCCATAAACGTAATATTTAGTTATATTATTATCTAATTCTTGATAATACATTTTTCTAGAAACAAAAGTTGAATCTGATTCTAATTGTTCAAATAAATCTAATATATTGTTCTCATTAATATTGTTTTCTTTTTTATAATTTTCTGAAAGTACAAGAAGTAAATTTTTACTATCTTTGGATGATATATAAGTTACAAGCCTATATAAACAAGAATCAACTGTATAAAAATCACTATAATTAATTACTATATTGATTGGTTTTTCATCTACTTTATCATCATTTTTAAATAAATAAGATAAAACAACAACAAATATAGTCACTATTACTAAAATAATCGCAATTAATTTTGATTTATCTTTCATTATACCACCTATCTATTATAGACATATTCACCTGTATGGAATAATGCCCACTCTGCATTACGTCTTCTTGTTAATCCTCTTTCAAATTTAGTTCCTTTTGATACTGCTCTAAAGAACCAATTATCATAAAATTCTTGAGTGTTTCCATATTTTTGATAATTTTCTACAAATCCTTTTATGTTTCCTATATTATAACTTTGAGATATTAATGATTGTATTTGACGTTCAGACAAAGTTATTGAATTTTTAGACATAGTATTTTCTATAGAACTTCTTTTTGAATCTAGAACTTCTAATTCAATATTATCTACAATCCATATAGGTATAACACTACCTGCAGGATAGTCATTTACATCTATTCCATATGATAAAAAACTTTTTACATTATTTTCAAGCGTTATTCCAGCTCCAGCAGTCCTAACACCATCACCGCCATCTACAACGAGATAATTATCATCTATTATTTTTGTATGACCTTCCCAACTATTTAACCAAGATAATAAATCTGCATTTTCTTCACTTATTGGTTCGTGTTCCTCATCTATTATGTCATCTATATCTCCTGTATATCCAGAATATACAACACGTGGAGAAGTTGAAGATATATAATTTAATGGATCTACTGCACTAGAAGATGCGTTACTACCTTCTCTTACTTCGAAGTGTAGATGAGCACCTGTAGAATTACCACTACTACCCATCTTACCTATAACTTGTCCTTGTTCTACACTATCACCATATTTAACAGTAATTGAATTTTCATACATATGACCATATAGTGTATAATTACCATCACTGTGCTGAATAATTACATAATTCCCATATCCACCACCACAAGATGAAAGTGAACTTCCAGATGGACAATTATTAGAAACGCCTTCAGTTGGATATACAACTATACCACCACGTGCGGCAATAATATTAACACTATTAAGTCCACTACCTCCTGATATATCAAGTCCAGAATGGAATAATTCACCACGATTAAATGGATCTTCTCTATATCCAAATTGTGATGAAATATTTACTGTCTCTGGAGAGCCTTTAGCAAATAATTTGCCATCTACTTCTACTGTTTCAGCACTTCCAATTGGCCACCAATATGCACTTTTAGTAGCATCATTTATAGTTAATTCATCTTCTATATATCCTCCTGCTAGATCATCATATTGTTCTTTAGCATCATATATTTGATTTATCATATCTATTACATTGTCTTCATTATCAGGATCAATATATTCATATGCTCTAACTACACCTAAAAAAGGGTAAAATAATGTTAACAATAGAAAAATAACTACCGAACTTTTTTTTAACATTATTTCACCTCCCTTTAAAAATCATTTTTTGACATAACTTTTTTATATACTAAATAAGAAATAAATATTACTACTACAATTAATATAACAATAATTACATATTGAATAGGATTTTTTGTTGTAACATTGCTATCATAAGATATTTCAATTTGTTTATTACCATTTTTAGTGATATTCCAAATATATTTATCACCGTCTACTTCCTCAGCATTTGTTGAAATAACCTTATGATTAGTTTTAAAAACTACTCTAACACTTTCTAAATTATCATAAAATTCATAACATTCAAAATTAGAACCTGTATTTATTGTTATTATTCCATCATTATTTTCAATTTTAGGATTGTTGTAGCACTGATTTAATATTGAAGAATTAATTATTGAAGATGCAGCTTTAGATGTATACTCTACACCCAATCTTTCATCATTAGTTAAAGATTTAACATTATAATTTTCTTGTCCAAATTCATCACTATCAAGTAAAGAGTTAAAACTATCTCTTACAGTCCAACCTGTATCAGTTGTTTTATCAAATATGGTCTTATTTGTTTCTATAAGAGTTAATTTTTCACTAATTTTATTATTTTTTATCGTTATTTCATAATTTGCTGTACAACCTGATAAAAATAGACAAGCAATAATTAATAGTAATATTTTCTTCATTTAATCACTAATCCTTTTTTACATAAATATGTGCTTTATATACTTTATAATTAGAATATAAATTTAAATCTGTAACTCTAGCTGGATCCATAATGTATATATCATTATTAGTAGATATATAATCAAGAGCAACATAATGGTGTACTGAATTCCTATCTAATTTTGAAACTGCCAAAACTATGTAATATTTTGAAGCATCATAACTTGATAATTTTTTAGCAATACTTTCTTTATTCATACCGGCTAAATTAATAGCAGTATAATATTCAAAGTTGGGCGCTAAATTTGTTGTACTTCTCCAAACAAAGTTTCCACCATTTACGAATTTATAGTATTTAAGTGCCACTCCAGGATCTATTGGAGATTCTACTGTAATAGTGCCACTTCTTGCTATTTGCATTGTAACAGAAGTAATTAAACAACCTATACTACACATTGTTGACTTACTACTAGGTACAGTCATATTGCTCCAAGTTCCGCCACATTGTTTCCAATCTTTATAATATCCTGATGCGGGTGTTGCTGGAGTAGTGGTTCCACTATCCTCATTACCGCCTTCATCATCATTATCATCATTATTATCGTTATTACTGTTATCATTATCTGTATTATTATCGTTATTTTCTTTATCGTTATTATTATTTGAAATATTTTCGTTATTAACATAATATTTTTTTTCAATAAATTCTTTTAAGTATTCTCTATATTTATTATCATCAAACTTGTAGCACTTCCCATCCGATGCAAGTTCTATAGGTCTACAATAACTTGCATCCATTACTGAAACCATATGTTGCGCTAAAACTTCCATGTCATGAGTACTATCATTAAATTTTGGAGTATAATTTGACCAATCGTAATAGTAGTCATATTCATCCGGTATTGGTCTTTTATATGCAAGTCTATCTAATTGTTCTAAGTTAGAACTAAATACAATACCAATATCATCTGATTGCATAGTTAAAGTAGCCATCAAAAGAGGTAAATTTAAGTCTACATTATATCTAGTCTTATATTCATTGCTTAATCTATACATTTTAAAGAAGAAATCGTATATTAAACTCTCATCTTCAACACCATTTATACCAACTAAATTAGGATAAAAATCCTCTAAAGTTTCTAAATCCGCTTCATTATATTTACCATTAACATATTTATTTGCTACTGTAACTATATTAGAATCTCTTAATTTACTGTTTCTAAATTTAACTACGTAGTGTTCTTGAAGAGTTAAAATTGCTACATCATCACTATCTTCATCAGTTATTTCTTCATCTAAATCACTATCATCATCTTCCGCATCTTCTAACTTCTTATCAATTTTACTTGATTCTTTACTATCAGAAAGTTTATCGGCATCCCCAAATCCAATTGCTTTATAATATATTTGAGATGCAGACATAAACAAATTAATGAATATAACCACAACAAATATAGGTATAGAAGCAATTAAAGATATTTTTATAAATTTGAATGAAACTTTTAAATTTTGACCATCTCCAATAGATGCCTGTTCTTGGGCTTCATTTCTTTGATCGTTTTGATTTTCAAAGAGTCCTGCTCCTAATCCAACTCCTAGACCTCCACCTAAATTTCCAAATAATCCATTTTGTTTAGATGTTTGTCCTTCTTCCATAGAACTTGAACTATTATGCATTATTCCTCCACCTAGTGCGCTAAGACCTTTAGGTTTAAGTCTATTTATAAAACTTTTATTATTTTTTCGACTAGGTTGGTTTAAATTTCTATTTTTTAAAAGATTATTGTTCTTTTGAGAATTAATAGGTTGTGTATTACCAGTGGCATCATAATGTGGCATATTAGGATATCTTTGCTTTTTTATATCTTTTAATTTTTCCTCTAATTTATCATTATCATAAAGACTATTATAATGATCCATTCCTATAGCTTCAGAAATTTTTCTTAATCTATCAGCTTGGCTTTCAGAAGTTCCAGAATCTATTCCCAACTCACGAGCTAAATCTTCTATTTTATCTGTTTGATGCACTAATAACACCTCCTATTTTTATAATCCTCCACCACTACCAAATGAATCTAACTCTTCATCTGATACAATAACATTTATTCTCATACGTCTAGAGCCACATATAAATAATGCTTCTCCCTGTCCGTATTGCTTTATACTTTCTTTTTCATTATCATTTAAATCTATTAATTTAGATAAATCATCAACCGCTTGCTTTCTTAAACCCATTACAAGGTAATATGAAGCATTATCAAATATTGCCTTACCTTGAGTGATTACACTAGGATCACTAAAGTCTGTTGGTTGTTGTGTGATTATTATAGTACCTGTATTATATTTTCTAGCACGTCTTTGAATTTGAGCAAGGAAATCAGCACCTAATGTATTTCCTCCACTAAGTAGAACGTGTGCTTCATCTACCATCATTACTGTATTAACAGATGAGTCTAGTGTAAGACCCCATGCATACTTAAGTACATTAAAGAATAATGCATTTCTAATATTTGAATCAGCATTCATGATTTCTCTTATATTGAATACAATGAAATTACTCTTTGGTTTTATCGTAGTATGTCCATCAAAATAGTATTTTAATTCTTTTACTATTGGTCTTATTTTTATTTCAAGTTTTTCAAGTACATCTTTTTCTTGTGACTTTTCTGGCATAGATAATATTCTTCCCTTTATAGTCGCATAAACATCCTTAAATGTTGGATAATCTTCAGATTTAAACTTAGTAAAATCTGCATCAAAATCTATACCGAATCTTTTATAAGTTTCTTGAACAACTTCACTAAACATATTAACTACATCTTCTTCAATACTAGGATCATAATATTTTAAAAATGCTTTTATTGTTTGTAGTGTTCTAGTAAATACTGTATATCCTAAGCCCTGCTTCATTTCGTCTTCATCAGCATCAATAACAACTTCAAGAGGATTTATCATACCAAATGATCCACCTTTACCAAGACTAATAAAATCTCCACCAAAAGTAGCAGTCATTTCTTCTAATTCCCCTTCAGGATCTATTACAACTATTTGATTATTATTTCTTATATGACTTCTAAGTAATAATTTTGCTGCAGTAGATTTACCACTTCCAGATGTACCTAAAATAATCATATTTGCATTATTTCTATTGTTTTCCTTCTTTATTTGGTATAAAAATTGGTTAAATAATATAACTCCTCCAGAAAAATCTATACCAAGTAATGTAGACAAACCTGGATCCTTAATACTATCAAATATAAATGGATACATAGCAGCAATAGAAGGTGATGGAATTGGAGTACCAATTCTATCTTCTATATCTTGTTTACCATAAATAGGTAAAATAGATTTCAATACTTTATCTTGTTCAAATCTAAGTGGAATAGCTCTTAATTCCATTGCTTCTAAATAATTTTTTACTTGAACCTTTTTAGCATCCAATTCTTCTTGTGTATTTGCAGTTATCATGACATGCATCTGAAAATCAAATATTTTAGATTGACTAGCAGCAAGTTCACTTATAAACATTTCTAGCGAATCATAATCCTGTCTAATTCTTTCTTTTATAGTATTATCTCTTTCGTCTTGATATCTTTGACGCAAATCAGCAAGTTCCTTATTTAACATCCTGCTAATACTGCTGAATGGAAGTGGTATATGTTTAATTACAACTTTAATTCCAGACATACTAGTTAAACTACTTAAATATCCTGGGTATATAAATTTTGGATAAGATATAATGGTTAATATACATGCATATTTATCACTAATAACAAATTCATTTGATTTAAATTCTAGGCCTTTAGGCGCTATTTGACTTCTAATATCCATTATGCTAACACCGTCCCAAATGTGGTAGTTTGCCCACCATTTAAGAAATTATCAAGAATCATTCTTAAATCATCATTATTAGTTTGAAATGCAGTAAGTCCAGCAGAAGCAAAATTATTTATTAAAGTACGAATCCTTTTTTGTATTAAATCATTATCCTTTTCCTTAAACAATAAGAAGTATTCTGTATCTACAACATTATTGTTCATAAACATATTTGCCTTATTTATATCTTCCATTACCAACTTTCTTTTTCTAGCATCTGTTAATTTATTATAGTGCAACTGAAGTTCAGATAGATAAACATTAATGTCTACAGGTCTATCGGCAACAATAATCCAAAATTCATAATCTATAGCATTATAAACATTCTTTAAATTAGTTATAATCGCATCTTGCATTGCCTGATCAAGTATAAAAATATTTCTAGGCATTATTTTAATACCTGTCACTTTTTGATTATTATCAAGTACAATCACGCCATTTGAAATATCCTTTACAGGAACATCCGTATATTTACTTTTTATCTCTTTCGCCATTATTTGCACACCAACCCTTCCATATATATTTTTGCCTTGTCGTATAAAATATCCAAGCATTTCTTATTACAGTACGTACATTATGGTAATTTGGAACAGGTATTACCAAAAAGCCACATATAAGTCCTGGAATAATAGCAATAATTGCCATTGCAAAATTTTGAACGGGTAAGGCCATCATAAGTAAGAATGATAGCCCTACTCCGCATCCAAATATAACCAAATCTGATGTAGTAAATGCACCAAATTTAAGCATACTCTTTTTTGAGTTTGCTGGTATTAAATATGAATTGTCCATTTAGTATCACACCCTTTTTATTTTTTAGATTTTGTATATTGTGCAACATCTTTGATATGAGCCATTTTTCCTGATGAAGTTTGAGCAACTGCACCTTTAGATGATTTACTCATTGTAACAAAATCGGCATTGCCATTTTCAATATCATCATCAGAAGGTACATACATTTCTTCAAACTCATCATCAACTTCTTTACCAGTTTGATTAACTTGTCTAGCAAGGCTAATCATTGCTTCTTTAGATTCTCTAATTACTTTATCCGCTGAAGCTTGTCCTGTTCCTTGTCTTTCAACTGTTTCTCCTGTTGTCTCATCTGTTGTTTCGTAGAATACTTGCCCGTTAGCTAACTCATTTATAGCTTTTTCTAATTCGCTTTCTTTATCAGCCTTAGCCTTCTTTTGAGCATCAACTGCTTCTTGATACTGCTCTTCAACTGTTTTGCCTTCAATATCATCAAACATACTTTCATTTAAAGCGTCACGGCTAGCCTCAGCATCGTGAATTTGATCATCAATATTTTCTCCTTCTATTGCATTTTTTTGATCTTGTAAAGCCGCTATTCTCTGCGTATATGCAGCATTTGCAGCATAAAAATCTGTATCAGAAGAATAATCAGAACGTGACAATTTTGATTGCTCATTTCTTAATCTTGTTATTTCCAAATTTAATTCCCCAGATCTATTGGTATTTTCTAACTTTTTAGATTTCAATTCGGCAATTCTAGTATCATATGATGTTCTCGCTTCTTCCACTTGCTGTGCTTTAGTTTTACCTGCTATATCTTTAAATGAAGCTCTATCTATTTGTGTCTTTTCTATTTGTTCTAACTCCTTTGCTATCGTTTTTGCACTTTTTCTTGCTACCTTATTTCCATCAGCATCTTTTGTATATGAATTATCATTTTTATCACAAGCTATAGCTTGATTTTTCATCGCTTCATATTGAGATTGGACAGCTTTTGCTTTTGATTCAACTTGACCAACTTTTTCTGCTGCTGTTGTTCCCACAAATTTAGATTTAAAAGATTCCCAACTTGCTTTCATAGGCGAAACCCCGTTTGCTCTCATGTTTGCAACTTGTTTTTTTCTCTCGTGTGCTGCTTTATACGAATTTGAAAAATTCCTTCCAAACTTTTCTCCTCTTAAAGCTCCTCCAAACGCTTTGCCCATTCCTCTTAATCCTTGACCTGTTAATACAGCAGCGCCTCCTACTAATCCAGCAGTCGCTACTCCTTTTACTGGCCTAAATGCAGTCTTAGCGGTTTTTACCATTTGCTTTCCACCTAATGCTTGATCTTCAAATTTTTTAAGTGGATTAAGTTGGAATCCTCCTCCATCTAACTTAATGCCAAGCCCTTCAAGTAGTTTTGGTAATTGTTTAGCAAACATTAAAGCTCCTATGATAATAAATATTTTAATTATTAAACTATTAACATATGCTCCTGTTATAATATCCGTCATTCTATCTACTCTTGCAATTATAAATACTGCAAAATATAAAGCTAATAATCTAATAAATAAACTTAAATATGTTTTAAAACACATTTGATACCATTTTTTAAACAATCCATCTTTTCCACTTTTAGGATCAACATATGAAATTATTGGAATTGGCGCAACTAACTGCAAAACTGCAAGTTTTATACTACGAAGCGCAACATCCATACAAAAACTTATTAAAAGTAATACTATTACAACGCCTACTATAGTACTAAAAACATATCTATATTCAATTATATAATTTTCATTATCTACATCTGTTGCAGTAGCTATATCCAACCTAAACATTAAAGGAAAATTTCCAATTTCTACACCTGTTACATAATTTTTTAAAGCATCTATACTAAATCTTCCGTTTGATTCTTCTGCTAAAGCATATAAAGATGTAGTATCATTATTATAAACCCAATCATCACCGGAATATGTTAATCCAGAGCAGCTTTCATTAAATACTTTTCTACCATTTTCTCTTATTTCGTTAGTTGTAAGTTGTGCACATTCATAGGCCTCTGTTATACCTAAATTTGGTGCGAAAAACGGAAGCATTGTCATATACGCCATTGTATCTCCAGCACTATTAAATGTATCATAATTAGATTGATCATCGCCGAATATGAGTGCAGAAAGCGAATTATCTTCCAATATTATTGTTTGTAATTGATATGCATAACTAAATATATAAGGAGTTAGTATTAAAAGTGATAAAGATATTATTATATTTGTTCCAAGTTTTGTAACACCCTTTGATTTATCTGAAAAATCATCTGGATTAACTACATACATTATCAAAGAAAATGTAACTTTAAATACCATAAAAACAGCCAATAATTCATATACTCTGTTAGCAACAATTGCTAAATCTGCATGTGAAAGAATTGAAGTTCTAGCAATGTTTATTAAAATCTCATAAAGCATTGAAATAAAATTATAGACAAGTTTATCAATATTAAAGAAAAATGTTCTCATTAAAGTTTGAAACCACATATTAGCTAAAACAAACATTTTTACTCCTCCTTATAGTTAAAATTACACAATTCTAACCATAACATATTATAACAAAAAAAACACAATTAATCAATAATTAAATGTGTCTTATTTATTATTTATTCAACATCTACTGCTACACAAGAATTATCAGCAACAGTTCCATTTACAAAGCAGTTAAAACATTGAACAATTGAAGGCTCATTTCCTGCCAAGAATCTAACCAATATTTGAACAACTTGAATTACGAAGAACACAATTACAGCTGAAATAGCACGTTTAATAAATAATTGTTGTCCTTTTTTGATTTCGTCTTCTTTTGATGCAACAACCGCTTTTCCTAAATCAAGCATTCCGAATATTATAAGTAATATAGGTACCGCAATTTTTATTATCAATATAATTGTAGATACTATATAAGGAAAATTACCTGCAAATTGAAAATTGCTGCTTCCACAAGTATATATATCCTCTGAACTTGCCACTACCTTTGCCGCTAAAAACATCTTTATTCCTCCTCAACTAATATAATTATATATTGTTTTATATCAAATGTCAATATAATTTACTTTAATATGTATGGATTATTTTGAGTGCCTTTTCCTTCTTGATATAATTCGTTTCCATCAATATATATAACTAAATTATATTCATTATACGTATTTGCATTATCATGGGCAATTAATCCATTAGACATATAATATACCTCATATGAGTTGTTACTTACAGCATTCATAGTCCAAGTTGAAGATGCAACATGGTGTAGATAATTATAATTTCTACAAGATTTAGAATTTGCATCCTTACAATCTGGATCAGTACTTGCCATAGCGTAATCTGAAACATTAATTAAAGATATTACTTGTTTTTCTAAAATTTCACTACAGTCTAATTCTTTATTTATGCTATAGTCACCAATATTTCTTTTACCAACGCAAGAATCATAAGCAACTACATGCTTTTTAGCGCTCTTGCTGATTTTTTTAGAATTCTTATACTCACTTATTAAACTTTCTAAAATATCACTATCTTTGTATATATTTTTCCCATAAGACGCACTAGCATCTGAATTAAATTTATTATCCCATATTTTAAATGTACCTTCAGTACTTTCTTTTACAAGTTTAATAATATTATTTTCATCTATACTCATAATTCTATAATTGTTACCAAAAAATGTTATATAATTATTTACTTTATCGCCTTTAAAAATATATTCATCGTTAATTTTATAAAGGCCAGAACCTTCAGTTACTACATCTTCTAAAAGTTTATCTACCAAATGAGTTGTACTATATTCAGAACATTTTAAATTAACTGTATAATTTAAAAATCCACCATTATTTGTTTCTATTGAAGAACCATTTCTTCTAACATCAACACTACCATTGCAAGTAGAATCACCAAGTAATTTTTCAGTAGATTTTATATACTTCCCATCTACTAAAGTAGACAAACTAATAGTAACTAATTCTGCTTCATTACTTGGAGCACCGCCTTCTTTAGTTAAATACTTTTCAGCAGCACTAACCAATTTTTCTTCATATTTATCATATGTAATTTTTTTTACGCCGCAAGACTGCATAATTACTAAAAATATAATGACAAAAAGTGGGATTAAAATAATAGATCCCGCTATAATTAAGAATTTTTTATCTAATTTTTTCAATGCATCTGTCATAAATACACCTACTTATTACATTCTCCACTTGTTGAATCTGCACCATTTATAAAACAATTCGCACATTCCATAATAGTATTATTGTCTGCAACAACACTTACTAACAATTGTACTATTGATGTTACAAAGAACACAAGTGCAGCCGCTATAAGTCTTTTAATAAACATCTGTTGCCCTTTTTTAATTTCATCCTCTTTTTGTGCAGTTATACCTTTAAATAAATCAAGCATTCCAAATATAACTAACAAAACAGGAACTGCTATTTTTATTACTGTAATTATAGTATGAATAATATTTGCAATTTTCACATCTATATCTATACTTCCCATTCCAGAAATTTCTGTGCAACCTGTAATATTAACAGCGCTAACCAATGTTGGTGTGCCTACTATTAAAAGTGCAACTAAAACTATTAAAAATATTTTTTTCTTCATAAATCCTTACCTCCTATATTTTAATAATTTATTAACTATTGCCATGTACCTTTTCTGGATCTATTGCATTACCATCTGGGTCATAGCCATAACTGATCTTACAATCACCACTTATAAAACAGTCTATACAACTAACTATATTATCTTTTTCTTCATTTGAATCTGCAACTAAACTTATCAAAAACTTAGATAAAACTATTACGAAAAATATTATCGCACCAACAATAAGTCTTTTAATAAACATTTGCTGTCCTTTTTTTATATCATCCTCTTTTTGAGCAACCACACCTTTTACTAGATCTATTGTACCCATTATAACTAATATTATGGGAACCAATATTTCAATAAATGTAACTATCAAACTTGTAATTTGGGGTATTTTATCTGGAATTTCAGCAATACCACCACATTGTACCTTTGTTGTTGCATTAACGCTCATTATTGGTATAAATAAAGCAATAGTAAGAATTACAATCCATTTTCTTTTCTTCATTGTTCACCTCAATAAATCAGTAAATCCCTAAAATTATTATACATTTTTGAAAAAACTATGTCAACAAATATTTAATAATTTATTAAATTTCTGATTTTAATTTATTAAATCCAAGTTTAACTAACAATTTATCAAGTTCAGGCAATTTCTTTTCTCTTTCATTTAATGGAGCAAGATTATAAAAGACTTTCATCCTAGCCTCATATTCAAAATTAGCTACTTGACTTGGCGTAAGTAAACTTTGATTTAAAACTACTTTTTTATCTTTTAATCCTTGTATACTTGCCGCACTTAGCATCATAAGTTTTTGAAGTTTAATGATAGATGGCTCTATTAAATAAAGTACCTCTTGACAAAATCCTTCAGCAACTAAACTATTATTTATATCAACTAAAATAACATCTTTGTCTTTATATTTGTTAATAATACTTCCAACTTCACCTGTTATAGTTGAAATTAAATCTTTATCTCTAAAATAATTAAAATCAGTTTTATCTACTTCGATTGCAATAACATTATAGTGTTTAGTAAGTTCCTTTTTCATCATATATACTAAACTACTCGCACCAGACTGCTTTGTTACATTTTTTACTCCAATTATTCTTGTTCCATAAAATTCATTATTTGTAACTTCATTTATTGAATTAGAATTAATTACAGGAGTTATAAACTGTACAGGCTGGGGTGCTTGATTTTGTGAATTTTGAACTGTTAACTGATGAAATTTAGCAACATCACGGTAAGTATTAGGAGTATTATATAAATACTGAATTCCTTCTACATTTTTAGTAAAATTATATATGCCCATAGATACTAAATTAGATAAAAAGCTTGGATTACTAGTTTTTTCAGTACCATCTAACAAAAGAATAATTTTATCTGTATCTAATGACATTGATATTTTTTGTAAGTTAACAATATCTGTATAATTTTTAATTGCCGTTATATCAAGTATCATTCTTTGAAAAAAGAAATTTTGGAAAGTTGAAATAATTTCATCAGCATCAAATTCCCCATTCATTTCTTTTATTACGTCTATTCCCAAATTTTCAAGCATCATTTGATTTTTATTTGAAATAATTACATTCATATTTTATCCCCTTTTTAATAACTATAATCCTTACCCATTATTTTAGTCTCACCGTATATAGGCATATTTATGATATCACCAATAATAGGAAAGTTGAAATGAACAAAAGTAACTACTACATAATATTTAGATTCATCACTTCCTGTAATAGAATTAGTCCTTCCCTCTACTTCAAAAACGCAATAATTATAACCTCTCGTATTATCATTAACGTTTTTTGGAGAATATATTCCTATTTCTCTTAAATGTTTTTTTACTTTATTACTATTGCAAAAATCTTTTGTTGAAACAGTATATCCAGCTTCACTTAAACTCTCAGTTACTTCATGTGAGGCAGCAGAATTATATTCACCATATTTTTCTATTATATCAATAATTCTATTTTTTACTCTATACGCTTTTGAATAGGAAATAATACCTATAAATACAAGTATTATTATTGCAGAAAATACAAGAACTATATTTAATAATAAAGCACTTCCTATTGATTCTCTCATTTAATCACCCACCACATGCACTTTGATCTTCAAAGTTATATAATCTATTAGTATTTGAATATATAGGTATTTCCAACAATCTATTTATAATTGGTACGTTTAATAACATATTTGTCTTTATTCTATAATAGTAATATACCTCACACTTATCATTATTTCTTTGAATTTCATCACATAAATAAACACAATATCCATCATTACCGTGGTACTGAAGAGTACAACCACTAATATAACCACAGCTATTAAGTTTCTTTTTATTATATCCAATAGATTTTAATTTTTGAGTTATTTCACTTTTTGCATAACTATTATAACCTTCGTATTTTTCAATAGTTTCAGTAATAATATTGCTTACCTTATTACTTTTAAAGTATACAAGAGTGGCTGCAAGAAATGCAAAAACTATTACTATAAATACAATTACGATGTTCAAAGTAACTGTATAGCCTACACTCTCTTTCATATCCTACCTCCTATTATTACTAAATCAATTATACATTTAAAACATTGTTTTGTCAATGTAATTAAAAAATCTTTATTTTCTTTACACTCTTTTTAACAATGAAAAATATTTCTCTTCAAATATAACCTCAAAATTGTCGCTTATTAAGTATGAATAAACATCAGAATCCGTGTTAACGAGTGCATAATCAAAATTATATTTATCAAAAACTTCTTTATATGTTGAATATTCCTTAGTTTTCAAAAAATCACTAATTATATCATATCCACCATTAAATTCTTTAATATATACTTCAGCACGTGAATCTAAAAATACAGGAATATCATTAAACTCTATATATGAACCAAATCCAAAAATGTTGTATAATCTTATATTTTTATAATCTAAATTTTGTTTTATGTACTCTACGCATTCATCAGGGTAATCTTCTTTAATATTATAGTCGTTCCTCTTAAAATCCATACAAAATAATAAATATATATAAATTAATATTAAACAAACAGTAGTAAAAATTGTTATAACTTTAGTATTAACACTACTAAATATTTTGGTCAATTTTTTAAATTTTATTTTTAAATCAAGTGATTCAAATACTGTTTTAATAAGTATTGTAGGATAAAATAAATATACAAATACAACATTCCTTTCTGCTACGAATGAAAAAAGCATAAGCCCTATTAAAAGGCTCAAATCTCTTAATTTAAATTTAACATTTTTAATAAAGAATGTTAAAATAAACATAACTAAAAGAAATATTAGAAATTTATTAACATATAATACTGTTTTAGACATTTCACCAATAAATGTAAAAGTATGATTAAATAATGATCTAGTAAAAAATGTATATGGATATAATTTTAATGGGGTTAATAATCCTGTAAATAAAAGTATCACAAATGTAATAATTAAAAGTTTAGTATTTATAGGATAACTTATAATTAACTTATCACTTATTATGTTATTCATTTTTGGGAATTTTTCTAACATTTTTTTTATAACTAATTCAAATATAAATGGTAAATAGAAAACTAGAGTTAAAATCCATATAGGCATATGCATATTGGCAATTAGAATTGATATCAAAATAATAAATATAGAATACTTTTTTTCACCTTTTTCATATAATCTATTAAGAAAATAAATTTCTAAAAAGAATAGTATATATGTTATCGATTGAACTCTTGTTTGAAATGCATAACCAGTTATATATAAAGTAAAAAGAGAAACCAAAAGAGAAACAAATCTACTTTTAGTAAATTTATTATTTATATAATAAACTAAAATTCCAAATGAATTAAATATAATTAAGAAAAATATAAAAAGTCCATGAAATTTAAACAATGTATATATTGGATAAATTATTAAATCATATAAATAATGATGATAAATATAAGTTAAATTGGGTATAAAACTAAAATGATCTTTAAAATCTATTCCATATTTTAAAATGCTTTCTGCTGTTTTCAAATCAAAAAATATGTCATTTTCAAAATTTTTTCTAATAATTGATATAGAAAATATCATAATAATTAGTATATTTATAATTGTAATTAATCTTTTCTTCATTATGTTCACCATGTTAATTTTACCATGCATACTTTAAGATGTAAATTAGTATTTTAAATACTATCCTGATTCTTAAATTATTATTAGAGAAAATATGTTTTCAAAAAATTTTTTTTAATAAAAAAATAGGTAAAAACCTATTTAGCTATTAATATTATTTGACTTACAAGCGTCATAGTTAATTGTAGTTGTTCCTGTGTCACCTGCATAGCAACCACCATTTCTCCAAACACCACCACACGCTGAACAAGCACTACTATTATTTGTATTACTCATCATCTGTCTAACGATTATTGTACCTACTGCAAGAACTATTGCTATTAATACTATTGTTATTACTGTCATATTTGCCTCTCCTGCTGCTTCTTTCATCGAATCACCTACTTTCCTTCTACACTCTTATTATACCACATATTAATTTTATATTTCAATATATTTTTTGTTTTTTTAAATTCCCATCATAACTGTCATTGACATAAATAATACTAGAAGAACTCCACCACCAGTTACGAATAACATTATCATGGTTCTTTTTTCCATTCCTTCAAGTCTTTCTTTGTACTTTATATCACGAGCCTTATTTTGGAGTGATGAAACTGTTTTTGAAAAGGCCATTATCTGTTCGTGTTTATCTTGACTTGATCCAAGTCCTAAACGATATAAAAGTCTCATCATTCTCATAGAATCTCTAACAGGATATTCATTTGCAAAATCAATATAAGGTTGTATTGTTGAATCACCTTCATCTATTTTTGCTATTAAAGTTCTAAGTCCAGGTTTAAATATTTCAGGAGCAGTATCCACACTTCTTGAAAGAGCAACTGGAACTGTATAGTGTTGTACAAGAATTTCCAAACTTTTTAAATAATATGGAAGCATTGATTCTATATAGTGTAATCTTGCTTTATAATATTTTTTTAAATTAGTGTATCCACTTTTAAATACTAAGAATCCTGCAACGAATGCTAAAAGTATAAACATATAATTAGCATATCCTGTAACAAATAACAAGAATATTATTACTGCAGTTGCAATTATACCATTTCTTATTCTTCCATAAAATAATGAATTAATATCTAAATCTTTATCGCCATATTTAACCCTAAGTAAAAATACATAGTCCTTTTCCATTAGTTTTTTTACAATAGGGCTTATCTGTCCTAAAATTGCTTTTGGTTTAATTATGTTATTAACAATAAATATAAGGACTACTGCAACAGCTACTATTACAAATCTCATTATTCAGCCCCCACATTCTCATTATAATATTTTGTACCAGATAATAGGAAATATGTATTAAATAGTACAATAATGTGTAACATAAGTCTAACATACCAAAGATTGAGCATTGTATGATATGTATCACCAAGCATTATTTGTACTAAACCTATCATAAGATATAATATTAAACCAAATCTTAAAAACTTCTTATAAAAGTTTTGTCTATCAATTCTATCTCTATAAACATTTTCAACAAGTACGTCTATATCAAGTGACATATTTTCAAGAGACTCACTCGCATCTTTTGAACCTTCATTAGTTATTTGAAGGAATAATTGATGCATGTTTTTTACCATGTAGAAATCATATTTTTCGTTCATATATTCAAGCGACTGATTAATTGTTCCATTTTCATATGCCATATCAATCATTACTTTAACATCAGATTTTACAGGATCTTCAAGTACACCAGAAGCATAAACTCCTTCAAGTGATTTAACAAAGCTTTGTGTAGTATTAAACTCCATTATAACGTTTGTAGTATAAACTTGTACTTGTTCAAAAATAAATTCACTATATAATCTTTTACATCTCAAATAATTTATATATGGTACTGCACTAACTGCAAGAATAGCATAAATTATTGAAACAACTAAATTATAAAAGTATAAATATGTTATTATTCCTCCACCTAAAGCAAACAATATTACCTGTCCAATATATTGTTGAATAGTATAGTCTTGATTTAATTCTTTTATTTTTTTCTTAATTTCTTTATATGTGTAAGGAGCAACTTTACTATATAGCCTTTTTGTATTAGTATTTAAAAATTGATAGGCTTGATCTCCCATGCCACTTCTATATACTATAATAAATATAATTAACAAAGCAACAATGAAGAAAAGTAAAGCTATATTCATATTATCCCCTCCTATTCGAAAATTATTTCATTTTCTAATTTAGTAGTGTTATTATCACCAGTTAAATTAAAATTATTTTGTACATTTTCTTGTTTAATAACATCTTGTTGTTCTTGATCTTCTTGTGCATTATATTCCTCTTTAATAAATCCTGTTGGAAGCGTCACTCCTTGAGTTTCCAAATATTCTATCAAATATTTAGATGGATTTTTTCTATAAACCTTACCGTCTGGTGTCTTTTTATAAAGAGTATTATATTTTGCATCATTATCTTCTGTGACGTAGAATTCAGTAACTTCGGCAATCTCTCTTACAAAATTTTTAGTTACTTTATCTTGATAACCTCTTATATAGACTCCAAGTTGAATATATCTATAAATTGATTTTAAAAATTGCTCTATATCCTGATTAGTCTCAAGAAGACTATACATACGGTTTGGTATAGATGCTGCTTTATCAGCATGTATTGTAGACAAGATATAATGTCCTGATGAAATAGAGTTTCTAACTGCCATTACAGCTTCCGCGCTACGCACCTCGGACAAAAGTATCCATTTTGGATTCTGTCTCATACAAGTAACCAAAACATCAGAATAACTGGCTATGTTATTTGTTTTCATAGCGACTATATCTCTATTTGGATATATCCTATCCAAGTGAAGTTCAAGTGTATCCTCAATTGTTATCAATTTTTCGTTTTCATATGTATTTGCAGCCAAGAACTTAACGAACTCTGTTTTACCTGAGCCTGTCTCACCACAAACAATTATATTGCAATGTCCATGAACGCAAGTTATCAAAAAATCTAATATATCTTCAGTTATATATTTTTCTTTTAATATCTTATTTCTTTCCAAACGAATTTTAGCAGGTGTTTTACGAATAACACATGCAATTCCGTTTCTAGCTATAGAATCGTGTACGAAATTCATACGCAATTCTGCACTTTCGCTATCTAGAAATGGATGGGCAGCATTAAAACTTTTCCCCATAACATTCGAACATTGAAAAGCCAATTTTTCCATAAAAGCATTATTAATTGCAGGATTTTCTATTCTAAAAATACCTTTTGATAATGTTTTTAACCAAACTTGTCCATTATTACTATATGAAATATCGGTAATATCATCGTTATCTAAATATTCTTTTAGTGGACCAAAGTCCATTCCTTCGAATATATTATCACTCATATTACTCCACAGGTTGTTCTACATTTTCATCAGTAATAACGTCTTCCTCGATTGTAATAGATTGTGCATCTATATAATCTCTTAAAGTAGCACTTGTAACAATTACATAATTCTCTGTTGGCACTGTAGATCCTCTTGGAGCTAAAACAAGTTCAAGATTTAAATATTCTGCTTTTTTAAGTAACATATACATATCTTGGTTTACTGCAAATCCTATTTTAGAAGGAGTTCCTATATTTAAAGAATCTTCAAATACATTCTTACCATTTCCATCATGTACAACTAATACTTTAACATTTTTCATAAGTTTACCAAATATTATTGTACCATTTTCATCTGTCGCTTTCATATATATATCTATATAAGAATTTGGTAAAACTGAATTACCTAATGTACTAGTTATATTAACGCTCATATAAAATCCAAGTTCTCCTGATGCTCTATCTAGTTGTTCAATCCAGTTTCCTGGTATATTAGCGCCCTCTGCAAGCCATTCACTATAAAACATACTTCCTTCTGGAATTGTTACATTGTAATTTGTGTATTTATCAATTATCTGATTTGAATATCTAATCGCATTTTCACTTACCATGCTACTTGCGACTTGTTGATAGACAATATCGTCTGCAGTTATTCTAGTTTGTGGATTTATTTTTCTTGAAGCAACCGGCATACTTACTGGATTAGTTTTTTGTTTTATACTTCCACTATATCCAAAATAAAGTACGACTAGTATAACAATTACAAGTAATATTGTAACAACATTTTTATTAGTAATAAATCTTTTAAACCCTATCAATATATTATTCATCTTTTTATTCTCCTCTCAATATGTAGTTTCTATTATCTCATCGATATTATTTACAATATCAAATTCAAAAGTATCATTTTCCTTATTAGGTAACAAGAAATTTTGAGATTTTACACTAGATACTCTCATGCTTACCTTAGGTGGAACCTCATTTACATCATATATTTCAATTACATATGTATTAGATAAATCGGCATTTTCAGAAAATCTTCTAATAAAGTTTTCAACAAACTTTTCTTCCTCAATCCTTATTGTACTATCTTTTCTATATGCTGCTAAATCTAAAGAATCCTCCATGGCAGCTTCAACAGTTTCTCTTAATAAATTAAAATTGTGTTGATCCGTTCTTGTCACAGTTGCAAAGAACCAAATAATTCCAATGGCAAATAGTCCAAGTGCCATTATCGCATATCCCCACATTGACTCTTTCAAATTATCACCTACCACCTTCTATTTTATAAATTTATTTTATCACATATTAATATTTTAAACAATAGTTTTTTTATTTTTTTCACTAAATTTATATGAATAGTCACATTTAACTGATATTGTATGTTTATAATTTACACTTTTTTTACAATCATAATTTAAAACTATTTCGTTTATTGCTTACATACATAATTAATCCACATATAGCAATAATAGCTATTAAAAATATATAATAATATTTAGTATAAATTTTTGTTAATAAATCAATAAATCCAGTTTCATATTCTATTTCATTTTTAGTCTCATCTTTTTTATTTAAGCTACTTTTATATTGTAAAACTAAAGTTTTAAATCTATCATATGTATAACTGTTATCAATCCACTTTTGGCATAGACCATAACCTCTTATATCATCACAAATAGGGTCGTTAAAATATTGATTATATACAGGAAATTTATAATATTTTGAACCTATTGATAAACCATTGCAATCACTTAAATTAGAATAAAACTTATATGTTCCCGAATTAATACTATAATTTCTTATTACAAGTTCCCCATTATTTGTATCACTAAAATAATAATAAGTATTTAATCCAGAATCATATAAATATATATCATCAGTTAAATTATTAATAGTAACATCAAAATAAATTTCTCCATTTGTTTCATGATAATCATAGGAAATATTTATATTGCTTACAATAGATTTAAGTCTAGATATTTGTGAATATTCACATCCACCATAGGTTAGTGCTTTTGCATAAGATAACCCTAGAAAGAACATAATTACTACTATAATTATTTTTTTCATATTCCACCTACTTGAGTATATATTCATAATGAGAATTTCTTAAATTGAAAATAATTTTAATTTCATCGGCACTCTTAATATCAGAAATAACTCCTATATATGCAGTATTTGCTTCACTTGACTTTTTACTTTTAATTTGTTCAAAATTACTTTCTTGATTATACCACTTATCCCCTATTTTATATGATATATATCCAAAACTACTTAAAAAATCGTAAAATGTTTTTGAATCTATATAACTATTGTTTGAATATTCTACATTTAATTTTAATATATATTTATCAAATGTAGTATTTATAGTTGGTTTTAAATATTCTATAGAATTTATGCAATCATTATCTGACATACAATAGTTATAAGAAATTAAAAACTTATCACTTACCTCAAAACTATTAATTTTAAACTTAATATCTCCTAAAACTTCTTCAAATGACATTAATTCACCCACATTAACTGATATAGAATTATTAGAAATTTCTAGTTGTGATGGTTTTAAATTTATATCTATTTTATAATCAAGTCCATTATATATTAATTTCATTTTACTATTTGTAAATTTATTAGGGACTTCAAAAACTAATAAATAATTTTGCAATTCTTTATCTAATATGTCTTCTTTGTACGTTTTTCCCAAATCTATTAGACTGTTTTCATAGTTAGATACAGGTTTGAATTTTATCCCACCAATATTTAAAGTAAAATTATTTAAATAAAGAAATTTATTTTCTATCGAAGAATTTAAAGACAAATTAACAGCTACCAAAGAAGTATCATTAGTTGAAAGATTAAGGCCTTCATAATTTTCTTTAACTACTTTGGTTGAATTAACTTGTATACCGTAATTGCTAACATAGTAAAGCTGTCTTTCAACTTTTTTATCACTATTTCTTTTTAAGACAACAATGGCACTAGTAAGCGCTATCAAAGCGCAAAATGAAAGTATACATACATTTATAATAAATCTATTTTCTACATAAGCATATTTTAAATTTCTAAATTTTTCTTTTCTTTTTCTTTTTAATTCGTCAAAATCAACATTTACATTTACTTCTATTTCTTCTCTATCACTTTCAGATATTTCAATATTTGAAAGATCAGAATCAAAATCAAATTTTTTAAAATTAATACTCATTCCACGTGCGATAAAAACAGTTATCATCACGCTTTGTATAATAACACTTATAAGTACTAAATCGTGTATCAATTTAACAGAACTAACAGATAGAATTTCTTCTTCCATAAGTTTTAAAAAATTTGCTGTATATACATTTATTATTAATACAACTATAAATGAAAAAATACATATAAAATAAAAAGTAACAGGCTTATGTTTCTTAAACATTATACCTAGTATTATCATAACTATAACTAATACAACTATTGGTACTACATAAAATAAACTATTAATATATGTACTTTTTATTTCAGTTCCAACCACACTAGTAGTATTGTGTAGATAATTATTTAAAAAATTTAGTATTTTATTATTTGTAATTATTGAATAAAAAATTATTAGTGAAATAAGCAAATGGAGAGGCTTAAACACTTTTATAAAAAACGCATAAGGTTTTTTTAATATCATTGTCTATCCTCTCCTTTTTTTAACGTTTACTACTATTATTTACTGTTACTACATTTCTTGAAATTAAAGTAGTTAAATAATTGCTTGTACAAATCTTTCCTTCACTATCACATGTCATATTAAAGTCATCGTATGTTGTTCCTGAATTATAATTCCTAATTTCTTGAATTGTTTGTGGTGTGAGAGTTATTACATATTTTGGCTCTACTTTTGCATTTGTTTTAGGTATTATCCCATACCTATTTGGTGTATTTTGCATTATTGTCTCTGAATATAAATCTTTACCCGTTGATATATATTCATTCATTAATGTTAAATCTGATGCATCAATATTTCCATCTCTATTGATATCGTATTTGTCTTCTAAAGTATCTATTCTTTCCATTACTATATTGTAATCGCTTGCATCAAATTTACCATCACCATTAATGTCTAGACTATCCATTGTCCAGTTTGTTCCTGCTTTTCTGGTATTACCACTCTTTCCTGGAAATGAATCTTCTACATCTACACTCCTATATTTTAAATTTAATTCATTATTTAGTATCTCATTAAATATATCATATGTACAAGATGTATTATCGTTTGCTATTGTATTACCTATTGGATCACTTATCCTAAATGGAATTGTTTTTCTAATTGTTGTTGTCTCTGAATCTAATTTGGTAACATATCCATATCCTAAAAATCTGCAATTGAAACATTGCGTAAATGATGTTTCTCCTGTTCCAATTTTAGAATATACTGAAGGTAGGTTATATAATTTCTTATATGTATATGTAAAAACTGAATATCCACTTCCAGAATATGAATTTGATGTAGTATCTAATAATTCATTTGTTAATTCATTATCATTTAATGAAACACTTCCTACATACTTTGAATAATCTTTATTATCTGTAAAATTGTTTGGTGTTCCAAATACGTAACACGTTCTTGTTACCGTTCCTTCTCCTATTTTAGGTTCTTTTAAGTTTAATAACATTTGACCTGATTTTATCTTTCCAAAATAATGATTATTTGTTATACCTAATACATTTGAAAAATTAAATGTATGTCCACAAAATGCAGTATAATTATTATTTAAAGTAATTTCTTCTTCAAATCCTGATAAATTATTTTCATTAAAATTACTAATACTAATATCTGCATACATACAACCATATTTTTTATTGTAATTTGGTGTCGCATTATTTGTACAAGTTGGATTTGAGAAATCTAAAAGCCCTTTCTTTTTATATTTGTTATATAAAGTTACTAATTGATTTCTTGTAGGATTAGAACCTAATGATTCTAACTCGCTTTGACAACTTTTTTTATTTGTTACAGTTATACTCTTATCCGAATTGATTAATACTCTCATAGTTCTTCCACTCATACTTATACAGCCAACACAACTTCCTGCTTCATATCCACTAGGTAATGTTTCTGTTAAAGCATAAGTAATTGTACTTGCTGGTATACCTGTTATCTCACAAACACCATTAATATTTGTAGTACAAGTCATAGGAGAAATGCCGTTACCACTTAATGTGAATTTAACGCCACTAATAGGACTATTTGTTGTACTATCTTTTTTTGTTATTTTTAAAGTATATTTTGTAGGAGTTGGATTATCTCCTGGATCTCCTGGATCGGGTGGATAATCAGGAAAAATATCATCAATTATATATTTAAAATATCCGCATCCAGAGTAATCACTTGTTAATCTACCAGTTTGACCACTTCCAGAATTTTGAATAGGGCAAGAACTTTTGCCTGCTATTTGTAAGGCAGTTGACATTGAACCGTATATATACTGAAAATCTAATCCAGGTGTGCTAGTTGTTGTTGTTTTGCACAAATTGCCTTCAGGACCAGAATATGCAACATTAAGTCCCATTAAAGCAGTTGATGTTCCAAAATATTTCGCACCATCACAAAATACAAGCGTAACTGGCTCTATTATTATCAAATCACCTGATTTAATATTATTAAAGTCATAACCTATAACGCTCAAAACGCCTCTTTGCTTATCTGCTAAATTATAATAAGAATTATCTCTTAAATAATTGTCTAAATATGTACCACTACTAGCCGTATCTCTAGTCCAACTATTTCCAAGATTATTTCCATATAAGCAACCTTTAAATTTAACTGTCTGAGCGCTTGTACAACTTGCAGTAGAGCCTACATTTTTAATTTTGTCATAATCATATCCTGTTGTAGTACAAACCTTAACATCACTTAATTCTCCATAACAATCACCCTTTGAATTTGCTAGTGCGAAATACCCTTCATTAATTGTTGTTCCATTCCTAATAACTCTTACGCGAATATCATTTAAATAAGGTGATGGCCATTTTGTTGAACTTCCTGAAGCATCTCCACCAGTTTCTCCACCTGGTGACCCACCTGGAGTATTCTCATCATAAATATCAAACGCTATAGCTGTACTTGTACATATTAAAATGAGTGCAAACACAATGGATATAATTATTATACATTTTCCTATATTTTTTTTCATATGCGTTCTCCTATCCTATTTTGATTATACAACATTTTTTTTAAAATTAAAAGTTTTTTTGTAAGTTATATTGAAAATAGTAAACAAAAAGTAAACGAAACTATTCTTAGCTTCGCTTACTACTATTATTTACTGTTACTACATTTCTTGAAATTAAAGTAGTTAAATAATTGCTTGTACAAATCTTTCCTTCACTATCACATGTCATATTAAAGTCATCGTATGTTGTTCCTGAATTATAATTCCTAATTTCTTGAATTGTTTGTGGTGTGAGAGTTATTACATATTTTGGCTCTACTTTTGCATTTGTTTTAGGTATTATCCCATACCTATTTGGTGTATTTTGCATTATTGTCTCTGAATATAAATCTTTACCCGTTGATATATATTCATTCATTAATGTTAAATCTGATGCATCAATATTTCCATCTCTATTGATATCGTATTTGTCTTCTAAAGTATCTATTCTTTCCATTACTATATTGTAATCGCTTGCATCAAATTTACCATCACCATTAATGTCTAGACTATCCATTGTCCAGTTTGTTCCTGCTTTTCTGGTATTACCACTCTTTCCTGGAAATGAATCTTCTACATCTACACTCCTATATTTTAAATTTAATTCATTATTTAGTATCTCATTAAATATATCATATGTACAAGATGTATTATCGTTTGCTATTGTATTACCTATTGGATCACTTATCCTAAATGGAATTGTTTTTCTAATTGTTGTTGTCTCTGAATCTAATTTGGTAACATATCCATATCCTAAAAATCTGCAATTGAAACATTGCGTAAATGATGTTTCTCCTGTTCCAATTTTAGAATATACTGAAGGTAGGTTATATAATTTCTTATATGTATATGTAAAAACTGAATATCCACTTCCAGAATATGAATTTGATGTAGTATCTAATAATTCATTTGTTAATTCATTATCATTTAATGAAACACTTCCTACATACTTTGAATAATCTTTATTATCTGTAAAATTGTTTGGTGTTCCAAATACGTAACACGTTCTTGTTACCGTTCCTTCTCCTATTTTAGGTTCTTTTAAGTTTAATAACATTTGACCTGATTTTATCTTTCCAAAATAATGATTATTTGTTATACCTAATACATTTGAAAAATTAAATGTATGTCCACAAAATGCAGTATAATTATTATTTAAAGTAATTTCTTCTTCAAATCCTGATAAATTATTTTCATTAAAATTACTAATACTAATATCTGCATACATACAACCATATTTTTTATTGTAATTTGGTGTCGCATTATTTGTACAAGTTGGATTTGAGAAATCTAAAAGCCCTTTCTTTTTATATTTGTTATATAAAGTTACTAATTGATTTCTTGTAGGATTAGAACCTAATGATTCTAACTCGCTTTGACAACTTTTTTTATTTGTTACAGTTATACTCTTATCCGAATTGATTAATACTCTCATAGTTCTTCCACTCATACTTATACAGCCAACACAACTTCCTGCTTCATATCCACTAGGTAATGTTTCTGTTAAAGCATAAGTAATTGTACTTGCTGGTATACCTGTTATCTCACAAACACCATTAATATTTGTAGTACAAGTCATAGGAGAAATGCCGTTACCACTTAATGTGAATTTAACGCCACTAATAGGACTATTTGTTGTACTATCTTTTTTTGTTATTTTTAAAGTATATTTTGTAGGAGTTGGATTATCTCCTGGATCTCCTGGATCGGGTGGATTAAAAATATCATCAATGTTATATTGAAAATATCCGCATCCAGAATACTCACTATGTAATCTACCAGTTTGACCACCTCCTTTATTTGTAACAGGGCAAGAGGGTTTGCCTGCCGTTTGCAAAGCAGTTGACATTATGCTATATACGTTCATAAAATCTGCATATGGTGCGTTAGTTGTTGTAGTATTATTACACTGGTGACCATCCACACCAGAATAATTGATATTAGATCCCATTAAAGCAGTCGATGTACCAAAATATCGTACATTATCACAAACAACAAGTGTAGCAGGCTCTATTATTACTTTGTCTCCTTTTTGTGCATTATTAGCATTATAACCCATGCGATCTAAAACGGTTTCTTTTAAATTTTTATATGAATTATTTTTTAAATAATCGTTTAGATAATTACCATTACCGGAATCTCGTGTCCAACTATTGCCTAAATTTTCACTATCTAAGGATCCACTAAAATTAAATTGACTTTGTACGTTAGTAGTACAACTTGCATCTTTTGCAGCATCTGATATTGAATTGTAATTATAACCAGATGTCGTACACACTTTAACTTCTGTTATGTATCCCACATCTTTTAAGTTGTTGTCATTTGGATTTTTTAATAAAAAGTATGATTCTTTTAAAACAGAATTACCTCTAAATATTCTTACACGAATAGAATTTAAATAAGGTGATGGCCATCTTGTTGGTTTGCCTGTTCCATCTCCATTTCCACCCTCAATAAAAGGACTACCTGGATTATTTTCATCATAAATATTATATGCCAAAACGCTTTTTATACAAATTGTTATTAGTATAAGTAAAGATATATAAATTATACTTTTTCCTACATGTTTATTAATATTCATATTCGCTCTCCTATCCTATTTTGATTATACAACATTTTTTTAAAATTAAAAGTTTTTTATACTTTTCTTCATACATATCCTCCTACTATATTACATAACTTTTTTTAAAACTTAAATTTCTCTATAGATTATATTAAGTTAAAGTAGACAAAACTAATTTTAATTTCGTTTATCACTGTTATTTATTGAAACAACACCTTTACTCATTAATAAACTTAAATAATTACTAATGCACACATTTCCTTCGTTTGAACAATTTAAATTATAATCGTCATATGAAGTATATGAATTATAATTTTTTATTTCTTTCATTCTTTCTGGAGTTAATGTAATAACATATTTTGGTGATACTTTCTGATTTGTACTAGGAATAACTCCGTAACTATTTGGTGTAGTCTCTAGTGCATATCTAGCATATACATTATCATAACTACAACTTTCTTTTAAATCTCCATTTGAATTTGATAATGCCCAGTTATAAAAAGTTAAATCTTCAGAATTAATTAAACCGTCTTTATTTAAATCATATTTTGAATCAAATTCATTGCTTTCAATTGCCGCAGTTAATGCGTCATATGTTATGTCGCTTAAATCTTTACTACACCAATTATTTCCAACTTTTCTTATATTTCCACTTTTACCTGGAAATGCCGTCTCATAACCATCACTACTCAAACCCCTATATTTTAATTCTAAGTTATTACCTTCAACAATTTCATCTTCAATTTTATAATTACACGTTCCACTATATGCTGTACTATTTGTCTTTCTAGTGTATGAATTAATGAAGTTAAATTTAAAATTAAATGAAGTTTTATTATTGTATAATTTAGTTATTAATCCATAACCTAAAAATTTACAATTTGGACAATTTTCAGTATATACTGTCCCTGCACCATTTTCTGCATATACACGTGGAAGATAATAGTAACCATATAAAGTGCCTTTATAATAATTAGATTTATCTACTTGGCTAACAAACATTGTATTCATTCCACCAGGTACATAATAAGACAAGTTTACTATATCGCCATCAAAATTAATTTCTACATTTTTTATGTAGTCAGAGTAATCACCTGATGCGAATGATGATACATTCGTATCGCCATATAAATAGCACTCTTTTACTACTTTAATATTAAATACATGCCCATTTGGCGTTTGAAATATTAATTGTCCAGATTTTGTCTCCCAATCAGTTCCAACATAATTATCGAGGCTGAATGTACTCGCACAATAAGCTGTAAGTCCTAAAACATCAGAAGTGTCAGTGTAGCAGGATAAATCATTCTCATTAAATCCATTAACTACAAACGAACCTGAAAAGCAACCTGATGTTTTTGAATAATTGCTTGAGCAGTTTTTAACTGTACAAGATGGATTATTAAAATTCAACAAATTGTTATATTTACTATCATATTTTTTATATAGATCTATCAAATCTTTAGGCTCATATCCATTGGTTTTCAATATTTCCAATTCGTCAGGACAACCCAATAATTTATTTTCTATAGTAACAACTTTATTATATGAATCTATTTTAATATCATGGCATGTAGCATCAGCAATATAACCTTTTGGTGCTTTTGTCTCAACTAAAGCATAATTGTCTCCATAAGTTAAGTTATTAAATGTAACTTGTCCTAAATTAGTTTCTCCTGATACTATCGCTGAGGCATTAGAAATATTATTACAACTACCTTTATATAATTTAAAACTTGCTGAAGATGAAATAAGTTTTTTTGTACTCTTATCAACTTTTTTTACAACTAAACTTGTAGTCGTTTTTTTTGTTAAAGTTATTGTTAAACTATTACTTTGTTGTGTGACATTTTTATTTTCTGTATAATTTATCGTTAGTGTCTGATAAGCAGAAGTACAATCATAATTAGCTGCAATAGGGACATCAATACTTTGTGAAAGTGATACTGTTACCTTAGTATCTCCTTCTTTTACTTTTGATTTAGGTATTTTATATGAAAAAGATGTAGATGTCTTATTACTCATTTGATAATCTGAGCTTGATATTCCGGATATATTGATTGTGTAATTAGAATTATATGCATTCTCAACTACACCAGATATTGTATAATAATCGCCACTACTACTTTGTCTTAAAGACTTTAAGTTTATTTTATTGTGTACTTTATCATAAGCTTCTTTAGCTCTTGATTGTGCTACGCTACCGCACTTCTTATTAGTACAATTTTTATCGTCAAAAACAACAGAAGTAGATATACCATCTTTTTGACAGCTTGGATTATTAGAGTTATTATTATACTTGTATTTGCATAAAAATGCATTAATCGATAATTCTTCTTTAATGTAATCTTCATTCGCTTTTTCTAAAGAATTATCTATTTTAAAATAATCTATTATTGCAGCAACTCCTGCTTTTATTTCATCTGACCAATAATTAGAATTGCTAGTATTAGTTATCATAGGACAATCTATTCCTTTTGCTGCAGGTGATTTTTTGGAATATGCAGTACAAAAAAGATTATAATTCTTAAATCCATCAGTTGCAGTATAAATATTTTTTTTAAGTGAAGTTCCCAAGTCTGAGTGTGCTTTATTATTAGTTATTTTATCATATGTAATCTTACCACCAACTTGTTGAATTTGATATAATTTCTCAGGTAAACTAGCAAACACGCTTTCTACTTTAAATAATGAAAAAATACATATTACTAATAAAAATTTATACATTCTTTTCAAAATAAATTCCTCCTATCTGCATTCATATCCAAATTCAATGTAATTGTCTTTAATTTCTTTTCGCTTATTAAAACTATCATTAGTATTTATTTTAATTTTTGTTGTTACCACATTATTTTCCAATAATACTTTATCAAATGACTCTAATGCACTCTCATAATATTCCCTTGCTTGTTCATTAGTATCAAAAGTTGTGTATTCAATTGCCATAAGGCTTTTAAAATTGCCAAGCCAATCAAATTTAATTTGTTTTTCTTCTATACTTCCAAAATTACCTTCTCTTGTACACACTAAAGTCTTATTATCTGCAAATGGATTAGGTATTACAGTCAAATATACAAGTAAAAATAATATCAATCCTATTCCTAGTATACCTAAAAGTACATACAATATAATTTTTCTATTATTCATGTTATCTACCTCTATGCTAATTATACATTTTTTTGCCATTAAAGTCTATATTTCCTTGTATAATTTTTAAAAATAAATTATAATATTTGTGGAGTTGACACTTATGAAGTATGAAATAAACATAAATGAATTTCAAGGACCTCTTGATTTATTACTTCATTTAATTAAACAATCAAATATAAGTATATATGATATAAGTATCGATGAAATTACTAAACAATATCTAACTTACATAAGTAAGATGAAAAAATTAAATCTCGATATTGCAAGCGAATATTTAGTTATGGCAGCAGAATTAATAGAAATTAAAGCTTCATCTTTACTGCCAAAAAAGAAAGATGAAGAAGATGAATTTGAAGAAGATCCCAAAGAAAGATTAATAAATAGATTACTTGAATATGAAAAATATAAAAATATAACTAGTACATTTAAAGAGTTAGAAGAATATAGAGGAGAAGTTTATACTAAAGAAGCCGATACTCTTTTAGAATATAGTGAAGAAGAAAATATAGATTACGGTGTGTCTATGGATGACTTAATTAATGCTTTTTCTAAATTTTTAGAAGAGAAGAGATTAGAAAAGCCATTAAAGACTAAAATAACCAATAAAGAATTTAGTTTAAGTAAAAGAAGTAAAGAAATAAGAAATATATTAAAGAAAAAAAAGAAAGTTAATTTTACAGATTTATTTGAAATAGTTACGAAAGAGTACGTAGTTATAACATTTTTATCTATTCTTACTATGTCAAGAAATCAAGAAATAGAAATAGAGCAAGAAAATAATTTTAAAAATATTATTATTAAAGAAAAAGGTGTGAATTAATGAATGCGATTATAGAAGGATTGCTATTTTTAAGTGGCGAAGATGGATTAACTTTAAAAGAAATTGTTGAAATAACTGAGAAAGATGAAGAAGAAGTAAAAAAGGCTATTAAAGAATTGTATAAAGAATATCAAAATTTAAACAGAGGTATACAGTTAGAATATTTAGGAGAACATTATAAATTAACAACAAAAAAAGAACATAAAGAATATTATAAAAAACTTTTAATAAATGAAGAAAATCAACCTTTAAGTGAGTCTGCACTTGAAACACTTGCAATTGTTGCATATAATTCTCCTATTACTAGAATTGATGTGGATAATATAAGAGGAGTTAATTCAAGTTATGTAATTAGAAAACTTCTTTTAAAAGGTCTTATAGAGGAAGTTGGAAAATCTGATTTACCTGGTAGGCCTAAACTATATAGCATAACCGAAAGATTTCTAGATTATTTTGGATTAGGTAGTTTAGATGAACTACCAAAACTTGAACCAAAAGAAGAAGTAGATGAAGAAAAATATCTATTTGAATCAAGGTATAAGGAAATAGATAATTAATTTATAAATATGAAGATTATTTAACAAAATTTAATCTTTTTTTATTTTTATGTCTCAAAATCTAAATTATATGATATAATTTAGTTGTTGCCTGTGTGGTGAAATTGGTAGACGCGTTGGACTCAAAATCCAATGATAGCAATATCGTATCGGTTCAAGTCCGATCACAGGCACCATTGACGTTTCTATTCGAACTTTTTCGAATATTGATATAAAAGCATAGCCCCTTAGGTCATTTTGATAGACTTGTCAAAATACCTAGGGGGTTAATAATTTTGTCATAAACAAAATATGTTTAACAGAAAAAATTATTTACTTATTAAATTTTTAATTTAATTTTGGAAAATTATAAAAATAAAGCTGCTTTTGAAATAAAAATGTAATATCTATGAAAAATCAAAAAAAAATGTTATAATTTTAGAAGAAAGGTAGTGATATATATGTTGGGAGTTTATGTTTTTGTTGGTATATGTATTTTAGGGGTTATAATTTTTACAATATGGATTGTTAAAGTACTATTAGTTCCACAAATAAAAATGCAGAAAGCTGTTGCTGGTGAAAGGACGAAGTTTATAGTTGATACATCAGATAAAGGCTATGAATATTATGAAAAATTTGTAAATGA
>CANRAT010000002.1 GCA_947628685.1 uncultured Bacilli bacterium
TTTCGGAGATGTATTCTATCATAATTTAACTTAAATTTGCTTTTTTATAATGTCTACTCTATGGGGTGCATTTCAGAAAACATTATTGCTTTTTTTGTATTTTAATTAAAATATTGTAAATAATAACATTAGGTGAAGAACATGAATATAGATTTTAACGAACTATTAGATGTAACTTTAAGAGCACTTTCTTCTTTAGTGACGCTCTTTTTAATAACTAAAATGTTAGGTAAAAAACAAGTTTCTCAACTTTCACTTTTTGATTATGTAATTGGAATTTCAATTGGTAATTTTGCTGCTGAAATGACAATTAATTTAGAGTCAAACGAAATAAACGGGATACTTGCAGTCATAATATTTGGCGTATGTGCATACATAGTATCTTATTTAACAATGAAAAGTATAACTCTTAGAAGATTTTTTATGGGCACACCTACTGTTATAATTCAAAATGGTAAAATATTAGAAAAAAATTTAAAAAAGGTTAAATTTGATATAAATGATATGTTGGAAGAAATAAGAGGTAATGGATATTTTGACCTTTCTCAAGTTTCATATGCAGTAATGGAAGCAAATGGTAAATTAAGTATACTTCCAAAGCCAGAATATAGGCCCCTAACTCCTGATGATATGAAAGTAAAAGTATCAAAAGAAGGATTATGCGCAAATGTAATTATAGATTCAAAAATAATGTATAACAATTTAAAATATATGAATAAAGATGAGAAATGGTTAAATAATCAACTCAAAGTAAAAGGATATACTGATACTTCAAAAATCTTACTTGCAACTTTAGATATTAATGAAAAATTGGTTATATATGAAAAAAATTTAGAAGAAAAATCTCTAAACATATTAGAATAAATTGTAAAAATGTGTAAATAAAATGAAAATAATGGTAATTTTCGTGACAATAAAAAATATATTTGATATATTATAATTGGTGATGGTATGAAAAGACATTTTTGTGCATCTGCATTTGTGGTAAATCCATATGATAAAAAAATATTATTAATTAAACATAAAAAAAATAAAAGATGGACACAACCAGGTGGGCATATAGAAGGTAATGAAACACCTGAAGAAACTGCATTAAGAGAAGTATATGAAGAAACAGGACTTAGGGTTAGATTACTAGGAGAAAGATTTCCTAGAGAAGATGACTACATTAGACCACTAGGAATTCAAAGGAATAGAAAGACTTTAAATGACGGAGAAACACATATACACGTAGATATAATATATGCAGCAATACCAAATGATGATTCAAAATTAGTGCTAAACAAAGAAGAAAGTGATGACATAGGTTGGTTTTCTAGGGAGGAGTTAGAACACATAGATTGCTTTCCTGATATAAAAATAACAATGGATTATATACTGAAAAATATAATAAAGTGAACCATATCGGTTCTTTTTTGGTATAAATAAATTTTAAATATATATTGCTTTTTTTTTAAAGTGTGCTATAATTGTAACTGTTTTGAAGGAAGTGTATTAAATTGAAAAAGAAAAATATAGCAATAATTGCGCATGTAGATCACGGTAAAACAACACTTGTTGATAAACTTTTAGAAGCAAGTGGAACATTTAGAGAAAATGAAGAAGTACAAGAACGTGCTCTAGATTCTAATGATATAGAAAGAGAAAGAGGCATCACAATACTTGCTAAAACTACTGCTATTAATTATAAAGATTATAAAATAAACATATTAGATACTCCAGGACATGCTGATTTTGGTGGAGAAGTAGAACGTATAATGAACATGGTTGATGGTGTATTACTTGTAGTGGATGCATATGAAGGTACTATGCCACAGACTAGATTTGTATTAAAAAAAGCACTTGATGCAAAAGTTAAACCTATAGTAGTTGTAAATAAAATAGATAAAGAATCTGCAAGACCAAAAGAAGTAATTGATGAAGTTATGGATTTATTTATTGAGTTGGGAGCAGACATTGAGGACTTAAATTTCCCAGTTGTTTATGTATCTGCTTTAAATGGAACATCAAGTTATTCCGATGATATATCAACTCAAGAAAAAGGCATGACGAAAGTACTAGATTTAATTGTAGAAAATATTCCATCTCCAAAAGAAGATTTTGGACCTTTGCAATTTCAACCTGCATTGCTTGATTACAATGATTTTGTTGGTAGAATTGGTATAGGACTTGTAAAAAGAGGAACTATCAAAGTAAATCAAATGGTAAGTTGTGTTAGAATAGATGGAAGTATTAAACAATTTAGAGTAGCAAAAATGTATGGATTTATGGGGCTTAAAAGAATAGAAATCACTGAAGCAAGTGCAGGAGATATAATTGCTATTGCAGGACTTCCTGATATTTCAGTCGGTGAAACAGTATGTGAAATAGGCAAAGAAGAAGCATTGCCACAACTTAGAATAGATGAGCCAACACTACAAATGACTTTTGGTGTAAATACTAGTCCATTTTGTGGTAGAGAAGGAAAAATAGTAACTGCTAGAAAAATAGAAGAAAGACTTCGTAAAGAAACAGAAAAAGATGTATCACTTAGGGTTGATTCAATAGAAAATGATTCAGAATCATTTATTGTTTCAGGTAGAGGAGAATTACATTTATCTATTTTAATTGAAAATATGAGAAGAGAAGGATTTGAACTTCAAGTATCAAAACCTGCTATAATAAGAAAAGAAATAAATGGTGTTATGTGTGAGCCTTTTGAAGATGTACAAATAGACGTACCACAAGATTATGTTGGATCTGTAATAGAAGCACTCGGTAATAGAGAGGGTGTTATGGAGAATATGATTAGCACAGATAATCAAGTTAAACTTCATTATACTGTTCCAACGAGAGGGCTTATAGGATTTTCAACTGAATTTATGACCATGACTAAAGGATATGGAATATTAAATCATACATATAAAGAGTATAGAAAAGAAGTAGGAACTAAAGTAGGAAGTAGAAGTAATGGAGTTTTAGTTTCTATGGAAAATGGTAAGGCAACTGCATATTCTCTTGGGAATCTTGAGGATAGGGGTGTAATGTTTATTGAGCCTGGTGTAGATGTTTATGAAGGAATGATCGTTGGAGAAAATAATCACGATAACGATCTTGCTGTAAATGTTGTTAAAGGCAAAAATTTAACTAATACACGTTCATCTAGTAAAGATCATACTGTAGTATTAAAAAGACCACGCCTTATGAGTTTGGAAATCTGTTTAGACTATATTAATGAAGATGAACTTGTTGAAGTTACTCCATTAAACTTTAGAATGAGAAAAAGAATATTAAATACAGAACTTAGAAAAAAACAAGATGCAAAGAAAGAATAAAAAATAGTAAATAATAAAAAATTTACTATTTTTTTTAAGTTTTTTGAGAAATAAAAAGGAAATTTGAAATTTACAGAGTATGATATATATAGGAAAATCACTAGAGTTTTATTTAGAAGGGGATGGATATTGTGAAAACAGAAACAAAGTTTATAACGCTCAAATTTGATTTAATGTTTAAGAAAGTATTTGGAGATGAAAATGATTTAAGACCTATAAGAAAATTATTAAAAGAAATATTAGGAATAAATCCGAAAAAGATAAAAATATTAAATAATGAAAAAATAGGAATTCCATATAGAGATAAGAAAATAGAAGTAGATTTAATAGTAGAATTATCAGATGGGACAAAAGTAAATGTTGAAATAAATACATATGAAGGAAAAGAGATAATAAATAGGAATGTATATTATATGTGCAGAAATATAAGTAAAGATTTAAATAGTGGATATTACTATGATAAGATAAGTAAACATATACAGATAAATTTAGATTATAAAGGTATCCATACGAAACCAATAATGAGGTATAAATTATATGATAAGAGTGCAAAAGAAGAATTGACAGATATAATGGAAATAATAAGAATAGATATTCCATATTACACAAAAATGTGTTACAATAAAGATACGAAAGAGTTAGACAGTTTAACCAGATTTATAGGGATGTTTGGATTAGAAGAAAAAGAGGAAATAAAGGGAATCTGTAATGGAGATGAAGATATGGAAAACATATATAAAAAAGTAGAAGAGTACAATTCAGATTTAGATTTAATGGGAGCATATGATTGGGAGTGGCATCAAAAAGAGTTAAAGAGATTAGAAATAAGAGATGCTAAAAAAGAAGCAATTAAAGAAGGACTTAAAGAAGGACTCGAACAAGGAATTGAGCGAGAAAAAGTAGACATTGCAAAAAATATGCTAAAAGAAAATATGGATATAAATCTTATTTCTAAAATAACAGGATTATCGTTAAATAAAATAAATGAATTAAAATAGATACTAAATTTAGTATCTATTTATTATTTTCATCTAAAACACTTTTATCGAAAAAATCTCTAATATCGCATTCAAGAACTCTAGCTATATCTTCAAGAGTATCAATAGATATAGTTTGATGAGTAATTGATTCTAATTTAGCTATGAAACTGTCACTAAGATATAGTGCTTCTGCTAATTCTCTTTGTTTTAATCCTTTTTTCTTTCTATATTTCTTAATATTTTTTCCGATAATGTTATAAATATCGGATTTTCTGTTTACTGCCATATATATCACCAACTTAATTTTATAATAGTTTTACAAAATATTTTATAGACAAATAGTCTAATTAGAAAGTAAAATTGTAATCATTTCTTTAAATCCTATACCTGCATTATTGATAAGTTTAGGGAACATACTTATATTTGTAAATCCTGGCATAGTATTTATTTCATTAAAATATAATTTTTTTTCATCTACATCATAAATAAAATCAACTCTACTTAAATCATTACATTTAAGTATTTCAAAAATTACTTTAGAATATTTTTTTATACAATTTCTAATACTTTCATCTATACTTGAAATTACAGTTTTACTTTTATTTACATATTTAGATTTATAATCATACCAATTTCCATTATTTATTATTTCACCTATTTCAGAGATTATTAATCTTTTTTTGCATTTTAAAACAGCACATTCTAATTCTCTATTATTTTTAATGAACTTTTCTATTATAACATTTTTATCATATTTTAGTGCATTTTTAATACATTTTTTTAATTTTCTTTTATTGTTTGCAATACCTATACCAATAGACGAACCACATTTGCACGGCTTAACTATTACAGGATAATCAATTTTACTAAAATCAATATCTTTTTTATAAATAGTATATGGGACTTGTTCGATACCATATTTTTCTAAAATTAATTTAGTTAATAGTTTATCATATGATATTAAACTTGAAAAAGAATTAGATCCGACATACTTTATATTATATAATTCAAACATACTTTGCAATTTTCCATCTTCAAGAGTATTACCATGAATTATAGGAAAAACAATATCAAAACTTTTTGCAAATTCTATAACATTTTTAACTTTAATCACATTATTATTTTTCCATTTTAAGTCAATTCTTTTATTATTTATTATAAACCATTCATTATTATAGTCAATACCCACTAATGTATATTTAAATAAACTTTCATCAATATTATCAATTATAAAATTTACTGATTTACACGATATTTCGTGTTCAAAAGAATTCCCACCGAATAAAATCAAAACATCCTTCACAAAACCACCTATTTAATTTTATGATTAATTTTAAGATGTGTTAAAGCAAAAAAATATTCCTTATTTGAGCAAATAAAATTTATATAAAAGATAGATTTATTCTTAAAAATATGATAAACTATTTATATATAAAAGAAAAAATGAAAAAGGTGAAAATATGGGAAAGATAATCGCATTTGTTAATCAAAAAGGTGGTGTTGGAAAAACAACATCTAGTATAAATTTAGCAGCTTCCCTAGGACTATTGGGACGAAAAACATTACTTATAGATTTAGACCCACAGGGTAATAGTACCACAGGAGTGGGTATTAATAAAGGTGAGTTTGAAAATAGTGTATATGAACTTTTAATCGGTAAAACTGACGCAAAAAAAGTTGTAGTTAAAACAAAATTTAAAAATTTATATCTTATTCCTGCATCGATAAATCTAGCAGGAATTGATATGGAATTAGGCGAAATGTCAAGGCAGGATCCTACGTTTGTGCCACAGTTACAATTAAAGAAACAATTATCAGAGATAAAAGATGTGTTTGATTATTTAATTATAGATTGTCCGCCATCTTTAAATCTCATTAATACAAACGCACTTGCTGCTGCAAATTCAGTTATAATACCTGTTCAGTGTGAATTTTTCGCACTTGAGGGAATTATGCAACTTTTAAATTCAATTATGATTGCTCAAAAGAAATTAAACCCTAGTTTGGATATAGAAGGAGTACTTTTGACCATGCTTGATAATCGTACTAATTTAGGTCTTGAAGTAGTGGAAGAAATAAAAAGTTACTTTAAAGAGAAAGTTTATGACACCATAATTCCAAGATTAGTTAGATTATCAGAGGCACCTAGTCATGGTAAACCAATTCATGCATATGATCCAAAAAGTAGAGGAACAGAGGCATATATAAATTTGGCCAAAGAGGTGATTGAAAGAAATGGAAACTAAAAAAAGAGCGTTAGGTAGAGGATTAGAACAATTATTTAATTCTGAAAACTTAGATTTAGATTCATTTGAAAGAAAAATTTATGAAACTGCTACAAATGAAGAAATAATTGAAATCGATATCAATGATTTAAGACCAAATCCTTATCAACCTAGAAAAGTTTTTAATGATGAAACTTTAAATGATTTAGCAGAGTCTATTAAGCAGCACGGTGTTTTTCAACCTATTATAGTAAAAAAGAGTATAAAAGGTTATGAGATTATAGCAGGAGAAAGAAGAGTTAGAGCATCTAAAAAAGTAGGTTTGACAAAAATTCCTGCAATTATACGTAATTTAAACGATGAACAAATGATGGAAATTGCATTACTTGAAAATTTACAAAGAGATAACTTAAGTGCAATAGAAGAAGCAGTTGCTTATAAAACTATGATAGAAAGATTGTCCCTAACGCAAGATGAACTATCTAAAAAAGTTGGAAAAAGTAGAAGTCATATAACAAATATACTAGGCCTTCTTAGACTTCCTAAAGAAGTTCAAGAAATGGTTGCTACTAATAAAATAAGCATGGGACATGCTCGCGTACTTAGTAAACTTGAAGATGATGAAAAAATAATTAACATGGCAAGAGAAATTGTTGCTAAAAAAATACCAGTTAGAGAATTAGAAGAAGAATCAACTGTTGAAAAGAAAAAGGTAAAAATTACTCGCCATACTCAAACAAATAATGATTATAAATATGTAGAAGAATTGTTTAGAGAAAAATTAGATACAAAAGTTAAGATAAAAGATAAGAAAATAGAAATAACATTTACTAATGTTGCAGATTTAAATAGAATATTAGAAGTATTAAACATTAAAGAGTAATTTTAATTCAGGTGGTATAAATGGAAAAAGAATATGAATTAGGTAGTACTGTAGTTATGAAAAAAAATCATCCTTGCGGAAGTAATGAATGGAAAATAACGCGTATAGGAGCAGATATTAAAATAAAGTGTCTTAATTGTGGAAGATCTATAATGTTACCTAGAATAGAATTTAATAAAAAATTAAAAAAAGTTGTAAAAAATTAGGAGGATTTAAGTGAAAAGAAAAAAAAGATATATAGGTCCTGTTGTAGAAATTATTATATTAGCAATAATTGTTTCAGCAATTTGCCTTATATTTAATTTAATACATGTAACTGGGTATAAAACCGAAAGTGGAAGTTTTGAAACTACTCTAGTCGTAATTAATAATATAATTAGTTCATCGGGTATAAAGCATATACTTAATAATTCATTAATAAATTTTCAAACTTTAGAACCGCTTGTTTTAGTAATATTATCTTTAATTGCAATATCAATACTTGAGGCTAGTGGTTTATTAAAACAGATTTTCACACCATTAAGGAAGTTAAAACCTAGAAATATTACACTACTAGTTATGTTTATAGGCATTATATCTACAATTATAGGAGATTATAGTTATGCACTTTTACTACCTTTAGCAGGAATATTATATAAATATGTTGGAAGAGATTCTAGCCTAGGCGTACTTACTATGTTTATAGCAATAACAATAGGGTATGGAACTGGAATAATATATAATTATCAAATGTATCAATTAGGTGATATAACAGAACTTGCTACACAAGGAATCGTACAAAATTATAACTATGAATTATTATCTAATATATTTTTGTTAATTGCATCAACAGTAATATTATCTGTTGTTGGAACCATAGTTCTTGAGAGATTTTCAAAAAAATATCCAAGAAATGAAGAAGTCGATAATTTGAATATTTCTAAAAAAGCAAGTAAGATAACTTTAATAGCATTTATAATTATGATTGCTATATTTATATATTCAATAATACCGGGCTTACCTCATTCAGGATTGCTTTTAGATAGAACACAACCAACTTATATAGGTAAATTGTTTGCATCTTCATCTCCACTTAATCAAGGATTGATGTTCCTAATTATAGCTATACTTATGGTATGTGGATTTATATATGGAACAGTATCTAGAAACATAAAAAATAGTGGTGATTATAGCAAGGCACTTACAAAAACTTTTGAAGGTACAGGATATGTATTCGTATTACTATTTTTTATATCAATATTGTATGAGATAATAGATTGGACAAATCTCTCAACAGTTATTTCTACCAATATAATAGATTTTGTAGGTTCTACTAACTTATCAGGAATATTACTTATAATAATTGCATTTTTATCAATTGTATTAATATCAGTATTTATTCCATCATCAATAACAAAATGGAACTTAATCGCACCTATTTATGTACCACTTTTAATGAGAGCAAATATATCACCTTCATTTACTCAATCAATATTTATGGCTGCAGATTCTGTAGGAAAATTGTTCTCACCAATATATATTTATTTAATAGTTGCAATAGGATTTATGTACAAATATGAAAAAGATTCAAATTTAAGTATAGTTGGTACTATGAGAAAAATTATGCCTATTGTATTAATATTATCAGTGGTATGGATAGTTATAATAATTGGCTGGTATTTAATAGGACTTCCAATAGGTATTAATTCAAATATTACATTATAAAGAACGTTAGGTTCTTTTTTCTTTCAAAGTAAGCCTTTACACATCTTTACGCATATTTAATCAAAAAATTATAAAAATTAAATTAAGTAATTGACCCTTTATAAACAGTAATTTATAATAAAATTGTAATGTCAGGTAGAGATTACGAGTGAGTAGTTCTATATAAGAATAAAGGGGACATTAACGAGGTAGCACAATGGCGTGCTATTTTTTCTTGACTAGGAAAATGTCCTATGGTAGAATGGGAGTGTAAGTAAACTAAGAAAGGAAGATGTATATGAAAAAAGGATTTACATTAATAGAGTTACTTGCAGTAATAGTAATACTAGCAATAATAGCGCTTATAGCAACACCCATTATATTAAACATAATAGGAGATACTAAAAAGGAATCAGATAAAAGAAGTATAGAAATGTATGGAGATGCAATAAAGAATGCAGTAGCGAAATCAATGTTAGATGGAGCTGAAATAACTCCTGGGAATTTAAGTGAAGAGTTATTATCAGAGGTAGAATATGAAGGTTCAAAAGTAGAATGTGAAACACATGAAATATATAGCGATGGAACAATATATTTAGCAGAATGTACAGTAAATGATGTAGCAGTAGAATATGAATATGGAGAAAAGAAAATAATGCCAGGCAAATATTATGGATGGTGGTCACAAGACAAAAACTTAAAAATAGGAGGAGAATTGCCAGAAGACTTATCACTAACTCCACCATCAGATAAAAAGATTTACTTAGGAATAGATACAGATGGAAGTAAAATAAAAGCAGCTTATGCATGTTTTAAAATGAACAATGAAAATTACTGCTTAAAAGGTGCAGATGAAACTGCAGTTACTTCAAATCATGACATGATGAGAGAAGCATTTAGTGAGACTGGGGAATGCTATTTTGACGAAGATGGTAGTGATTATAATGATGAATGCCATGGAGAATCGATTATTGTACAAGCTCATCCAAGTGGAGATGTAAGTACGATTGTTGTGGACACTAGTTACTGCTATGTGTTTCATGATGGAACTTTCTATTGTTATGATGAGTAGACTATATTAATCATCTAAGGCATTTAATCCCTAATTTTCTATTAGGATAAAAATATCACGTTAGTGGTATTTTTATTGTATTTTAAACAAATTTATAGTAAACTAGTACTTGAGGTGGTTTCATGAGTTTAACAGCAGGAATAGTAGGACTTCCAAACGTAGGAAAAAGTACACTTTTCAATGCAATTACTAAAAAAAATATATTAGCTGCTAATTACCCATTTGCGACTATAGATCCAAATGTAGGAGTAGTAGTTGTTCCAGATGAGAGATTAGATTTTTTAAATGATTTATATAAGCCAAAAAGTCTAGTCCCAACAACATTTGAATTTACTGATATTGCAGGGCTTGTAAAAGGTGCATCAACAGGAGAAGGTTTAGGTAATAAATTTTTGTCACATATAAGAGAAGTTGATGCGATATGTGAAGTTGTTAGGTGCTTTGAAAATAAAGATATAATCCATGTTTTAAATGATGTTGATCCAATAAGAGATATAGAAATAATAGAAGTTGAATTAATATTATCGGATTTAGAAATTATAGAAAACAGATTCAATAAAATAGGTAAAAAAGCATCACTATCAAAAGATAAAGAAGTAATAAAAGAAGCAAATATATTAACTAAATTAAAAGAAGCATTAGAAAAGAATATTCCAATTAGAAGACTAGAATTAACTGATGAAGAAAAATTATATATAAAACCATTTAATTTACTTACAAGTAAACCAATTATTTATGTTGCAAATGTATCAGAAGATGATTTGCTTGAAGGAAATAACAAGTATGTAGAAAGCGTAGTAGAATACGCAAAAAAAGATAATGCATTAGTTGTTAGTATATGCGCTAAAATAGAATCAGATTTAAGCGAAATGGATAATTTACAAAAGAATAATTTTTTAAATGAACTTGGAATAAGTGAAAGTGGCATAGATAATTTAATAAAAGCATCATATAAATTACTTGGACTTAAAACTTTTTTTACTGCAGGAGAAGATGAGTGTAGGGCTTGGACTTTTAAAACAGGTATGAAGGCTCCAGAATGTGCAGGTATAATCCATACAGATTTTGAAAAAGGTTTCATAAAAGCAGAAGTAATGAGTTATAGTGATTTAAAATTATATGGTAGTGAAAAATCAGTTAAAGAAGCAGGAAAGATGCGACTTGAAGGTAAAGATTATTTAATGCAAGATGGAGATATCTGCTACTTTAGATTTAATGTTTAGGTTTAATTATGAATAAATATGTAATTGTAACAGGATGTGCGAAGGGTATAGGTAGAGAGATCGCACTTGAGTTTGCTAGATACGGATATAATATTATAGGAACATATAATACATCTTTAGAAAAAATAAAACAATTGAAAACTAAAATAGAGTCTATTGGAGTAAAGTTTGATTATTATAAACTAGATATATCAAATGAACTTGAAATTGAAGAATTTGCTAATAATATAAAAAGTAAATACTCAAATATAGATGTATTAGTTAATAATGCTGCAGTATGTATGGATAGTCCGTTTACTTTAAAAACAAAAGATGAATTTATGAAAGTATTAGAAGTAAACTTAGTTGGACCATTTATACTTATACAAAAACTTTTTTCTATAATGAATAATGGTATAATTATAAATATTTCTTCTACTGATGGTATAAATACTTATTCAAGATTAAATATGGATTATTCAGCAAGTAAGGCAGGACTAATTAATTTAACTAAATCTTTATCTCTTGAGTTTGAAAATATCAAAGTCTATGCAATATGCCCTAATTGGGTCAACACAGAAAGCGTAAAGGAAATGAATCAAGATTATTTGCTTGAAGAAATGAAAAGAATTAAACAAAATAAATTAATCGATAAAGAAGATGTAGCAAAAAAAGTAATTGAAGTTGTAAATAGTGATTTAGATAGTGGAAGTATTATAATAATGGGTGATAAAAATGAATGATATTATAAATTTAGTAAATAATTCTGAAAAAGAGATAAAAGATGAATTAGAAAAAATAAACGATATAGTGTTTTTAAATAGTAAAAAAGTATTAGATGCTTTTCAAAAAGAAAATGTATCTGAATATCATTTTAATTCAACAACAGGTTATGGATATAATGATATAGGAAGAACTGTTATAGAAAGTGTTTATAGCGACATATTTAAAAGTGAAGATGCACTAGTTAGAGGACAGTTTATATCAGGTACACACGCTCTTAGTGTATCTTTATTTGGAATACTTAGACCAAATGATATAATGCTTTCAATTAGTGGTACTCCATACGATACACTGCACGAAGTAATAGGTATTAGAAAAAATCCTAGTTCATTGAAATCATTTAACGTAAAATATGAACAAATTGATTTAGTTAATGATGATTTTGATTATGATAAAATAATAAATAGAGTAAGAAAAAATGATTTAAAAATGGTATATGTTCAAAGATCTAAAGGATACTCTACAAGAAAAAGTATAAGCATTTTAAAGTTAGAAAAAGTAATAAAGAAAATAAGAGAAGTAAATAAAAGTGTAATAATAATGATTGATAATTGTTATTGTGAATTTGTTGATACTAAAGAACCAATAGAAGTTGGTGCTGATATATGTGTTGGTTCATTAATTAAAAATTTAGGTGGATGTATTGCTCCTAATGGTGCGTACGTAGTAGGTAGGAAAGATTTAATAGAATTAATTGCAGAAAGATTAACCGCTCCAGGAGAAGGTAAAGAAGTAGGACCTTCACTAAATATGAATAAGCCATTACTTCAAGGTTTAGCGCTTGCTCCAAGTGTGGTAGGCTCTGCTTTAAAAACGGCAATATTGACAAGTTATGTATTAGAAAAATTAGGATATGATGTAGAACCTAAATATAATGAAAAAAGAGTAGATATAGTACAAAATATTATATTTAACAATCCAGAAGATTTAATTAAATATGTCGGTGGAATTCAAATGGGTTCCCTAATAGATTCAAATGTTAAAGCAGAACCATCTGATATGCCTGGTTATGATGATAAAGTAATAATGGCATCAGGGGCGTTCACACAAGGTTCATCTATAGAACTTTCTTGTGATGGACCAATTAGACCTCCATATATTGCCTATCAACAAGGTGCACTCTCCTATGAGTATGGTAAACTTGGACTTATAAAAGCAATTAGTATATTAAAAGGTGAATAATGGATAAAAAGAAAAGTAAAAAATTAGATATACTATATGAAGATAAATACATATTAATAGTAAACAAGCCACATAATTTACTTACTATATCAACTGAAAAAGAAAAATATAAAACCTTATTTCACTTAGTATTTGAATATTTAAAGAAAAAAAACAAAAACAATAAAGTTTTTATTGTACATAGATTAGATAAAGATACAAGTGGTATTGTAATGTTTGCTAAAGATGAAAAAACTAAGTTATTTCTTCAAGATAATTGGAGTAAATTTAAAAGAAATTATGTAGCGGTAGTATATGGCAGAATTAACAATAAAAAGGGTGTACTTAAAAATTATTTAGAAGAAACTAAAACTCATATTACTTATATAGTAAATGATTCAAATGGTAAACTAGCAGTTACAGAATATGAAAAAATCCTTGAAAATAGCAAGTACACTATGCTTAGTTTAAATCTTTTAACAGGTAGAAAAAATCAAATAAGAGTGCAGTTAGCAAGTATGGGAAATCCAATTGTTGGAGATAAAAAATATGGCATTAAAAAAGACCCTATAAGAAGAATGGCATTAGTTGCAAACACATTAGAATTTATTCATCCTAAAACAAAAGAAAAAATTTTAATAGACATAGATATACCAAGTAGTTTTATTAGACTTTTTAGATAAAAATACTTGATATATTTTTTATATTGAGATAAAATAAATGTATAGGGTAGGTGGAATTAATGAAGAAAAATATACGATTATATATATTAGTTTTTGCTTTAATATTTTTATGTGGAATAAATACTGTATGGGCACTTCCAGATTCATTTGAGGTAAAAAGTTTTGCTGAAGTGCATGGTTTACCAGAAACACACACTAAACCTACTGATTGTAATTCAGATGAATGTTATGGTACAACATTAAAATTTTATGAAGACTCAAGTGGAAAAACAGGAGTTTTTTGTACATTGTTTGAAGAAACTTCCCCTGCTTGGAAAAATAATTCCACTTGTAAAATAACAGATCAATGGTCCGATTCTGTACGTTATTCGGTAGGACAGATAGTAAATGCGGTTATACCATCACTTGTATTAGATGATACTTTGCATAATTCAGATGTAAAAAAGGCAACCATGTCAGCTTATCTTTCTGCAGAAATGGCATTAAATAGATTCCTATATGATATAGGTAGAGGAGATGAGACAATTGGTGGATGGAATATTTCCACATCTAAAATTTCAAAGGAATTAAACTCACAATATAGTACATACCTACAGACTGCTGAAAAAGCATATTCTATTTATGATGGCGATAAAAATAAAATAAGTTTTAATACAAATTCATTAAGATTTACCTTAAGCGAGGATGGAGAATACTATAGCTCAAATGTTGTAAAAGTAACCGCTTATGGAAATGTAACATATAAGTTGGAAGGCGTAGATGGAACAATATACACACGTAATGATATGATTCAACTAAAAATTCCTTCAAAAAATTTAAAAGATGATCAAACAACAACAATAACAGTTAAAGTAGAATCAACAAAGAGTTATGCATATGCAAGAAGATACTATTGTGGTGAAGAATATCAACCAGTAACTCCAATAGCTCTAGAATATGAGACAATAAATAGACAGGCACAAATAAGTGGTAAAATTACAAAAGAATCTCCAAAAGGGAAATTAATAATAAAAAAAGTTGATGCTACTACTCAAAAAATATTATCAGGTGCAACAATTACGGTAACAGGTCCAGATGATTTTTATGAAAGATTTACAACTAATGGAAATACTTATGAAATAGATGGATTAGAATATGGAGAATATACTATAAAGGAAGAATATGCTCCATCAGGGTATGTCATTAGTGAAGGTACTCAAACTGTAACAATTGGCGAAAGTACTCAAACCATAACTGTAACATTAAAGAATAGTAAAAATAAAGTAAAATTTATAAAAGCAGATGAAAAAGGGAATCCTTTAGCGGGAGCGACACTTGAGATACAAAATCTTTCGGGAGCTGTTGTTAGCTATTGTGGAGAAAATAGAAACAGTATTTGTAGATGGACATCGACAACAGATCCATATGAAGTATCAGGCTTGCCATCAGGTACATATTATTTTACTGAAACAGCTGCTCCAAAGGGTTATGTATTAAATTCAAGTAGGATAAGATTTACAGTAGGTAATGATGGAAAAATTTCAGTAAATGGAATTAATAAAGAAGATTTGACATTAAAATTAAGTGATGAATTAATAAAAATAATTATATCAAAAACAGATATAACAGGGAAAAAGGAACTACCAGGGGCAACACTTGAGATACAAGATGAAAAAGGAAAAGTAGTAAATTATTGTGGAGAAAATAGAACTAGTGCCTGCAGGTGGACTTCAACGACAAAACCATATGAAATAGAAGGAATACCAGCAGGAACGTATTATTTAGTAGAAACAGTTGCTCCAGAAGGCTATGCATTAAAAAAAGAAAAAGTAAAGTTCACGGTAAAAGCAGATGGATATGTAAGAACAGTAACAATGACAAACTCACTAACAAGTATAAGATTTTCAAAAACGGATATAACAGGGAAAAAGGAACTTGCAGGAGCAACACTCGAAATACAAGATGAAAAAGGTAATGTAGTAAATTATTGTATGGATTTAAAAGGAAATTATAATACAGCATGTAAATGGGTATCAACAGGAGATCCATACCAAATAGATGGACTACCAACAGGTACATATTATTTAGTAGAAACGATAGCTCCAAAAGGATACGTATTAAATAAAGAAAGAGTAGAATTTACAGTAACAGATGATGGAGTAATAAGAACAGTTGTAATGAAGAATAATATAAGAAAATTAAAGATAACAAAATATGATTCAACAGGAGTAAGAGAACTAAAAGGAGCAACATTGGAATTGCAAGATGAAGAAGGATATGTAGTAAATTACTGTAAAGGACAAGATGGAAATAATACGGCATGTAGGTGGGTATCAACAGATAAACCGTATGAAATAGAAGGATTGCCAGTAGGAGTATATTACTTAGTAGAAGTAGAGGCACCAGAGGGATATATTTTAAATACAGAAAAGAAGAAAATAGAAATAACAGAAGATGATGTTACTACAGAAGTAGGAATGACAAATGAATTAAAAGTAGATGTACCAGATACATTAAGTAGTAAATCCGCATTATTACTAGCGATATCAATGTTTGATATAGCGCTTGGAATGGGGATAATAACATATGTCAAGAAAAATAGGATTGAAGAATAGTAAAATGCTATTCTTTTTTCTTAAAATATTTGATATATTTTTAATATTATGTTACAATTGTACTAGAAAATAAAGAGAGATGATATTGTGAGAAAAGTTAAATATATTTTATATTTAATAGTATTATTTTTAATAATTAATGTATTTAGTCAAAATGTACAAGCTACAATGCCACAGACAATAGGTCCAATAAAGCAAGAGGGAAATCATGTTATGGATAGCTGCGGTAAATCTAGATGTTACGGTACTGCACTCAAAGCATATGAGAGTGGGAGTGAAATCGTACCTGTAATATGTACTGATTATGCTGATGAAACACCTGCTGCAGGAGGGGCTACTTGTACATTAACGAATGATTGGGATAAAAAAGTACGTTATGCGGTAGCAGAATTAATTCAGGCAGCAACTATAGCAGAAGGTTGGTCTACAGATTCCACATCTATACCTTATTTTGCTGCTGAACTTGCTTTAAATAAATTTTTATATGATAAAAATGAATATTACAATGATGATATAGGTGGATATGATGTTAGAATTACTGGACTTTCTAGCAAGTATTCAACACTCTTTGAAACATATGTGCAAGTAGCAGAAAGGGCATATGATAATTTTGTTGATGATGCTGCTGACATAAAGTTTGGTTCTAATGCATTAAGATTTACATTGAATAGTGATGGAAATTATGTTTCAAATATAGTGACGCTCAATTATGGTTATTATGAGATTACAACTTCTAAAGGAGAAGTTTATACACACAATAATATGTTTAGTTTATCTATTCCACAAACTGAAATAGGAGAAGATACAACTGTGACTATCACAGTTACAGTAACTGTAAATAGAGATATAAAATATGCAAGAAGATATGACTGTGGAAGATCGTACCAAAAAGTAACTCCAATTTCTTTAGAAACAACTACAGTTTCTAAAAGTGCGACGATAAGTGGTACAATTAAAACTGAATCAAAAAAAGGTAAACTCATTATAAAAAAGATTGATTCAAACAGTAAATTAGGATTAAGTGGAGCAATAATAACTGTAACGGGGCCTAATGGATTCTATGACTCATTTGTATCTGATGGAAAAGATCACGTATTAGATGGACTAGAATACGGAAAGTATACAGTAAAAGAATCTAGCGCACCATCTGGATATGTTGTAAATGTAAATAGTCAAACAGTAACAATAGGAGATGGTAATGAAGAAAAAACAGTACAAATAGAAAATGAAAGAACAAAAGTAAAATTTTTAAAAACGGATAAAAATGGTAAACCATTATCAGGTGCGACACTTGAAATACAAAATTCATTAGGTTCAGCAGTAAGTTATTGTAAGAATGCTTCTGGAAGTAATACTACTTGTAGATGGATTTCAACGCAATCTGCTTATGAAGTATCAGGCTTACCAGCAGGAGTATATTATTTAGCCGAAGTATATGCCCCAAATGGATATGCTTTAAATGAAAATAGAGTTAAATTTACAATTAATACTTATGGAAAAGTAATAGTAAACGGTGTAGAACAAACAGATATTACAATAAAATTTGTAAATGAATTATCAAAAGTAAAAATTTCTAAAACAGATATAACAGGAAAGAAAGAACTTGCGGGAGCTACACTAGAAGTTCAAGATAGCAAGGGTAATATAGTAAAATACTGTAAAGATGAATATGGGAATTCTAATGCAGAATGTAAGTGGGTATCAACAGGGACTCCATATGAAATAGAAGGACTTAAAGAAGGACTATATTATTTAGTAGAAACAGTTGCTCCAAAAGGATATGTTTTAAATAAAGAAAAAGTAGCATTCCAAGTTAAAGGTGATGGTTCTGTACAAACGGTTGTAATGAAAAATGAACTATCGAAAGTAAAAATAACAAAATTGGATGCAACAGGAACAAAAGAACTTGCGGGAGCAACATTAGAAGTTCAAGATAGCGATGGTAATATAGTTAATTATTGTAAGGGAGCAGATGGAAGTTATAATGCAGAATGTAAATGGGTATCAACAGATACTCCATACGAAATAGAAGGACTACCTGTTGGGGTATATTATTTAGTAGAAACAATCGCTCCAGAAGGATATGTTTTAAATACCAATAAAGTAAAATTTGAAGTAACAGAAGATTCTGTTTTAACAGAAGTAGTGATGACAAATGAATTAGAAGTAGATGTACCAAATACATTAAGCGTAAGATCTACATTTTTACTTACAGTTTCAATGCTTGATATCGCTTTAGGAATAGGGATAATAACATATGTTAAAAAGAATAAAATTGAAGAATAGTAGTATTTTACTAATAGGGTTGTTATTTATAGTAGTTGGTATTTGTATAGGATTTTATGAATACTTTACTGAAAGAAAAAAAGATGCATATGCACAGATGAATATTTTGTTATATAAGAATGAGCAACCGGGAAATATAGAATCTGATGAAGAAATAAAAGATATAATCGAATCTGAAAATGGTGATGAAGATGAGCCTACAATAGAACAAAAGCCATCTTCGAATACACAATATGATTATATAGGAATATTAGAAATTCCAAAAATAAAACTATCAAGAGGATTCTTAGATATTAATTCAAGATATAATAATGTTAATTATAATATAACAGTTATAAATGGTTCGACATTTCCAGATGAAGTTAATAATAACTTAATATTAGCTGCCCACTCTGGTGTATGTTCTGTATGCTTTTTTGATAGGCTATATAATCTTGCAATTGGTGATGAAGCAAATATTTACTATAATAATATCGAGTATCAATATAAAATAGTAGATATATACGAAGTTGAGAAGACAGGTACAGTTGCAATACATAGAGATTCAAGTAAAAATACTTTAACTCTTATAACTTGTACAAGATACAGTAATACTAAACAAACAGTGTATATTTTAGAATTATATAATAAAAAAACGTATTAAAAAGAGGTGAGATAAATGAACGATATATCATTAGTAGAAAAATTAAAAATATTAATGAATATAATTGTATCATCGCCTCTTTTTTTATTTTGTTCAATGGTTTCAGTTGCGCTACTTATATTATACATAATATTAATTAAAAAAAATAAAAAAATAAATAAATGGATATTTATAATAGTTTGGTGTATTTTGTTATTGATGTTAATAATAAATTACAATTCAGTAGTATTAAATCTTTTAGATGACTTACTTGATAATATCATAATGGCGCTTTATTTCCCAAGTATGCCTGTTTATATAATAATATTAATAATATCTGATTTTTTCCTAATATATTCTTTATTTAGTAAAAAAATGAATATAAAATATAGATTAATTAATTTTGTGAATGCACTTCTTATTAATTTACTATTAATATTAATAGTAGATATAACTAAGAGAAACAATATAGATATATATAATCAATTATCAATATATTCTAATTCGGACTTATTAGTATTATTTCAATTTTCAACAGCAATTTTTACATCTTGGATTTTAATTAATTTATTTATTTCCGCACATACTAAACTTAAACAATATGATAAAAAAGAAAAAGAAGAATTACCAGAGATCGTTTTTGAAGAGATTTAAAGAAAAATATTCACTTTTTCTTTTTTTTGTGCTATAGTATAGGGCAAAGGTGGTTTTATGCCTATTAATGAAAAAGATTTATCTAATATAAGTTTATATGGAACAGAAAAATCATTTTTAAAGAAATATAATGATATTTATATTTCTTTAGAGCAAGTAGATATACTAAAAAAATATAATATAAATATAGAAAATTACAAAACATTTGAAAGTTTAATGTATGATATAGAAAGTTATTTAAATGACTCTTATGAAATTTTAGATGATTTAGAATGGGTATCAGAATCACTTCAAGAATATAATTACTATAATAGGACAAATAAATGATTTAGGGGGAATTTATTATGGATGAAGTAGCAATACAATTTGAAAAATTAAATTTAAGTGAGGATTCTTATGTATTTAAGCCACTAGGAGTAATCAGAGGTAAACTTGATGAAGATAATTATTATTTTAAAACGGAAAGTGGAATGTATTGTACACCTATAGACGGATATGATATAAATGCTAGCTTTTATTATTTTGCTCCAACTACTTTACCAGAATTAAAAAAATACTATGGTGATGAAGCAGGGGATGAAGCATTATTAGAAAACTACTTATCTATTGCAATGGAAACTTGCTATATAGGAATATATGATGCTAATGAGGGGTATATTAAAGTTAAGCAAATACCTATTTATGATAATTTTAACAGTGAAGTTGATTCTGAATTTGGATTTTTTATAACTCCTGAATATATTGAATCACTTATGGATTTAGATACTCTAAAAGATTTAAGAACGCAATTAAATAGTTTATTAAAAATAGCTGAAAATCGTGGTAAAACTCAAGAAGTTATTGATTTAAAATTAGATAAAGAGACATCTAAAAAATTTAGTTTAAAAGAATTGAGAAAAGAAGTACTTTCAAAAATTATTGGAGAAGATAAAGCAGTTAACGATATAACAAGAGCGCTTATGGTAAATTATACATCTAATAATCCAAGACATAAGTCTCATATCATGGTTGCTGGCCCAACAGGAACAGGAAAAACTGAAATAGTAAATATAGCATCTAAATATTTTAAAGTGCCATGTGCCAAAGTAGATGCTACTGCATATACAAAAGAGGGTTATGTTGGGAAAAGTGTTTATTCTATGCTTTTAAGATTAATTGATGAGGCCGGTGGAGATATAAATAAGGCTCAAAATGGAATTCTTATAATAGATGAAATAGATAAAAAATTTAAAGAAGAAGATAGATTTGACGTAGGTGGTAAAGCAGTACTAAATTCTCTTTTAAAAATATTGGATAGAGATAAAATTGAAATCGATAAAGGACTTCCGGGAACACATGATGTAATTAATTTTGATACTTCAAATTTAACAGTAATTTGTATGGGCGCTTTTGAAGATTTATTTAGTCAAAAGGAAAAGGAAGCAAATAGAAGTAGTATTGGTTTTACAAGTGAAAAAACAACTCCTAAAAATGTAGTAATAACTAAAGATGATATTAGAAAATATGGTGATGTATCTGAATTTATAGGTAGATTTAATGAATTTACTCAAACTAATAAACTTTCTTTAGAGGATAATTATAATATACTTAAAAATTCAGAAATAAGTCCTATAAAGGAAGAAGAAGAATATTTTGCTGATTTGGGAGTTAAAATAAAATTTACATCGGGATATATAAAACAAATAGCTATTAAAAACAGTAAGATGAGTGAAGGAGCAAGAGGGTTAAAGTCACTAGTAAAGGAAACTTTAACACATGCATATGAAGAAGTTTTAAAAAATGGAAATAAGATAAAAACTCTTAAAATAACAAAAGAGACAGCCTTAGATCCTAAAAAATATTATGTTAATTCATAATATTTTTTTCTTTAAAAAGGAAATTTGAATTCTACCTAGTATAATATACATGAGGTGGTATTTATAAACTACATTAATAATAAAGGTAAAAACATATATGAAAGAATTAAAATTAATTTATTAAACAAAAAATATATAAAAAACGAACTAAAAAATAGCGATTACCTACTTTCAAATATAAATGGATATTCACTTGATTTAGAACAAAGAAAAGCAATTATATCAGATTATAAAGCAAATCTTTTAATAGCAGGAGCAGGTAGTGGGAAAAGTTTAACAATGATAGGTAAAATTAGATATCTAATAGAGATGAAGAATATAAAGGAAGATGAAATTCTTTGTATAACTTTTACTCGTGATGCTAGATTAAATTTAGAAAAAAATATAAAGAAAAATTATAATTATGATATAAATGTTTATACATTTCATAAACTCGCACTTGAACTATTAAAGAAAAAAAATTATTCTATATCAAAAGCGGATACTCTAAGTTATATAGTTGATGAATATTTTTATATGGCAATGTATGATAATAATATTAAATATAAAATTAAAAATATATTAAATAAAATAGATACACCTTATTCATTAATACTAAAATCAAAAGATTTAAAAGTATTTAAAAATTTTATAATAACTTTTATAAATTTATTTAAAACAAATAATTATACTTTAGAATATTTTCTTAAAATAAAAGGTAATAAAAATATTATTAGAATTATTATAGATATATATCTTTTATATGAGGAAGAATTAAAAAGTACAAAAACAATAGATTTTAATGATATGATATTACTTGCGATTCAATATGTAAAAAATAATGACATAAAAAAATATAAATATATAATTGTAGATGAGTATCAAGATACATCTTATATAAGATATTTATTATTAAAAGAAATTATAAATAAAACAGGTGCCAAAATAGTTTGTGTTGGAGATGATTATCAATCAATATATAGATTTAATGGGTGCAACATAAATATGTTTTTAAATTTTAAAAAATATTTTGAACATGCAAAAGTATTAAAAATTAATAATACTTATAGAAACTCACAAGAATTAATTAATGTTGCTTCAAAATTTATTATGAAAAATAAAAGGCAATTGTATAAAAAATTAAAAAGTGATAAACATATAAATAAGCCTATTAAAATAATGTATGGTAATAATTTAAAAAAATTACTAGATGTAGTTATAAAAGATCATAAAAATATACTTATATTAGGTAGAAATAACTTTGATATAGACAAATTCTTTATATTAAATAGTGATAATTGCATACATTATAAAGGGATAAATATGAAATATTTAACTATACACAGTTCTAAAGGATTAGAAGAAGAATGTGTAGTTATTATTAACTTAAAAGATGATACAATAGGCATTCCAAATAAAATAAAAGATAATGAACTATTAAAATTTATTAATAATAATCTAGATATTTATCCATATGAAGAAGAAAGAAGGTTATTTTATGTTGCTTTAACACGCACAAAAAGTGATGTGTATATGCTTGTAGATAAAAAACATCCTTCTATATTCGTTAAGGAACTAATAAAAGATAACTGCAAGTATATAGAATTTCTTTAAAATGTAAAGCATTGGAAATTATTGTGATTTTTGCAATATATTACCTAATTTGTTAAAAACATTGCTTTTTAGTGAAAAGACGTCAATTTGACATTCTGTATTTAGATGTGATATGATAGTAGTGCTTTTCTAAAAAGAAGAGGTGTTAATGTGAAAGCAAAACTGAAGGTCTTAGAGGGAATTTTACTTTCTATGGCTGTAATATTAAATGCATATTTAATATATATTAATATAAGAGTTAGTGAATATAAAACTGTAAAAGAACATAGTTCAACTGCTAACTATATACAAATTGAAGATAATGAATTACTTGGATTATTTTCTTCTGAAATAGAAGAAGTAATAGAAGAGGAACCAATTGTCTATGATGGTAAAACTTTAGATGAAGTTTCATTAACAATAGAAAAACAATTAAATTCAAATATATCTGGAAAAGGTTATTTAATCGCATCATATTCCTTAGAAAAGGGAGTAGATCCTTATATGGCTACTGCAATAATGTTGCATGAAACAGGTTGCAAGTGGAAATGTAGTTATTTAGTCCGCGAGTGTAATAACGTTGGTGGACAAAAGGGTAAGGGATGCGGTGCTTATAGTTACTTTAATAGTCTTGATGAAGGTATAAAAGCATTTATTGACAATTTGTATAAAAATTATATTAGTTATGGATTAACTACTCCAGAAGAAATTAATCCAAAATATGCAGAGGACCCTAATTGGTCTAAAGGTGTAAATAAATACATCGAAATAATAAAAGCGCAATAATGCGTTTTTTTTCTTGACATATAGGGGGGGGGGGCGTGATAAAATAGAAGTGTAAGTAAACTAAAGGAGGAAGATGAATATGAAAAAAGGTTTTACACTTATAGAATTACTTGCAGTAATAGTAATACTAGCAATAATAGCGCTTATAGCAACACCCATTATATTAAATATAATAAATGATTCTAAAAATGAAAGTGAAAAAGTAAGTAAAGAATTATATTTAGATGCGGTAATACAAGCAATTGCAAAAGAAAATTTAAATAATGAGTTTAATCCAAGTATTTGTACAATTGAAAGTGATGGTAACTTATTATGTATACAAAATAGCAAAATAGAAAATTTAAGAGTTGAAGTAAATGGAACAAGACCATGTGGGGGAGCAATAGCTCTAAATAGTTTGGGAGTAACAAATGAAACAATAAGTTTTACTTGTGATTCTCCATCATTTGCAAAAGATGATTGGCTAACAATAATAGCTAATATAAAGGTAGGAAAAGATGTATATAAAGTAGGGGATGAAAAAAAATAATATTAAATGGAGAAGGATTTAATAATCAATCATATACAGTAAGATTAGCAAATATTTCTAATGATGAGAATGAAGGATGTGGAGGAACAAACTTTTCTGAAACGGCATGTGGCATTGTAATAGAATTTGTAGATATAATTACGAAACATAATATGAATACAACTAATCCAAATAAAGGAGGCTGGCCATCAAGCGAAATGAGAAAGTACTTAAATGTAATTGAAAATGAAGAGGGTAGTGGAACAATATTTAAAGCATTACCAGAAGAATTGCAGAAAGTTATAATACCAACAAAAGTAATATCAGGACATAGAAATATCACAGAAGCAAATTTTGAATCGATAGATAAAATATATCTATTGTCATTACATGAAGCATATGAAGAGGGGATTTTAAATAAGTTAAGTCAATATGATACTGCATGGGATAACACAAGACAACTAGATTATTATAAAAATTATAAAGAACAAGGAGTAACAACAGATGATTATGAGGGTGCGATTAAAAAATATAATGATGTAGCAATCGATTGGTGGTTGCGCACTGGTTCTGGTGATTATTTCTTTCATGCGAATTATGATGGTAGTTTAAGCTCTCATGTCGCTTATTATACCCTCGGCGTGGTTCCAGCATTTAGAATAGGCTAAACCGAATCAAAAACGTTTATATAATAATTATATGCTAGTAAAGATTTAAATTTTTACTAGTTTTTTTCATAAATTTTAAGTTTGTCCATATATTTTATTGGAGGGTAATATGTATAATGGACTAACAGATGAAGAAGTATTAAAATCAAGGAAAGAACACGGTAGTAATGAACTTGTTAAAACTAAAAAAGATAGCTTTCTTAAATTACTTATAACAACTCTTGGTGACCCTATAATAAAAATACTTTTAATCGCACTCGCTATTAAGACAGTTTTTTTATTTAAAAATTTTGATTGGTATGAAACTATAGGTATAGTAATTGCTATAACTCTTGCATCACTTATTTCAACTGTATCAGAATATGGAAGTGAACAAGCATTTGAAAAATTACAAGAAGAGGTATCAAAAATATTTATAAAAGTAATAAGAAGCGGCAAAAAAAGTGAAATACCTATAGGTGATGTAGTAGTAGGCGATATAGTAATTTTAGACGCGGGTGATAAAATACCTGCAGATGGAGTTATAGTTAAAGGGAAGGTGAGCGTTGATGAATCTAGTTTAAATGGAGAAACTAAAGAATCTTATAAAGAATCAGCTATAAACATGAAGCTAGTTAATGATAAAAATAGAGTATATAAAGGAAGTGTTGTTTGCTCTAATAATGCTTTAATGAAAGTAACTCATGTTGGAGATGATACTTTTTATGGTAAGATTGCTTTAGAACTTCAAGAAAAACAACCTGAAACTCCTTTAAAATTAAGACTTAGAGAACTAGCTAAATTTATAAGTAAAATAGGATATATAGGAGCGATTTTAGTATTCTTTTCGTATCTATTTAAAGTTGTAGTAATAAATAATAATTTTGATTTAAACTTAATTAAAGAAATGATTACTAATTTTCCAATAATTACAGGACATATACTTTATGCATTTACTCTTTGTGTTACTATAATAATAGTGGCAGTACCGGAAGGACTCCCTATGATGATAACACTCGTACTTTCATCTAATATGAAGCGAATGCTTAAAAATAATGTTTTAGTTAGAAAATTAGTTGGGATAGAAACATCTGGTAGTATAAATATACTATTTACAGATAAAACAGGAACACTTACTAAAGGTAAACTAGAAGTAAAAGGAATTATAAATGGAGATTTAAATAGTTATAAAAATGAAAAAGAACTATTAAAAGATAAAAAATATTATGATATTGTAAAACTTTCATGTGTAGGAAATAATGCAAGTAGTTATTCTGATGATGGTGTGATAGGTGGAAATATTACAGATAGAGCAATACTTTCATTTTTTAAAAATGATAATAAAAAAATAAAAAAGGATTTAGTAGTTCCTTTTGATAGTAAAAATAAATATTCTATTGCTAAAGTAGATAATTTTAATCTAATAAAAGGTGCACCTGAAGTATTACTTAAATCTTGTTCTACTTATTACGATAAAAATGGTAATATAAAAAAAATAATTAATAAAATAAGATTAGAAAATTTAATAAATGAGAATACTAAAAAAGGTATAAGAGTACTTTTACTTGCAACTTCTAAAAATAATAATTACACTCTTTTTAAAGATTTAACTTTAGTAGGTATAATCCTTATAAAAGATGATATTAGACCTGAGGCTATTAAAGGTGTCGAAATGGTAAAAAACGCTCATATAAAAACCATAATGATAACAGGTGATAATAAGGATACCGCAAAAAGTATTGCTAGTGAGGTTGGAATATATGAAAAGGGAGACTTAGTCATAACTAGTGATGAATTAAATAAAATGTCTGATGAGGAAGTAAAAGATAATTTAATGAAAATATCTGTAGTTGCTAGAAGTCTTCCAACAGATAAAAGTAGATTAGTTAGAATAAGTGAAGAGATGGACTTAGTAGTAGGCATGACAGGTGATGGAGTAAATGACGCACCAGCCTTAAAAAAGGCTGATGTAGGGTTTAGTATGGGTAGTGGATGTGAGGTTGCTAAAGAAGCAAGTGATATAGTAATACTTGATGATAATTTTTTATCTATATCTAAAGCAATTTTATTTGGTAGAACTATATTTAAAAGTATAAGAAAGTTTATAATACTACAGTTAACTATTAATTTATGCGCACTATCTCTATCTATAATAGGTCCATTTATTAATATTGAAATGCCTATTACGGTCATTCAAATGCTTTGGATAAATATGGTAATGGATACACTTGCAGGACTTGCTTTCTCATTTGAACCTCCTTTAATGGAATATATGAATGAATATCCAAAGAAAAAAGATGAATCTATAATAAATAAATATATGATTAATCAAATATTTTTAACAGGTGCATATTCATCAATTCTTTGTATACTTTTCTTAAAATTGGATGTAATTAAAAATCTATTTAGAAATGAATCTTATTTATATACAGCATTCTTTGGACTGTTTATATTTATAGATATTTTTAATAGTTTTAATGCAAGAACTAATAGACTTAATATATTTGCTAATATATATAAAAATAAAATGTTTATATTTATAATTGGATTTATAGTAATAGTACAAATAATACTTATATATTTTGGTGGTAATGTATTTAGAACTACCGGACTATCTTTATTTGAACTTGAAGTAATGATTCTTTTTGCTTCAACTGTAATACCTTTTGATGCTATAAGGAAGATGTATTTAAAGAAAAAAGGTAAAAATACTGGAGTTTGACAATATAAGTGGAAAGTGCTAGAATACTTCCTTGAGGTTGGTTGTATGAAAAAAGTTTTAATTGTAATATTTATTAGTTTATTTTTATTTGGATGTTCTAAAGAAAAGACGATAATAGTAAACATATACGAAAATGAAAAAGATGAGGATGTTTTAAAGGAACAATCTACTATAGATAATAAAACAGAAGTTTATAAAGAGACAAAAGAAGAGAATAAAGAAGTTACTAATCAAAATGTAAGTGTAAATAGTAATAGTGTTACTAATGAAATTAAAGAGGATGAAAAAGAAGAATCTACTATAGTAGATAAAGTTAAAGATAAATATAATACTGCTAAAGAATGGTATAGTGAAAATAAAGATGAACTAAAAGATATAAATGATGAAATTATTGAAGAAGATAAATCAAAGATAAATGATTTACTTGAAAAGTTTAAAGGTTGGTATGACGAAAACAAAGACGATTTAAAAAATAGCGCAAAAGAGGTCTATGAGACCGATAAGGAAACATTAAAAGATTTATTTAATAAAAATTAATGTATAATAAAAAAAATCCTTTCCATATTATTAAGGGAGGGATTTATGTGAAAAAATTATTATCAATACTTGGACTTGCTTTAATATTAACCGGTTGTTCATTAGGAAATATGGATAATACGCCTACAAAGAAAGTCGAATCATATCTTAATAATTATCAAACATTAGATTCAAATGTACTTTCTAGTCTAGATAAAATAGTTAATCAAGAGGAGTTATTTGACGAAGATCAAAAAACTACATATAAAGACATATTAAAAAAACATTATCAAGATTTAACTTATACAATTAAAGAAGAAACAGTAAATGGTGATAAAGCAACAGTAGAAGCAGAAATTGAAGTAACTGATTATACTAAGTCTTTGAAACAAGCAGAAGAATATAGAAAAACAAATCCAAAAGAATTGTTAGATGAAAATGGAATTATAGATGAAATAAAATATAATGACTATAGACTAGATCTAATTAAATCAAGTAAAGATAGAGTAAAATATACAATTTATTTTTCTCTAACTAAAATTGATGATGAATGGGTATTAGATAATTTAACAGAATCTGAACAAGAAAAATTACTTGGAATATATGAGTACTAGTAATTTTTTTTTAATTATTGTATAATTGTTATGGTGATAGAGTGAAACAAAAAACATTTAAAACTTTAGATGAACAAATTGAAATACTTAAAAGTAAGGGATTAGTCATAACAGATATTGAAAAAACAAAGAGTATATTACTTAGAGAAAATTACTTTTTTATAAGTGGATATAGACATTTATTTATGAACTCAAGAAAAGATCAGGTATTTATACCAGGAACTACTTTTGAAGAGTTATATGCAATGTTTATATTTGATAGAAGGGTAAGAAATATATTTTTTAAAAATTTATTAATAATAGAAAATAATATTAAATCGCTTATAAGTTATCAATTATCTAAAAAGTATGGATATAAAGAAAAAGAATACCTAGATTCTAAAAACTTTTCTAAGGATCCTATAAAAATTAGACAAGTTCACGATGTGCTTAATAAAGTTAAAAGACAAATTAGAAATAATGTTAAACAACATTCTGCTACTATGCACTATGTTACCAATTATGGTTATATACCACTTTGGATATTAGTTAAAGTTCTTTCATTTGGCATAGTATCAGAATTATATAATATATTAGATGAATCAGATAAAATCGAGATTGCTAGCATATATGGTGTAGATATCGAATCATTGGAAATTTATTTATCTATATTATCAAATTATAGAAATTTATGCGCACATGAAGATATACTATATGACCATAGAACTCAAAAAGTAATACCAAATACTAGGTTTCATTCCAAACTTAATATTGAAATGACGGATGGAGAGTATAATTATGGTAAAAACGATTTGTTTGCTGTTGTTATTATTTTAAAACAATTATTGACAGAAAATGAATTTAGGGATTTTATAAGTGAAGTGGGGTATGAAATAGATATATTAGAAGGTAAAACTAATATACTTCCAATAAATAATTTTTTAAATAATATAGGCTTTCCAGATAATTGGAGAGATATTGTAAATATTGATTGACTATAAATTAAAGTTTATAGTTTTTTTATATTTCTCTTGACAATTACTTTAGCACGTGCTAAAATTATTCTTGGGTGATGAAAGTGGAAAATATAATTAGTCAAATAAGAAAAAAACAAGATGAACTAATTGTAATGATTAATTCGACATTTGATGAGATTGTAAATGATATTTCTAGGATGAATATTTCTAATGTAAAAGAAGATAATGAATTTGAAGTAACATATCCATTAACTAATAAAGCAGGATTTAAAGGAGAAAAAGTTGTTGCAGTTATTTTAAATGGGAAAAGGGTAATTTCTCCAACTTGGAAAAATGTAGTTAAAATTATATTAGAAGATGCTTTAAATGATGAAGAAAGATTAGATAAGATGCATAAATTATCTAATGTATTATTAGGTAGAAAAAGAAATAGAGTATCATCAAATCCAGATGATATGCGCTCTCCTTTAAAGATATGTAAAGATTTATATGTTGAGACTCACTATGATACAGAGACATTAATCAATCTATTATTAGAAATTTTAAACAACATTTCTTACGATTATAGTAAAATTATGATATCAATAAAAAAATAAGTTAGAAAGTTTGGTAATTATATGGGATTAATAAGTAATGAATTAAAAGAATCAGAAAAATATATGTTAAAAGATGAAAAGATTGATAGTCATTTTAATAGTTATTCTATAGTAAAATTGACGCCTGATAATGTTGCAAAAGTAGAAGCTATGATAAATACAGATTCTAATTATAAAAATGCAGAAGATGATACACTTGGAATGATTTACAGTAAGAATGGAAAAGTAAAATATGTAGGTTCTAGTTCTTATTGGCTTAGGCAATTAAAAGAAGTTATTGAATTCAAGAAGATTAAGTCAAGTCAAGGATATGTTTATAGTGAAATAATAAAAAATCTAATTATAGCTATAGATAATGAAAATAGTACACATCTAAATTCTGATGGATGTGGTAGGGTGGCAGTTACAAATAGGATATTAAAAGTGAAAAATAAATTAAAGGAATATTTGGAAAAACCTAATTATAAATTAATTGATATAATTGGAAGTCCAACTGAAATAGGAGAAAAAAATCACTTTTCATTTGCTACTAAGTTTTGCCATTATTCTTGTTTATACCTATTTAAAGGTAAAAAAGAAGAAGATAATTTTTCCGTTTATGATTCTGTTGTAAGGGATGCTTTACCAAAATACATAAAAAGATACTTGAATGAGGATGTTAGGGTAAGCGAATATGAGAATAATTATTATGAATTTATTAAATATATTGATAAAATAAGACAAAAAGCTAAACAAGAATACGGTAAAAAAATTAGTCGTAGAGGATTTGATCATTTAATTTGGTATTACCACAAAGGTATGAGACAAAAATAAAAGCTGTAATGAAATTCATTCAGCTTCTTTTAAAACAGTGTATAACTCCAATACCACCAAAGACTATAAGTCCTAAAAGTAAGTATAAATTAATGTCTTTCGTATTTGGATTTTGCTCTTTTAAAATATCTTCTGCAATTGTTTTAGACCATAAAACACCTTTATTATCAGTTGATGTTAGGGTAATTTCTTTAGGATCTATTTCTATTATTACATATTGATCTATTTTGTTATCTTCATCCCAATCAAAACTATATTTGTATGTAAGTAAAGTTCCTTTTAAAAGGACATTTTTTAAATTTTCTGGAGTAATTCCAACGTAATCCTTATATGGATATGTCTTTAGTTGTGTAGTTTTATTATCGGGTGTCGTAACCTTATAACTTGAATTACTATCATCCTTTGGCTTTTCAACTTCGAAACCTATCCAAGCAGCGGGACCGGGTCTATTTTGTGATTCATCTTTCTCTAAAACTTTAAATGTGGCTACAGAATATCTTATTGTTGTTGTGTTGCCTTCTGTTTTAATAGTTCCTTTCCCAGAAGTTAAAGAATCTCCTGTTCTTTCTGTAATATCTGTTACTTTTCCATATTCATCTAAAGCAAAAGTAGTTGGTACTATAGACAAAAATGCTATGATGGCGATGGAAAAAAACAAAATTTTTTTCATAAACTAACTCCTTTTTTCATAATAATATTTTAGCCATAATTTTATATTTGGGGTGATTAAATTTGAAAAAATATATGACTATCGAAGAGTATTTAAAAACACAAGTGGCAAAAGAAAAAAAAGATAAAAGGAAAATATTCCGATATATTTTTGGCATATTGTGTCTTAGTATCATTCTCTTCTCACTATATACTATATTTAATTGGTGCTTAGATAATTCCAAAATTAAAAAAATTAATAGAGAAATTATGGAAAGTATAAATGTTGATAATAGTAATAGTGAAGGTTTACTTGTAAATCCACCAGAGGATAAGAATAGTGATTATTACTATTACGCAAAAAATCCGTTTTTTCAAGTTAGTTTTTCTATTTTATCATCTATGAATAGTGATACTGTTGCATATATCCGAATTAGAAATACAAATATTAAATATCCTATAGTTAAATCAACTGATAACGATTATTATTTAAAACATTCTTTTGATAAAAGTGAAAATAAAGCAGGTTGGATTTTTATGGATTATAGAAGTGACTTAAATAATCTTGGAGATAATACAGTTATTTATGGACATGCTAGATTAGATGGAACGATGTTTGGTTCGTTAAAAAATACTTTAACTGATAAATGGCAAAGTGATAAAGACAATTATGTAATTTTTATATCTACCCCAAAAGAAAATATGATATTTCAAATATTTTCAATTTATACTATTAAGCGTGAGAGTTATTATATAACGCAAAATTTTTATAATAGTAGTGATAAGCAAAAATGGATAGATGAGATGAAAAGGAGGAATGTTGCTCCTATTAATGCAGAAGTTAATACTGATGATAAGTTTTTAACTTTATCTACTTGTCAAAACAATGGTGATGGAAGGGTTGTTGTTCACGCAAAATTGATTAAAAAGCAAAAAAGAGTAGATTAAGTTATTACATACAATAATAATTAACAGGTATTTTTTAATATATTAAAGATTATGAAATTTTATATGATACAAAAAATAGTTCTTGTTTCTTTAAAAAAATTATAAAATTAAATTGGATATGTTTATTTAATGAGTAAATGATATTTTTCTGTTTGAATCTATTAACTAAATATAACAAATAGTGTATAATTAGTATATGTGAGGTGAATATCATGGACAAATTAAACATATTTGTAGATGAAACAGGTGAATTTGGATTTGGTAATGGTGCGTCAAAGTTATATGGTGTTTCATTTACTTTTCATGAGCAAAATGATGATATTATGCTTGAATTAAATAAACTAAATGATAGGTTAGAGAAAATTGGATATACTGATATGATTCATATGGCTGACTTAATCATGAAAAGAAAAGATTATTCTAGATTTTCCATAGACAAAAGAAAAAGCATATTTAATTCAATATATCAATTTTCTAGAAAAATACCTGTAAAATATAAAACTATAATTATAGATAAAAAATATACCGATAATGGGAGAATATTAAGGCAAAAGATATCGATAGAAATTAATAATATGGTTAAAGAACATGAAAAATATTTTAGCAAGTTTGATAGCATAGTGATGTATTATGATAATGGGCAAGAAGTATTAGGAACTATTTTAGATGCTATATTTTCAAGATATGAAGGTTTTGAACATAGAGTTGAATTTGATCATAAAGAAAAAAGATTATTTCAAGTTTCAGATATGCTTACTTATATTGATAAATACGATTATAAATATAAAAATAAAATGCCTTTTACCAAAAGTGAAAAATATTTCTTTAATTTAGATGAAATTAGGAGAATATTAAAGGAGCTTAATAAAAAACGCTTTTAACCATTAAAAAAGCACCATGAAGGTTGCTTTTTTAAGCGGCGCTTGGCGCCAACACGGGTTTGATCCGATGAATTAATTCAACAGACCAAGATGTAGATATAATAACATCTACAATATTATTATATCTATTCTACAAGTAAATTATACCAAACATATTTTTAAAAGTAAATATATAAGATAAAAATTTCTTGTTTGTAGTTAGTTATTTTACACTAAATATATTTAAAATGTCAATACATTTTTACTAATTTTCTAAGATATATTATTATAATAGTACTAAAAGTAGAAAAATAAAATTTCTGTTTAAAAACAAGATTTTATCCTGTTAAAAATAAATATAATTATTTTTTGATATACTTCAAAATTGGGTAAAGTTTTTACTGCTCCACCTTGAATATTCGTAAATTCTTCATTCGACATATATTATACTGTAAAAATATTGAAATTCTTTTTAAAAATTTGAAATTTTATAAAAAAGTTATATAATATATTAAATTTATTGATTAAAGAGGTGTGATATGGATAGAAATGCTATAATTGAAACAATTAATAAAAAAACTATTGAAGCTAAAAATCTTATTGACGAAATTAGTAATTTAAAAAAATTACTTACTAATTATGACAATCAATTGAAGCCAAGTTTTACAAATGAGGAAAAAGTAAATATTTTTATGGACTATTTTAAAGGTAGAGATACTATATATGCTTATCTTTCCATAGATAAAAGGGATTCAAATAAAAAGTATTATATACCTAAATGTGCGAACGAATGGAATAAAAATATTTGTAATAAAACTATGGGTAAAAAGTGTAAAAATTGTAGATATTGGGTGGATAAACCAATAGATAAGGAAGTTATTAGAAATCACTTATTTAATAATGTCACTATAGGTATTTATCCGATGCTAGAAGATGAAACTTGCTATTTCCTTGCTTTTGATTTTGATGATAAAAAAGATGAAAATAGCATTAAAGAAGATGTACTTGCTTTTGCTAGTGTATGTGATAAATATAATATTCCAATTGGAATTGAAAGAAGTAGATCAGGTAAAGGAATTCATGCATGGATATTTTTTAAAAACAATATAAAAGCTATAACGGCAAGAAAAATGGGAAGCTTATTGCTATCAAAAACTATGGAGATTCGTGATAATTTAAAAATTGATTCTTTTGATAGAATGTTTCCTAATCAAGATACTATGCCAAATGGTGGTTATGGTAACTTAATCGCACTTCCACTACAAAGTGAGCCTTCAAAATATAATAATACAGTTTTTTTGGATAGAAACTTTATTCCTTTTAATGATCAATATAGTTATTTAAGCAAAATTAGAAAGATGGATTATGATGATGTATGTGCTGTTATTAAGACATTATCCAAAAGTACTATAGATATTAGCAGTGAAAATATTGAAATAAAAAATGAAATTAAAGATAAGCAAAAGAACAATTTTGATTTTCCAAAAAGTATAAGTGTTATTTTAAATAATATGGTTTGTATAGATAAGGCTAATTTAAGTTCTTCTGTTAAAAATTGCTTCAGAAGACTTGCAACATTTGCTAATCCCGAATTTTTTAAAAGGCAAAGGATGAGACTTTCTGTTCATAATGTACCAATGGTAATAGATTGTAGTAAAGAGGATAATAAATATTTAATGATTCCAAGAGGAAAATTTGAATATTTATGTGAACTGTGCAACGAAAACAATGTAAAAATGAAAATTATTGATAATAGAAATAATGGTCAAAAATTAAATATAAAATTTAATGGTAAATTGAGGGATGATCAAAAAATTGCATTAAATGAGATGTTAAAATATGAAAATGGAATACTTGAAGCTCCAACTGGGTTTGGTAAAACTGTCATATGCTGTAAATTGATTGAAAAAAGAAACGTTAATACTCTTATAGTTACATTTAATTTATCACTATTAAAGCAATGGAAAGAAAGAATAAAAGAATTTTTAAATATTGATGAGGTAGGGCAAATTGGTGGTAGTAAAAATACTTTAACTAATAAAATTGATGTTGCAAGCATTAAAACTATTTATAATGATGGAAAATTTAATGACGTAGTTAAAAATTATGGAATGATAATAATTGATGAATGTCATCATTCTTCTGCTTATACATATGAGGCTGCTTTAAATATGATGAATGCAAAATATGTATATGGTATGTCTGCTACTCCTGAAAAAGAAAACGGACATACACCAATTATTAAAATGCAATGTGGCAATATTAGATATAAAGTTAATATGAAAGAATATAACAAAAAATTAAATTTGTCGATGAAAGTTTATAGAAAAAATGTACATTTGAATTTTGTTAATAAAAATATAGCAGATTATAAAATTAATGAAATATATGATTTAATATCTAAAGATGTAATAAGAAATAATATTGTTATAAATGATATAGAGAAAGAATTTAAAAAAGGTAAAAATATACTTGTTTTAACTGAAAGAATTGAGCATTTAGAATATTTATATGAAAGATTATCAAATATAACAGAAAATATAATTGTATATCGTGGCGGATTAGGTAAAAAAGTAGTAAAAAAATATGATGAAATGAATTCATACATTATAGAAAATAATGAAAATAAAATTATAATTGCTACAAGTTCATGTATTGGTGAAGGATTTGACGATTCTAGTTTAGAAGTATTATTCTTAACTATGCCTATATCTAGTATAAATAGAATAGTACAATATACAGGAAGGTTGCATAGAAAAAATGAAAATAAAAAAGAGATAATAGTTTATGATTATGTTGATGATAATTTTTCGATGATTAGAAATATGTTTTTAAAAAGAAAGAAAGCATATGAAAAGGTTGGATACGAAGTTATTGAAAATAATTATCAAATGTCAATATGATTATTTATATCAAATTTTGACTATTTATTATAATTATATTTTTCATACTGTTTTTAACAAATCATGCTTTAGTTGATTGGTATCGATGGAAGAACAAGTAAAAGGGTTGTGCTTTCCACCCAAATTTTGTTTTCCCCAAGTTAAGATGTAACAAATGAGAATTTATAAATATTGAGATACTTTAGGAAAAGTATCTTTTATTGTCCATTTAATATAATGAAAAGTAAAGGATAATGTGATATAACATCTATATCAAGTAAACTTTGAAGGTGAGTGATTTTAATGAATAATAATAAAATCAATGAAAAAGAAATTCAAGAAAAAATAAGAAAAGTTGATGGTGCTATGACACAAGAGGGTATGCCATTAACGGAAGAAATAAAACAGAAACTTTATGACTGTATAATTGGGAAATCTACAACAGATATAGAAAGAAAAAAAATAATGGAGAAATATAGGAGAATTTATGGATAATAAATATAAATACACTTATGAAAGAACATCTAATTATTGTTATAAAGATATGGATGTTTTAATTAATCTATTAAATATCAAAGATGATGAAATTTTATATGATGCAGAAAGAGACCTTGTATCTTTAAGAATTTATGAATTAAATGAAAAACCTTTAAAAGGCAATTTTGATTTTAAATATTTAAAAGATATTCATAAATATTTATTTCACGATGTTTATAGATGGGCGGGAGATAGTCGTTGTGTAACTTATGTATAACAATTAAAGCTAAATCAATAATTTTATAAATAAGCATAAACCTAGGTAATCGATTGCTAATTACCTAGGTTTATGTTATAATTGTAATACGATGAAGTGATAAATAGCATATTAAATTTCATTGCTAATTTGGAATATATAGGAGTTTAATGGGAAGGGAGTGAAGTTAAAATGAAAGTAAAATTAGATGATGTTATAGAAATGTTAGAATTTGTAAATGATGGAATGGATTCCAGTGCTTATTACAATGATAAAACAAATGAATTTATTTATATAGGTGATTATTCAGATATGAGCGAAGATGAAAAAGAAGAAATATATGATAATTGTATAGGACTACCTACTAAATATTATATTGATGAATATGGCATGATGGAAGAGTTTATAGAGACTATTGAAGATGTTAGACTTTACAATCAATTACAAATTGCCATTAATGGACGTGGTGCTTTTAGAAGATTTAAAGATACATGTATTAATTTTGATATAATTGAAAATTGGTATAAGTTTAGAGATGAAAAGTATAAAGAAATTGCCATAGAATGGTGTAATAAAAATAATATTAAATTTGAATAGGAGTGTTTAAAAATGGATGAAATATTAACTTTTAGAATTGGAATAGAAGGGTTAGAAAATAAAATATGGAGGAGTGTTGAAATACCAAGTAGAAGAACAGTAGCAGATCTTGCATATACTATACTTGCATCGTTTAATTCACTTGCGTATCATTTATATACCATTGAATACAAAGATTATTTATTCGATTGTTGGGTTTGCCCTGAAGAATACCCTGACTTTGATGAATTATCTAATGCTGTTGTAACAAAATTAAGTGAATTGAAACTAGAAAAGAATGACACTATGAAAATGGAATATGACATGGGCTCTACTACTACTTTCAATATCATATATTTAGGTTCAAGGAAATTAAAAAGCTATAAGGAACAAGAACTTTATCCAATAGTAGTTAATGGTGAAGGTTTAGGAATGCTTGATGATATGTGCGATTTTGATTTAAAAGATATTGTTGATGATATAGATAAATTGGGTTATTCTAATCATTACTTTACTCCAGGATATGAAACAAATAGAAAATATGATTATAGAAAGTATAATATTAAAAAGGATAATGGAGAACTAAAAGGGAAAATATTAGCAATTAAAAATGGCTATGAAGTGGGAGAATAATATTTAGTGAGTGTTATGAATAAAAAAGATTTATATGAATTATTGGATGAATTATGTGAAAAAAGTTCAAAAGAACAAATTAAAAAATTTTTGTTTAGTGTAATTGAAAAATTATCAGATAGTCAAAATAATGAAATAATAGAACTTATTAACGAGGTCTTTAATGATGAAATACAAAGTATTAATTTAGGTGATTTGGATAAAACAATAGAAAAAATTGAAGAGCAGTTTGATTTAATTAATGTTGGTAAACTACAATTTCACTCTGAAACTTATGAAACTGATGATTATGACTACTTTGGTGATAATTATGAAACTAGTTATTATGATTCTGAAAATATTAGTAGTATTATATTAAATGCTTATAATTTAGCTTCTATATTAATTACAAAAAAAGATTATAGAAATGCAAGAAAGATTCTTGATTTAATTGTTTTTACTAATTATTCTGTTTTAGAAGATGATAGTAATGATATTTTGGATTATGAAATAAATGATATTGTATCTTTTGAATTAGTCAATGTGGATATAAATAAAATATGTTTAACTTTATTATTTATTACCATATTAATTAGCGACAATAAACTTGAAGAAATATATAATTATTATAAATTATACACTTTTAGAAATATTAAACTCGAAGATTCTTTTAGTTTAGGGTTAGAAAAAATTAAAGATTTGGATATATTTTTGCAAAATTGGATACAATTTCTATCTCAAAAAAATGATGATATTTCTTTTAACTTATTAATCAATTCTTTAGAATATAGTAATTATGATAACTATAAAAAAGTGTTAGAAATGAACAAGATAACACATCCTAAATTATGTATAGTTATATTGAAAAAAATATATGAATTAAATAAATATAAAGAAGTTATTGAAATAGGTGAAAGCATAATTAAAGATGTGGGTGATAATATAAGAAGAGATATTGCATTACTTATAGCTGAATCTTATAAAAAATTTGATTCGAATTTTGATATTAGTCAGTGTTTATACGTAGCATTTGAATCCAGTCATAATGTATCTGATTTAATAAGGATTATAAATAATGATTATTTAGTAAAATATAAAGAAGAAATAGATATTATAAAAGAGGATCCATATAAGAACTTAAATAGTAATGCTATAGTATTGTTTAGTTATTTTTTAGGAGAATTTGATGATTTTTTAAATTTTTTTAAAGATAATCAAGAATATTTGGGTTGGACATATTCAAATATGAATACTTATGTGGAATTAGCATTATTTTTACTATGTGATTGGAATGAAACTGAAATAAAAAAGAAATTAGCTAGTTCAATATGCCTTGATATAGGAGTAAGAGATGATTATAACCTTTATAATGCCGATGAAAGAGGAATTGAATATTTGAAAATTCTTAATGTTTGGAAAAAACACTTTACTATTTCTGATAAAATAAAGCAGGATTATATTGGTTGGTTAGAAAAAACAGTAGCTAAACGAGTAGATGTAATTGTTTCTAATCAACATCGTGGTTCTTACAGTAAAGTGGCATTTTTAGTTTGTATTTTAGATGAGTGTCTAGAGAATCTAAATATGAAAAATAAAGGTGAGATTATTGCGCTCTATGGAAAGAAATATTCAAAATATACTGCCTTTAAAAAAGAAATCAATAAATACAAATAATATATTTTAATATAAGTTTTTATATTAGACGGCATAATTGAAAGATTAAAAATGAAACAAAATCATAATTGCTATAAGTTCCTGTATTGGTGAAGGGTTTGATGATTTTAGTTTAGAAGTTTTATTCTTGACTATGCTTATATCTAGTATAAATAGAACGGTACAATATACTGGGAAAATGCATAGAAAAAATGAGAATAAAAAAGAGACAATAGTTTGTGATTATGTTGATGATAATTTTTGATGATTAGGAATATGTTTTAAAAAAAAACGGCATATATAAGGGTTGGGTATGAAGTTGTTGAAAATAATTGTCAACTGTCATTATAATTTTTATATAAAATTTTGCCGGTATATTATAATTATATTTTTCACACTATTTTTAAATAATCATACTTTATAATAGGTGATTGTTATGGATGAAAGAGCAAGTAAAAAAGTCGTAATCGATGCTGGACATGGAGGTATCGGTTAAATCCAAAAATAGAAGAAATGACTATTTTGGTAAGTAAATACAAGAGTTT
>CANRAT010000003.1 GCA_947628685.1 uncultured Bacilli bacterium
TACACCAATACCAGATTTAATGAATGATACATTAACTCCAGTAGTGTATGATAATGATAAAAAGTCATGGGTAATAGCAGATAAATATTCAAAGTGGTATGATTATGATAAAGAGGAGTGGGCAAATGCAGTAATACTAAAAGAAGAAGCAAGAGATAAAAAAGTAGGAGAAATAGTAACAGTACCAGATACACCTGAAGAAATAGATTCAACAGATGTACTAGCGATGTTTGTATTTATACCAAGATATGAATATACAATAGGAAATACATATGGAGTAAGACTAGAAGGAGGGAGTAAGCCTAGTCAAGCAACACCAGGAGCAATAGATATAAGATTTGTAAGTGAAAGAGAAGAAAAGAAGAATGGTAGTGCGAAATATACAGGAGATACACCAAATAATTGGTATACCCATCCAGCATTTACATTTGGAGATGATGAACTATCAGGAATATGGGTAGGGAAGTTTGAAACGAGTGTTACCAGTACAGGTTTAACTTGTAAAGATGAAAATTGTGAAAGAGCAGATAGTATAAAAATTTTGCCAAATATAAATTCATATGGTATACAAACTATATCTCCGCAATTCTTTTTAGTAAGGTCAATGTCTAGGGTAGGTAATCCATTTGGAATAAATTCAAATATAATAGATACACATATGGCGAAGAATAGTGAATGGGGAGCAGTTGCATATCTATCACAAAGTAAATATGGAAAGTATGGTAATGCTGATTATCAAGGAACAGAAAAAGAAGTATATCGAAATAATTGTTCAAGTTATATAACAGGAATAGGAGCAGATATTATAAATTCAGAAAGTTCTGATGATACTTGTACAAATCCAAAGAATAAATATAATGGAGAAAGTGGAGTAAAAGCAAGTACAACAGGAAATATTACAGGAATATATGATATGAGTGGTGGCTATCGTGAATACGTGATGGGATATTTAATAACAGCAATAGAAGGAACAGATTTACCATGGGGCTCAACATCAAATGGTAATTCTGCTAATTTTACAAATGAAAATAAACCAGATGAAAAATATTTTGATGGATATACTAATTCAGATATAGCAATGGCTTGTAATGGTGAAGAATGTAAAGGACATGCTTTATCAGAAACATATAGGTGGTATGGCGATGCTGGTTCACCTGTAGATTGTGACGAGGTTGCCCCTTGGGTGACACGTGGAGCTTATGTTTTTCCAACGACTAATGGGGTTTTTGCATATGCTCATCATTACGGAGGTGGTTACGCATATGCATCTAATCGTGTAGTTATTACCCAAGCATCATAAAGTAAAAATAGTAATCTTTTTAAAAATTACTATTCTTTATTTTGCTTTATTTTGTACGAATATATATTATTTACATTTTAATTCATTTAAGATATAATGTTTGTGGTGATTTTATGGATGATTTAATACTTATTAAATATGGAGAGTTAACAACTAAAAAACAAAATAGAAAAACTTTTATTAAATTACTTGCAGATAATATTAAAAAAATATTAGATGGCGAAGAATTTAATATTAAATTTGATAGAGTTAGAATGTATATTGAGTGTAATAATGTAGATAGTGTAGTAAATAAACTTAAAAAAGTATTTGGTATACATGGAATAGTAATATGTCATAAAGTAAATACTAATATAGAAGATATAAAATTAAAAGTATTAGAACTATTAAAAAAAGAGACATTTAATACATTTAAAATTAATACCAAAAGAGCAGACAAAACATTTAACATACCTAGTATGGAAGTTAATAATATAATAGGCGGTTATGTACTTAAAAACTTAAATACAAAAGTAGATGTAAAAAGTCCTGATATATTAGTAACTATTGAAATAAGAGTTGAAGGAACATTCATTTATACAAATGAAATTAAAGGTTTAGGTGGATATCCTGTAGGTATTCAAGGTAAGGGAATGCTTATGTTAAGTGGAGGAATAGATAGTCCAGTTGCAGGATATTTATCAATTAAAAGAGGAGTTGACCTTGAATGCTTATATTTTGAGTCACCACCTCACACAAGTATAGAAGCAAAAAATAAAGTATTAACGCTTGCTAGAATAATTAATGAATATTCAGGGAATATTAAAGTTAATGTAATACCATTTACAAAACTTCAAGAAGCTATATATATAAATGTCCCAGATAATTATGTAATAACAATAATGAGACGTATGATGTATAGAGTATCAGAGCGTTTAGCAAAAAAACATAAATGTAAAGTAATAATAAATGGAGAGTCAATTGGTCAAGTTGCAAGTCAAACATTAACTAGTATGGCTGCTATTAATAGTGTAACCAATTTCCCAGTAATTAGACCTGTTGCTTGTATGGATAAATTAGAAATAATAGATATAGCAAAAAAACTAAATACGTATGATATTAGTATATTACCATATGAAGATTGTTGTACTATATTTTTACCAGAACATCCAGTAATTAATCCTGATATAGATAAATGTATTAAATATGAAAGTACATTTGACTATGAAGCATTAATAAACGAATGTATAGATAATGTAGAAGTTATAACTAATTTAAAAGAAGATAAAAGTGATTTGCTTTAATAGAAAAAATTACCAAATAAATTTTGTATAAAATTCACCTTTGTACACAAATTAAAAATGTACAGGAGGTGAAATCATGAATAACAGTAAATCAACAAGTAAATTCGTTGTACCTGGAGCTAAACAAGCTATCGACAAAATGAAATATGAAATAGCTAGTGAACTAGGAGTTAACTTAGGTCCAGATGCTACTTCAAGAGCTAATGGTTCAGTTGGTGGAGAAATCACTAAGAGATTAGTTCAAATGGGTGAACAACATTTAGGTGGAAACACTTATTCTAAATAAGAAAATGGATAGCACACAAAAATGCTATCTTTTATTTTAATCTTTTATTTTAATCAATTCTACTATTAGTCGGTTTAAAAAAAACTTATCTTTTGTTATAATTGTTTTAAAGGTAGTGATAATATGAATTACGATGATATTGGTAAATTTATTGCAAATTTAAGAAAAGAGAAAAATTTAACTCAAAAAGATTTAGCCTTAAAAATTGGAGTAACAGATAAGGCTGTATCAAAGTGGGAAAGAGGAAAAGGATGTCCCGATGTATCTATATTAGATGAATTATCAAGTGTACTTGGTGTATCAATCTTAGAAATACTAAAAGGAAAAAGAATAGATGAAAAGACATTAAACGAAGTAAATGACTATGTATTAGATACGATAAACTACTCTAAAGATGAAATCAATAATAAATATAAAAATTTAATTTTAAATATTATATCTACATTAATAATAGTTATCATAGGATTTATATTTATATTAAATTTATATCATATAAATTATCTAAATAAGAAAGAAAGTTATAAATTAGATAGTACTGAAATTAGTAAAATTGATTCTAATTTAGAGAAAATATATAATAACATTAATATAATAGAAAATTCAAAAACTATTTTTACTAAACAAGAAAATGAAGAGCTTTTAAATATTTTAAAAAGTAATTATGATAGATTAAAAGAACATCCTTTGTTTAAATATAAAGAAGGAGCATCATTTTCAATTAATGATTTATATGTAATTGGAGAAACTAGTTTTAACTCTAATTTAATAGATGGATATAAAATACTTAAGTTTTATGATGAAAGTAAAATAAATAATATGTATAATTATTCAATATTTGATTTTCCAACACGAGTACTTTTATTTAATACATTAAATAAAGGATATAATTCATATAAATATTCTATTAATACTAAAGATTATATCGCATTTTATAGTACTTTAGATGCTTATTTAGGAATAATGTTAAAAGCAACGGATAACTTATTAATATTTTCAAATGATGTAATAGAAGTAGGTGTAAAATGAAAAAATTAAATATTTTAAGATTTATATCTCTTATATTAACAATGGTATTATCACTATTATTTATTAAAAGATATGGTATTTTTACAAAAAATATATTTATTTACATATCTTTAATAATTTTACTAATAATAAGTATAGGAGACATTAAATTAAAGTTAAAAACATCACTTAAATATAATCTTCTTTTCATAAGTATAATGTTACTCACAAGTTTTTTACTTGCAAGATCTCTTTTTGATACTAGTTTAATATCAAATTCAAAAACTCATTTAGAAATTTTAAATAATTTAGTAATAACTAATAATATATCAGATTCATATAAATATATAAGTTTATACTATTTTGAGCAAAATATTTATTTATTATTATTTCTTTATTTCCTTATAATTTTATATCATAGAATAGAGAATAATAAACTTATAAAAGAAAGATCCAAATATAGTTTAAGTTCTATCCTTTGTTTAATATTAAATATTTTATTTTCTATAAGAACTTTAGATTTAATATATGAAATATTTAATATAAATCATTTCCCTTTATTATTCTTTGTAATTAACGTCATTTTATTAATAGTAGAAATTGTTAGTTTGGTAAAAAATAATGGTTTAAAAAGAGAATGGCCAATATATTTAAGTTTTGTATTTAATTTATTTGCTTTTATTTCTATATTTACTTAATTGGAAAAAAGTCTCATTATACAAAATCATTATTTGAAAATAATAATAATGAGGTGAGATTCATGAATAATAAACTAGTAGTTCCAGGATCAAAACAAGCCTTAGAAAACTTAAAATATGAAATAGCAAGTGAACTTGGCATAAAACTTGGCGCAGATACTACAAGTAGATTAAATGGTACTGTAGGCGGACTTATGACTAAAAAATTAGTTGAACTAGGTAAACAATATTATAATGATGTAGAAGATCATAAAAGTAATAGATAAGCAAATTTAGCAAATAAATTTGCTTATTTGTTATATTTTTTTAAAATTCATAGACAAAATTAGTTTAAATCATATATAATATATAAAGGTGATATTATGTTTGAAAGTTTAGGAGATAGGTTACAAAACGCAGTAAATAAAATAAGAGGTTATGGTAAAATTACTGAAGATAATATTAGTGATGTAACAAGAGAGATACGTCTTGCGTTACTTGAGGCAGATGTTAATTATAAAGTAGTAAAAGAGTTTATTGCGAGTGTTAAGGAAAAAGCACTCGGTGAGGAAGTCACAAAAAGTCTAAAACCTAGTGAACAATTTGTAAAAATTCTAAAAGATGAGTTAGTAGACCTTTTAGGTGGAGAAAAAGAGGATTTATATGTAAGTGGAAATCCAAGTATACTTATGCTTGTAGGACTTCAAGGAAGTGGTAAGACTACAACTATTGGTAAACTTGCTTTATTACTTAGAAAAAAATATAAGAAAAATCCTTTACTTGTTGCATGTGATGTGTATCGTCCTGCTGCTATCGATCAGTTAAAGACTATAGGTAAGGAACTTAACATAGAAGTATATGAAGAAGGTAAAGAAAATCCTGTTACTATTGCTAAAAATGCAATTAAATATGCTAAAGAAAATAACTTTAACTATGTACTTATAGATACTGCAGGAAGACTTCATATAGATAAAGAATTAATGGATGAATTAAAAAATATATCAAATGAAGTAAATCCTAATGAAACACTTTTAGTATTAGATAGTATGGTTGGACAAGATGCAGTTAATGTAATAGAAGGATTTAATAACGATCTTAAACTTACAGGTGCGATACTTACTAAACTTGATGGAGATACAAGAGGTGGTGCGGCACTTTCTATTAGACATTTAACTCATGTTCCAATTAAATTTGTAGGTGTAAGTGAAAAGATGGATGGACTCGATGAATTTTATCCGGATAGAATGGCTACTCGTATACTTGGTATGGGCGACATTATGACGATGATAGAGAAAGCAGAAGAAGTAATAGATGAAGATGAAGCAAGAAAAACTGCTAAAAAAATGGAGCAAGGTAAATTTGATTTAGAAGATTTCTTATCTACTTTTAAACAAATAAAAAAATTGGGACCACTAGAGAGTTTAATTAAAATGATACCAGGTGTACCAAAAGAGTTAAAGAGTGTTAAAATAGACTCTAAAGATATGGCACATATAGAGGCTATAATTCTTTCAATGACACCATATGAAAGAAGACATCCAGAAATTTTAAAAGCATCTAGAAAAATTAGAATTGCTAAAGGTTCAGCAAGAAGCGTAGAAGAAGTAAATAGATTGCTTAATCAATTCGAACAAATGAAAAAAATGATGAAAATGATGAAAAACGGAAATATGAAAATGCCATTTTAATATTCCATTTTAGACTTTAATATAAAAATAAACCTCTTTAATTGTATAATTTTTATATAGAATAAAGAGGTTGTTTTATGAGAGTTTCTTTAATAAAAAACGGTAAAATATATAATACAAATCTTCCACTTGAAATAAATGGAAGTTTTTGGGTTGAAGATAAAGATAAAAACAATATAAAAAGAAACCTTATAAATATTGAAGCAAATAATTCTAAATGGGTTTTAAAAAGTAATTTTGAAACTAAAATAATATATAACGGCAATAATGTTGAAGAAGTAGTTCTTGAAAATTATAATTTTTATGAATTACAAGTAAAAGGAGAACAATATAATTACATTTTATATACATCACCTGTATATGATGATAATTCTTGTGAATATGAAGTTTCAAACAACTGTCAAATATATATAGGTAATGGTGTTAATAACACAATTAACTATAATAACAGATATATACAAGATAAACAGTGTTTAATACAATCAACTAATGGAATATGGAGTATAAATAACTTAAATAATAACGGAGTAGTTTTTGTAAATGGTATTGCAGTAAGTAAATCTAATCTTAATATAGGCGATGTTGTATTTATAATGGGATTAAAGATAATTATATGTGGTAATTTCATAATAATGAATAACGTTAAAGGAATAGTAAATTATAATACACAAGTATTAAGAAAAAGAGAACCTTTAAATTTACCTGTTGAACCACAAGAAGAAAAAGAAGAAGATACAAGTTTAAAAGTATATGAAAAACAAGAGTATTTCTTTAGAATGCCTAGATTTAGAACAAGTGTTGAAGAAGATACAGTAGAAATAGATCCACCTCCAGAACAAGAAAAACCTGATGAAATGCCACTTGCTTATACTATAGGTCCTATGCTTACAATGGGATTAACATCAATGGTATCTGGTATAACTTCAATAAATAATGTAATGGAAGGAACACAAACATTAAAGTCTTCACTTCCTTCACTTGTAACTTGTGGTGCAATGTTACTTAGTATGATATTTTGGCCTCTTTTACAAAAACAATATTCAAAAAATCAAAGAAAGAAGAAAGAAAAACTAAGAATAAAAAAATATAATGAATATATAGAAGAAAGAAGAGGATATATAAGAGGTATAGTTTCTCGTCAAAGACAATCTTTAATAGAAAATAATATACCACTTTCTGATTGTAAACAAATTATATTGAATAGAAAAAGAAATCTTTGGGAACGTAAGATAGAGCACGATGATTTTCTTAATTTAAGACTTGGTATAGGAAATGTAGAACCTTTTGTAAAAGTAAAATATCCAGAGGAACATTTTTCTTTAACTCAAAACAATTTAAGAGAAGTTTTAGATAAATTAGGTGCAGAAACAAAGATAATGACTGATGTACCTGTAACAGTTAATTTAACTAAAAAATATATCTCAGCAATAGTAGGTAAAAAAGAAATAACTAAATCATTCATAGATGGATTACTACTTCAACTTATGACATTTTATAGTTATGAAGATTTAAAAATAGTAATAATGACTTCTAAAGAAAATGAATATAAATGGAAATTTTTAAAAACATCTCCATATTTGAGTGATGATGATAAAACTATTAGATTTTTCTCAACAGATGTAGATGAGGCAAATCAAATATCAATATATCTAGATAATTATTTACAAAATAGAAAATATCAAGATGGAGATACCTCTAAATTAAAAACTGAAGACTATAAATCATATAAACTATATTTTCTTATAATAACAGACGATTATCAGTCTTTAAGAAATATTGAAATAATAAAAGATGTATTATCACAAAAAATTAATCTTGGATTTAGTATGTTAATAGTACAGGAAAGACTTTTGGGACTTCCTAATGAATGTACGACATTTATAAATGTAGAAGCAAATGATTCTATAATATTTGAAAATGAACTTACAAGTGATAAACAACAAGTATTTAAAGCAGATTTTATTGGAGATTTAAATATAGAAAGTGTAAGTAAAGTTGTTTCAAACATACCAATAGAAATGGCAAAAGATAGATATTCATTACCTGAAAAATTAGGATTTTTAGAGATGTATAATGTAGGTAAAATAGAACAGTTAAATCCACTTAACAGGTGGAAAAATAACAATCCTATAACTAGTCTATCTGCTCCCGTTGGAGTAGATACTAATGGTGAATTATTTAAACTCGATTTACACGAGAAATTTCACGGTCCACACGGACTTATCGCAGGTATGACAGGAAGTGGTAAATCAGAATTTATAATAACTTATATACTTTCAATGGCAGTTAATTACCACCCAGATGAAGTAGCATTTGTCCTAATCGATTATAAAGGTGGAGGACTTGCTGGTGCATTTGAAAATAAAGAAACAGGTGTAAAAATTCCACATCTTGCTGGAACTATAACAAACCTTGATGTAAACGATATGAAAAGAAGTTTAGCATCAATAGAAAGTGAATTAAAAAGAAGACAAAAAATATTTAATGATGCAAGACAAAAATTAAATGAAAGTACAATAGATATATATAAATATCAAAAATTAAGAAGAGAAGGAAAAGTAGAAGAACCAATTCCTCACTTGTTTATTATAAGCGATGAATTTGCTGAATTAAAAACACAGCAACCAGAATTTATGGAAAAATTAATATCAACTGCTCGTATAGGACGTTCTTTGGGTGTGCATTTAATTTTGGCAACTCAAAAACCTAGTGGAGTAGTAGACGATCAAATATGGTCCAACACTAAATTTAGAGTATGCTTGAAAGTTCAAGATAAGCAAGATAGTGTTGATATGATAAAATGTCCAGATGCTGCTTCACTTCATAATGTTGGTAGATTTTACCTCCAAGTTGGGTATAATGAATTTTTCGCTTTAGGACAATCTGCTTATGCAGGAGTACCATATCAAAAAACAGACAAAATAAAAAGAAAAATAGATACTAATATAAGTTTTATTAATAATGTAGGATATATAATTAAAAATGTTGATAAAGAAGAAGTAAACATTAATGCAAAAGCAAATGGAGAAGAGTTATCTAATATAGTTAATTATTTATATAATTTAGGTAAAGAACAAAATGTATTTGCTAAAGATTTATGGTTAGATAAAATACCAGATAAAATATATGTAGACGAATTAGAGCAAAAGTATAATTATACAAGTGAAAAATGTATTATTAATCCTGTAATAGGAGAGTATGACGATCCTAATACACAGTCTAAACATTTACTCACATTACCATTATCTATAGAAGGTAACACTATAATATATGGAGCAGCAGGAATGGGTAAAGATGACTTGATCCAAACTGTTATATATTCAACTATAACAAAACATACTCCAGAAGAAGTAAACTTCTATATATTAGATTTTGGCGCAGAAACACTTAAACTATTTGAAAACGCACCACATATAGGAGATGTATTACTTTCTCTTGAGGCAGAAAAAATAAATAATTTAATTAAAATGTTAAAACAAGAAATAGATACACGTAAAAAATTATTTTCAGAATATGGAGGAAGTTATTCGTCTTATATTAAAAATAGTGGTAAAATTATACCTAACATAATAGTAATAGTAAATTTATATGAAGCATTTGATGAAATGTATTCTGAACTTCAAGATGATTTTAATAGTTTAACAAGAGAAGGTCATAAATACGGAATAACATTTATATTAACAACAAATGGAGTTAATTTTATTAGATATAAATTAAAACAAAACTTTAAACAAAATTTAGTACTACAACTTAATGATGAAAATGATTATTCCGATATATTAGGAAATACACATGGATTATTCCCATCAAAAATAAAAGGAAGAGGACTTGTTAAGTTTGATGAAATATATGAATTTCAATCTGCTAGTTTTAAAACTGATGAAAGTAGTGCTGAATATATTAAAAATTTATGTATAGAACTTGATAAAAAGTATGAAGTTAAAGCAAAGAAAGTTCCAATTTTACCTAATACAGTTAATTTAGATATAGTAAAAGATTATATAAAAGGGTTAGATAGTATACCTGTTGGAATAGAAAAAAATAGCCTAGAGGTATCTACATTTAATCTTAGAGTAAAACCTGTTACTATTATATCTTCAACTGAGACAACTGCTTTTGAATCATTCGTTCCTGAATTTATTAAAGTTTGTTCTTTTAATCGAAATATATCTATTAACATAATAGATGCAGAAAAATTATTTGAAAATGAAAAATTTACTGCAAATTACTATAAAGATAATTTTGATGATATATTTAATAAACTATATTCATATACAGAAAGATTAAATCAAGTATATGTCTCAAATAACTATAGTACTGATGCAATTAAAAACTTTCAAGATTTACTTATTGTAATAATAGGTTTAACACACTTTAAAAATAAATTATCATCTGAATTACAAGAAAAGTTAGAAAACTTTATGATTATGATTAAGGATTTAAGAAAGATTAGTATAGTTATTGTAGATACAATAGATAATATTAAGAGTTTTGAATATGAAAATTGGTATAAAACAGTAGTAGCTAATAACCATGCGATTTGGATAGGTGATGGAATAGGGGACCAATATACGATTAAATTATCTAAAACTCCAAAATATATTAAAGATGAAATTGGAAATAAATTTGGATATTCAGTTAAGAAGGGTAATCCAATACTCATAAAAGTACTTAGTGATTCACCACAAGAGGAGGTTGAAGGTGACGAATAAAATATTAGTTATTGTTGTTGTTCCTATGATAGAAGAGGAATATAATATATATATTCCGGTTTCTAAAAGTATAAATGTTACAATAGAATTACTTGTAAAAACAATTAATGAACTATCAGAAGGACATTATCAAATAAAAAATAATGCTAAATTAATTTCAAGTAATGGTGAGGTATTTCCAAGAAATTATACTGTAAAAGCAAGTGGAATTAAAAATGGAGATAAAATAATTCTAATATAAAAGAGCAAAAGCTCTTTTTTTCTTTAATCTATTCTAGGTTATAGATAATTAAATTATGACATTTAAATGTACAATTAAATTATACAATATATAGGGTATTGTTTAGAGGGAGGTAAGTTATGGCACAAATAAGTATTGAACCAAGTAAAGCGATTCAATATGGAGAACAAATAATTCAAAACGCATCTACATACAATAATGAAATTAAAAGAATTTATAGTATAGTAGGTGACTTAAGAACAAGTTGGACAGGAACAGCTGCTCAAAAATTTACAGATAATATTGAATCATTTAAAGCGGATTATGAAAAATTTGGACAATTGATAAATCAATTTGGTGAATTATTAGTTGCTATTGGTAAAGATTATCAAAAATTAGAGGAAAATTTATAGTAAGGGAGGAATAATAAATGGCAATGACATTCTCATCACAAGGATGTAGACAAGCTGCGGCTGATTTAAATAAATCAGCAAGTACACTAGATATTATATTAAATAGTGAACTTACAGGAATAATAAGTAAAGTAAAAGATGCATATAACAGTGAAACGGCAGAAGAATTGTATGCAGCATTTGATAGGATGAAATCAAGATTTCCTGATTTTATATCTTCAGTAACAGATTGCTCAAAGTATTTAACAGATACAGTTGCGCCTGCATATGAAAAACTTGAATCAACTGCTTCAAGTAAAATAGGATAAATATAAACTGTCTTAAGAAATTAAGACATTTATAAATAAGAGTTAATAATATTAACTTTTATTTATAAATAGAGGTGAATACTATGTTAAGCAATAAAAATAAAATAGATGAATTAACAAAAATGAAAAATGATTACAAAAAAAAATTAGATAGTTATAACAAATCACTAAATTATGCGAATAAATTATTAAGCATATTAAAAAGCAGTAATCAACAATTATTAAATACAAATGATGGATTACATGCATATTTTAACATAAATGGGAAAACACTAGACGGTGGAAAAGTAAAAGAGTTAAAAGATAGAGTGACAAATATAATAAATAAAATGGAAAATACAATAATACCAGGTATAAAAAGCAACATAGATACATTAAATAAAAAAATAAAAGATACAGAAAAGCAAATAACTGATTTAAAAAGAGGAAATAGAAATATAGAGGTAAATTAGTAGGAGGAAATATGGCTGAGCTAGTACTAAATGTAAGTAAAGTAAATTCATATGTAATACCAAACATAAGAAAAATAGAAGAATTAATGCAAGAAGCATATAGTACTAGTAATACATTAAAGAGTGCTTTACCAAGTACATTTAATTATAGAAGTAATGTAAGTGATATAGTAAGTGAAATATATGATATAAAAAAAGAAGTAAGTAAAGTAAATACTTTAATAAATGAAAAAATAACTCAGGCAGAAAGAATAGAGAATACTGGTGATAATAAGATATCAGGTATAACATCATTAATACACGAATTAAATGCAGAATCATATGTAAAAAATAATAAATCTTTTGAAAACAGACTTAATAGTAGAACAACATTTAACATGATGGAAGATAAAATCCCAATTTATAAATCTACGGTAACTATAAATCAAACAAAAGCAAGTGAACAAATACAAACAGATTCAGAGAATGTTATTGAACAAAAAGAAAATAGTGTTGAAGTAAGTGAAGTAGAGGAACAATCTACATTAGATTGGGTTGGAGAAAAGATAGATGGGGCAATAGATTTTGCAGGAGAAATATTAGAAGCTACAGGCTCTTTTATATGTGATTTAGGAAGTACAATATGGGATGGAGTAACTTCAGTATTTGATTGGGTTACAGACGGTGATAATTGGAAAGAATTATTAGAATCATTAGGAGCGTCTATAGCGAATGCAGTAATATCTTTTTCAAAAGGAGTAGTAGATTTAGTAGAAGCTATAGGAGATACTTGTGTAATAATAGGTACAGGTGTTGCAACAGTAGGAACGGCATTATATGATGTAGGATATGGAATAGCAACAGGAGATTGGGATTTTAATGCAACAAAAGGATTATGGGAAGGTGCAAAAACGGTAGTATCATATGATTGGAGTAATAAAATATATGATTCGTTGTATGATACAAAAGCAGGTAAATGGCTTGATGAACATGCTTATGCACCATTTAAATCAGATGGAATAGCATGTCAAGTAATTGAGGGTGTAGGTTATGTTGCGGGTGTTGTTACTCTTTCAGTAGTTACTTTTGGAGCTGCAGGAGTTACATTTGGAGCGACATCTACAGTAGGAGGACTTTCGGTAAACGCTGGAGCAGTAGGAGTAACTGCCTTTGCTACAGGATTATCAAAACATACTTCCGAAGAATGGAATAAAAACAGTATATCATTAAATTATGGTGGACAAGATATAGAAATACCAATTGATTATGAAAAATATTTAGAAATAGAAAATCTAAAAGAAAATGAAACTACTACAGTTACTCAACAATATCAAGCAGATGATGGAAGTGTGCAAGAAATAATGTTTACAATTACTTCTAAAGGTAACAAAGAGTATGATATAATAGATAATATAGGTAATGTTGCAAGTTTAAATAGTTTAAATGAATCTAGTACCACTAAAGGACTTTTGAAAGGCGTAGGTGGGGGAATAGCAGATGGATTTAAATATTATACAGCTATTTCTACTCTTGGTAATTTTCAGTCACTAGCAGGAATGATTAAGCATTTAGGATCTGGGAATTATGGAAAAGGTGTAGTATCATTATTTAAAAATTTTGGATTCAAACAAGCCTTTAAACCATTAGTTAAAAATGCAGCTAAAGCTACATTTAAGGATATAGGATTTTATATAGATTCAGGTACATTTATATCAGGTGAGATAAAATCTGGAATTCAAACAGGAGAATGGAATTTAAAAAATATTGGTGCTGGAATATTTAGTGCATATACAAATAACTTTTTAGGAAATTTAGGTGGTGAATATTTCGGTAGTGGGTTAGGCTCTGCAATGAATAATATTGAAAAATCAAGAGTTGAGTTAGATACTAGTCCATATTCTTTTAATGAAAATGATCTAAATTATAAGCATTCAAATGTGGTTAAAGCTGCATCTAACAGAGTTGAATCTAATATAAATAGGTATAGATATACAGATACTAATTTAGTTGATGGATTAAATGATAGTATAAAAGAGAATGGACTTTATCATTTCTCTTCAAATGTGGATGATATTATAGATAGTGGCTATGTTAGATCTAGTGGTTATTTTAGTTCTTATGGTGAAAGAAAAAGTTTCTTTTTCAATGGCGTTCCTGAAGTTGGAGCATATGCTTCTAATTTAGATGGTATACCTCTTAAAACAGAAGCAGTTAAAATTTTTCCAAGCGATGACATAATTAATAGTTCAAAATTAAAAGTTAGAAATTATGATGATTTTGCTGTTACATATAGTGGCGATTTAAGATTCGATTCAAATAATGCAGCAAAGCAGTACTTCGTTTTGCGTAAGGTTGATGATAAATTGGTTTATGCTAATGTTAACAAAGCATTCTATGATAATTATCAAAATACTGCAGAAGGTTTGGCTGTAGCTGAATTTATAAGTAAAAAGAAAAACGTTGATTTAATCAAACAAGATTATTATTATAATTTGTCAATGAAGAGTACTAATGCACAAATAACTTATTCCAAAGTTAAAAATAGTATAATAGAATCTGATAAAGGCAGTATAGATATACCATCAAGTATTAATCATACTATAAATTTAAATGATATCAAAGATTATAAAAAATTTAGTGATTCAACTGAACTAATAAAGAAAAAACTTTGTTCAGTATATGAACTTGATTATGATAGCAATGTAGCAGACAGAATGATGGTTAATGGAATTATGGAAATAATTGATGATAATAAATTTACAGATGAAAATGTTAAATATATATTTGAGCATCTTGATAAATTAAAAGAGCATAATAAGTATTTGAGTTTTGCTACATATGATGGTACTTCAAGATATTTTGGTGGAGTTGACCAATTGCAGATGGGTTTATCTGATTTAGATTCTAGTTGTAGAATGGTATTATCACATGAATTAGGACATACATCATACCAATGTGTGTTACCAGGAAAGACTAAATTTGAAGGACCAGACCTTTCTTTAGAAAGTATTAATGCCTTAGAAATAGCAAGACAAAATTTAAGAAATAATGATTTGACTGTAAAAAAGCTTCTAGATGATTCTTTGCAAATAGATAAACAAAACTTTAAAAAGACAGTTGATTGGTATGAGGGATTAAGGGAAAATGAAACTGCAAAAATGTCTAGCATTGTAGATTCTTTGTATTCAAGTGATTCAATTGAAAATTTAAAAGAACTTGCTGAGTCTGCAAGTAAAATGAATGCAGTAAAAGAAATACTAAGCGAAGCTGGAATGTCTGATATTTCTATAGAAGATTTAATTTCAAACAAAGAACTTGTAAAACAAATTGCAATTTCACAGAATAATATTAATAACCAATTAGCTCATTACAATAAATTAAATTCAGATTATGATTTAGAGGGGGATTGGAGAAAATTATCTTCAATGATTGATAGTATTTCTCTATCTGAGTATCGAGGTTCATTTGGTCATAGTAAAGAATATTGGACTATGCGTTCTGATAGCAATAAACTTTCATATGATGAATTATTAGCCGATTATATATCAGTATCAGCTAACGGTAGAACAGACTTACTCGATAAATTACAAAGCCTTTGTGGTAATGAAATCTTTGATGATTTAAAAAAGAAGGTAAAAGAAATGGCAGACAAAATGGGAGGTTAAAGATGAATGAAAATCAAAAATATATTGCTTATTGTTTATTACAAAATGAATATTTAAAAAGACAAGGTATATTACAAAATGAAAGTTTAGAGAATATAACACATTTTTTCCCAGAAGATTGGTTTTTATATAAATTGGATGCAAGGATTAATTTTATTAAAAAAGCATTGAAAGAAAACAAAAAATTGGAAGATATCTTAATTGGAGCTAAACATTATTAAATTTTGAATAACACTAGAAGGAGGAAAGAAAAAATGAATAATGCGCATGAAAAATATTTACCAATAGGAACAGTTGTAATGTTAAAGGGTGGAAGCAAAAGATTAATGATAACAGGCTTTTGCTCTATGCCAACTGATGATAAAAATAAAATGTTTGATTATTCGGGATGTATGTATCCTGAGGGTGTACTATCTAGCGATCAAACAGCATTATTTAACCATGATCAAATAGATAAAATCTATTATATGGGATATGTTGATGATGAAGAGAAAAAATTTAAGTCAACATTAAATGCATTAATAAGTCAAATGAATAAAAAAACTTCTAATTCACAAGACAGTAACGAAAATTAAAAAAGAGATCAATTATCTCTTTTAATTTTGCTTCTTTTATAAGTTATTTTCTTTTCATTAGTAAGCCCTAATATATAATCAACACTTGTATCATAAAATATTGCAAGTTTAATAAGTATGTTTGTTGGGATATCATTTGTTTCAGTTTCATATTTAGAATAACCTGTTTGAGACATATTAAGCTCATTTGCTATATCTTTTTGTAATAAATCATTATCCTCTCTTAAATCTCTTAGTCTATTCATCTAACTCACCAATGCTATCTTACTAAAAAATATTCCAATTTAGACTATTATAATCTAAATTGGAATATATATGTCCTTTTGCAGCACATTTTTTCTGAAATTTAAAAAATTTAAAAATTTTTATTGACATAAGTATAAATGCTTGCTGTTATATATATGTTTATTTGAGGTGGTACTATGGATATAGATGAAATGCTAAAAAAGAATTGGTAATGGATTCATATACTAAAGACAAAAAATTATTTTAGAAATGTTTATTTAAGTGATGTAAGTAAATCTGGAAAATATCTTTCTTTTTCCAAATCTTTTGTTCAATCTGAAAGAAGTCATGAATACTGCAGTCTAAAAAAATTGGGACCACTAGAGAGTTTAATTAAAATGATACCAGGTGTACCAAAAGAGTTAAAGAGTGTTAAAATAGACTCTAAAGATATGGCACATATAGAGGCTATAATTCTTTCAATGACACCATATGAAAGAAGACATCCAGAAATTTTAAAAGCATCTAGAAAAATTAGAATTGCTAAAGGTTCAGCAAGAAGCGTAGAAGAAGTAAATAGATTGCTTAATCAATTCGAACAAATGAAAAAAATGATGAAAATGATGAAAAACGGAAATATGAAAATGCCATTTTAGAACACAAAAAAACTATTGTAAAAAAAGTAGTTTTTTTGTATAATATATTTGTATAGAATAGAAGATATATTTAAAAAAACTATTTTTATGATAGGAAAGTGGTTATATGAAAGAAAATAAAATAAATGTAGAATTAATAGTTCCATGCATAGGCCAAAAGTATAATTTGTTTATACCTGTAAATAAAACTGTAGGAGAAATAATAAAAATTCTAAATAATATTATAAATGATATGACCGGTTGTTTTCCTTCAAATAATAAACTATGTATAATGAATGTTTTTGAAAATGTGATATATGATAGTAAAACTGAAATATTAAATTCTGGTATTAAGAATGGCTCTGTTTTAGCTTTAATATAGTTGGTGATAAAAATGAAAGTTATTGTAGAAAGTGAAAAAAATTTAAATATAACATCTTTGCCAGAAAGTGTTACAGGAAATTACTGGATATTAGATAATAATTCTAAAAATTTATTAAATGTAATAGGCGAAAATGGCAAATGGGTATTAAAAAGTAATGCTGATATAAAAATAAGCGCTAATATATTAAAAGATGATTTGGATAATATAAATTTTATAGATTCAGCTGTATTAGATGTTAATAGAATTTATTATGCAGCTAATTCAGTAACTAAGGAAAAATATATATTATATACATTACCTAGTTATGAAAATTTTGAAAATTTACTTATAGATTATACTAAGACGAATAATATTGTAATTGGAATAGATAGCAGTTGTGATATAACGGTTAAAAATATATTATTTGAATCAAAACAATTAAGTTTCGAATATGTAAACCAAAATGGTGGAGTTTTAGTAAAAAATTTATCTAATAGAGTCAAACTATTTATTAATAATAAATTTTGTAATCAGTCATATTTAAATAGAGGTGATATTCTATTTGTTGGAGGTTTATTTATATATTTTTTTGGCACTTTAATACTTGTCAGTAATAATAAAAATGATTTAGTTTTTAATTCTTCTAAATTAACTAAAAGAATGATGTATGAAAACCCTGATATAGATTATTCTAGTTTAATAGATAGGGAAGTATCTTTCTTTGATAAAAGTAAATATTTTCAAAGACCACCTAGATTTAAAAGACAAATAGAAAAGAAAATATTTAACATAGATGCTCCAACGCAAAAAGAAAAACAAGATGATATGCCATTGATTTTTACTGTCGCTCCTATGCTTACTATGGGTATGATGAGTATGGTATCAGGGGCAACTGCACTCCAAAAAGTTTTGAGTGGAGAAAGTACAATAAAAGAGCAATTTCCATCCTTACTTATGTGTGGGTGCATGCTCGTTTCAATGATTTTATTCCCTTTATTTCAAAAATTTTATACTAAACGTAAAAAAATTCAAAAAGAAAAACAAAGAAGAAAAAAGTATAAAAATTATATTGATGAAAAACGTGAAGAAATAAAAAAAGAAATAAATTATCAGAAATCAGTATTAGTTGAAAATAATTTGCCTATTGAAAATGTTAGAGATGTTATTTTAAATAAATCAAGGACACTGTGGGAAAGAAAAATAGAACACAATGATTTTTTGGAATTAAGACTAGGCATAGGGACTAGAAAGCCTGATATAGAAATTAAATATCCGGAGGAACACTTTACACTAGATGAAGATGATTTAAAAGATTTAATAGCAGATTTAATTAAAGAAAATAATGATTTAAAGGATGTCCCTATTACATTAAATTTTAAAGATCATAACAAAGTGGGACTTATAGTAGAAAAAAATATAACAAGAAGTTTTCTTGATAATTTAATGCTACAAATTATGGCTTTTCATGGGTATGACATGTTAAGATTAGTTATTTTAACTAATGGAGAAAATAAATCTTATTGGGAAAAATATAAAAGTATTCCTTTTTTATGGAATAATGATAAAAGTGTAAGATATTATGCATCAAATAAGGATGATGTTAACAAAATAACTAGCATATTAATGGAAGAATATAACTATAGAAAAGAAACAAATAGTGAAAATAAAGAAATATCAAAATTTATTCCATATTATTTAGTTGTAACTGATGATATAGTATCTGTAAAAAATAATGTTTTTATTAGTGAAATCTTAAAAAGTGAAATTAACTTGGGATATAGTATAATTATGGTAGATAATAAATTAAACAATATTCCTAATGAATGTAGCATGTTTATCAATGTTGCTCAAAATTCTAGTGCGATATTTACAAATGAAATGACTGAAGGTAATCAAATAATTTTTAGACCAGATTTTGTAAACTTTTCACTAAGAAACTGTATTATTAATATAAGCAATATTCCTATGGATATAAATGGCGGTAAATTTGTATTACCTAAAAAATATGGATTTTTAGAGATGTTTGATGTTGGTAATGTCAATCAGTTAAATATTATTAATAGATGGAAAAATAATGATATAACTAATTCTTTGGAAGCACCAGTTGGAATAGATGAGCAAGGAGAATTATTTAAATTGGATTTACACGAAAAAACTCATGGCCCACACGGACTTGTTGCAGGTATGACTGGTAGCGGTAAATCTGAATGGATAATTACATATATTCTTTCTATGGCAATAAATTATAGTCCTGAAGAAGTGCAATTTGTTTTAATTGATTACAAAGGTGGAGGACTTGCTTTAACATTCGATAATAGAGAAACTGGAGTTAAACTTCCACATGTTGTAGGTACTCTCACTAATTTAGATATAGTTGAGATGAATAGAAGTCTAGCAAGTATAAATAGCGAACTTAAAAGAAGACAAAATATGTTTAAAGAGGCTCGTGAAAAATTAAATGAAAGTAGTATGGATATATATAAATATCAATCATTATATAGAGCAGGAAAGTTAGAAGAGCCTATGAGTCATTTATTTATAATAAGTGATGAGTTTGCTGAGTTAAAAAGTCAGCAGCCAGAGTTTATGGATGAACTTATTTCAGCTGCTCGTATAGGACGTTCACTTGGAGTACATTTAATTCTTGCAACACAAAAACCTAGTGGAGTAGTTGATGATCAAATATGGTCTAACTCTAAATTTAGAGTTTGCTTAAAAGTTCAAGATAAAAGTGATTCAAACGATATGTTAAAGCGCCCTGAAGCAGCAATGCTTAAAGAAACAGGTAGATTTTATTTACAAGTAGGTTATAATGAATTTTTCGCACTAGGACAATCGGCTTATGCAGGAATGCCGTATTATGAAAGTGATAAAAAAATTACAGTAGTTGATTCAACAGTAGATTTTATAGATGAAATTGGTAGAGTTATTAAAAAGGGTGATTTAGAGAAAAATAATACACAGTTTGTTCATAAAGGCGAAGAACTTCCAAATATTTTAAATTATATAATTGATGCAGCTAAAACTCAGAATTTAAAAATCAAACCACTTTGGCTTAGTAGTATTCCAGGAACGATATATGTTGATAAATTAAAAGAAAAATATAATTATCAAAAAGAAGATTATGTTTTAAATCCTATTGTTGGTGAATACGATGACCCACATAAACAGCAACAAAATTTATTAACAGTACCACTTAGTAAAGATGGCAACTTCTTATTATATGGGGCAAGTGGTAGTGGAAAAGAGTTATTCTTGACAACTTTATTATATTCACTAATAACTACTTATACTCCAGATGAGGTCGGAATATATATATTAGATTTTGGAACAGAGGTATTAAATAATTTTACTGAAAGTTCACATGTAGGGGATGTAGTACATTCTGGTGAAGATGAAAAAATAGATAATTTGTTTAAGTATATAAAAACTGAAATAGATTTAAGAAGAAAGAAATTTTTACAATATAATGGTAGTTATGAAGATTTTATTGCAAATTCAGATAAAAAAATACCAAATATAGTTGTAGCTATTAACTCATTTGATGTCTTTGAAGAATTATATAACAACCAAGCAGAAAAATTATACGAATTAACAAGAGAGTGTAATAAATTTGGAATATATTTTGTACTTACTGTAAGTTCTATTAATGGAGTAAAAAGCAAATTATTGCAAACATTTAAAACAATATATTCTTTGCAACTTAACAATGAATTTGATTATAGAAGCATTTTTGGAAATACTAACGGTGTTACTCCTTCAAAACTATATGGTAGAGGATTATTTAAGAAAGATAGGGTATTAGAATTTCAAACTGCATTTGCTTTTGAAAGAGATGAACTTTATAAAAAAATACTTGAAATGTCAATTAAATCATTTATGAAATATAAGACAAAAATGAAACAAATACCTGTATTACCTAAAGAGGTTGAGTTTGGACATATTAACAAAGGAGAACTTGGATTTAATTTTATACCTGTTGGTCTAGTAAAGAAAGATTTAGGAATTGCTAGTATAAAACTAAAAGATGAACTTAGTTATTTAATAAGTTTTAGAGATTTTGATGAAAATGTTACATTTATCGATAAATTCTTACGTATATTAGATAGCGGTAATATGGATACAATAGTTTTTGATGCTAAATATATTTATGAAACAAACGATTTTAAAAAGATAAGATATTTAAATACAGGATATACAGGTATGTTAGAGACATTGAATAAGTTTGTTAATGAAGTAGATGATGTTTTAAAAAATAATAAAAACAATATGAGGGCAATCAAGAATATTGGTGAAGTATTATGTGTCGTTATAGGATTTGATAAATTTATAAGTTCATTATCTAAAGAAGATAAAGATATATTTATTAATATATTAACAAAAGCAAAAGATAATTTAAAAATTCATTTTATATTTATAGATATTCCAGCAGGATTTAAACCTTATGAATTCGAATCTTGGTATAAATCAACGATAGATGTATCTACTGGGCTTTATATAGGTGATGGATTTGCGGAACAATATTTAATTAAACCTACAAAAGTTCTTCAAGACTATTATGCAGTTATAGGAAATAACTTTGGATATATAGTTGAAAAAGGACAAGTTAAGTTTATTAAGATAATTGAAAAAATGTAAAGTGAAAGTAACCTTTCATTTTTTCATTTTTAATTGACTTTTAAATATTAGATTGATAAAATTAAAATGGTGATCCTATGATAGAGTTAATAAGTAATAAAATAGTATTGGATGGCAATTATGAAATTAGAGAATATTATACAGATAATGGGATTGTAAGAACATTTTGCTCTGATGGACAGATTCAGTCAGCAGAATATATTGATAAAGAAAAAAGAGATTTTTTAGTATTAAATTATCTTACTTTTTTTAATATACCATTTGACTTAAACCCTAACGGAAAAGATTGTTTAATGTTAGGTGGAGGAACATTAACATATCCAAGTTATTTTTTAAGAAATTTTTTTGATAAAAAAATAGATGTTGTTGAAATAGATAAATATTGTATAGATATTGCACAAAAATACTTTTTTATTGCTGAAACTTTAAAAAAATATGATTTAAATAGAGAAAGGATTAATATAATTATTGAAGATGCGGTTAATTATGTTGAAATTTGTAATAAAAAATATGATTACATTTTAATAGATTTATTTAAAGGTAAAAATCCACTAAAAGGTATATACAAAAAAGATAGTTTACTTAACATAAAAAATTTGTTAAATAAAGGAGGAATCATAGTAGCAAATTACATAATGTTTAAAGAGAATAGTTATAAAGAAGATATAGAAAATTTAATTAATTTATCTAAATATTACAAAATAATTACCGATAAAGAAAATTATGATTTTCAAAATAAATTTGGGAATGTGTTTGTAATATTATCTGATAATGAAATAGTAATTCAAAATAAATATAATTATATTGAATTAGATAAGGATGTGATTTAACATATATTAATAGACAACTTTTAAATGTAGAAACATTTAAAAACTGTTGACAATTAAATGATTTATATGTTATTATTGAGTAGGATACGATAATAAGTATCTATAATGGATGTCATATTGTAAGGGAAGGTGGTTTTTGTGGCAATACATTGTGTAAATCCAAATACAGTTGGAACTCAAGCAGAAGAAATGTTTAATATAACAAATACAACTGGTAGAGATTTAATTAATAGTTTTAGCACAACTATAGAAAATTTAAAAAGTCATTGGAAAGGTTCAGATGCAGTGGCAAATTTAACAGATTTATCTAAAGTTTATACTGCAGTAACAGATTTAGTAAAAAATCTACAAAATATTATTGTTAGTGTTAATAATAATGAAGTAGTTCCAATGCAAAAACATATTGTAGCTAGTGGAGGATCTTGTACAATAGGAAACGAACTTGCTGTAACTTTAAATGGAGTTGAATCAGTTATATCTGTACCAACGGAGGCAGTAGAGAGTTGGACTGATCCAGCAATTATTGCTGATGCACAGACATTTACTAATTTTCCAACAACATTTGAAAATTTTGTAAATGCATTGAATGAAGCGAAAAATAATTTATTGAATAATTGGTTAGATGGAGCAAACAGGGCAGATGTAGTAACAACATTTGAAAATTTCAATAACAATGTTCCAGATTATAAAAGTCAAATAACAAAAGTTAGAGATAATTTAAATATAGTTGCTGAAAATAAAAAACAATTATTATAGGATTTATTTGAGACAAGATGATTTAAATATCGTCTTGTTTTAGGATTTAGTGTAGGAGGTGCATCAAATGTCATTAATTGTAGCAACTTTAGTTGTTGGTGGAGCTTTAACCGCTATTGGAATAGGAGGAGGCATTTGGTACGCCAGTACGGAAGATGATAGAGCAAGAGAACGAATTAAGCAATTAGAAGCTGAAAATGAATCGCTTAATTTTGCAGTAGATTATGTAAGTAACATAAATAACAAACTTAATAGTGCAAAAGATTATTTAAATCAAGCAAAAAAAGATTTTCAAAACGGTGGTCATGTTTTAGATGGAGTTCCTTTAGCGGATACGGAATTTACATCTTGTATTAATAAAATAAATGGAGCAATAACGAATGCTACAAATCTTATAAATGATTTTAACGCTACGATTGATCAGAATAAAAAAGAAATAAGTAAGGAACAAGAAAAGTTAAAATAATTAAAGTTTTAGCAAAAAGGAGTGAATTGTATGTTTAAAAGTGAAGCAAAATTATTTTTAAGTGCAAATAACAATGTTAATTCTGCTAAAACTTTAATAAATGAATGTAAAAGATTAATTGTTGATTTTGATTTGACTGGAGATTCAAATAGTAATGATTTAAAAAATAATATTAATAACTGCAATATAGATTCTCTAGTAGATAAAATTGAAGAAACAAAAGAAAGTTTAATGAAATTAGACCAAACTTTTGCAAGTGAATATATGACTTTATTGCAAGAATATCTTCAATCACAAACAATAGATACATCAAGCATGACAGAAGAAGAACAAATGAAATATAGTATACAAATGAATGCTTATGCCAGGGATTATAATCAAAATCTTTTATATATGTTAGAAAGATATGAAGAATCAGGAATGTTAACGGATGAGATGAAACAGCAACTAGAATATCAAAGAGAACTAGTTGCTCAATACGATATAAAAGATAAAATGGCTGTTTTAGATTCTACAAGTGAGGAATATATTGATTTATTTAAAAAGAATGCAGAAAGTGATAGAAAATTAATTAATTTAGATCCGAGTTTAACTGAAGAGCAAAAAGTATCGTATTTAAATGCATACGAGACGAATTATAATCAGCAATTACAAGCTTTACAAGAAGCAATAGATTATAAATTAAAAAATGATAAATTAGAGAAAGAATTACAGGATTTATATAAAGCAAAAGAAGATAATAATGGATTTTTTCACCCATTTGTTGAGAGTGAAATAGAAGAAGCTATTTTAGATAAGAAAATAGAGATAGGTAAGTTTAATCCAAAGAGTCCATATGCAGCAACAGAGGATGATATAGATTATAAAAATATGAATGGATGGGATAGATTTTGGACAAATACAGGGACATTTTTAACATCAACATTTACAGGCTTATACGACATATCAGAAGGAATTGAAGACGGATTTATTACTTTAGGTAGTGCAGTAGGCATAGTAGATAAAGATTGGGCTACGGAATTTGTAAGTAAAGATTTATCAGGGGAATTATATCAAGGAATAGTTCTTAATAAAGGAATGAATACAACTTCTGCTTATGGAACTTGGCACGAAGTAGGCGAAGTATTTGGTGGTTTTGTAGGTAAAGTAGGTATGTCCTTTGCGTGTCCTTGGGTAAATACAGTTATGAGTGGATTAAGCGCAACGGGGCATCAAGCAGAGATATCGTTTAATAATGGTGATGATTATTGGATGGCAGTAGGTAAAAGTTTTATTTCTGGAATTGGAGGAGCAGCAGAAGGATTTGCATACAGTAAGATGAAAATGGCATTTCGAGAAATGCGTGGCAAGGGAACTATTAAACAGTTATGGAAACAAGTAATTACAAATGGTGAAACTTTGTCTAAAGAAGGATTAAAACAAGTAGGTAAAACATTTGGACATTCTTTAATTTCAGCAGCTATAGATCCAGATAGTTTAATTGAATCTGGATGCGTGGTAGCAAATGATTTTATGAATTTTTTAGCAACTGAAGAATTTAATTTAGAAGAAACTTTGAAAAAAGTAGGCAAAGCATATTTGTATAATTTAGGCATAAAATTTGCAAGTGATTTAGCATTTGGTTATGAGCCGTTTGGTAAAAAAGTAGATGAACTTGTCAATTCTAATGTAGCAGAACAACATTTTAAAAATAAAAATGCTGACATTTTGTTACAAAATAGCAATTTATCAAATATAGATTATGTGGTCGAAATAACAAGCAAAATGGATGAATATAATCAACTATTAGACAATGCATCAGATGATGTAAAATATGCTTTAGAAGAAGCAAAAAGTGGCCATGCTATTGGTTTTAGTAGTCAGGCAGATGTTGATGTTTATACTAAACTTTCTAAATTACAAAAGGAAATTGGAGATTTACAGAAACATATTAATTTAAATATAAATACTAATGTTGGTAAGATCGATTCAGCACAACGAGCAAAAATAAAGGGAACTAATATAGATGTTGTATATGCCTATGATGAATGTTTAAAACCATATGAAGGTAGAATCTATGAAACATATGGAATGACAAATTTACCAAAAGAGCAAGTCATAGATAACTTGGAAACAATAAAAAAATATGACGGTCGTACTATTGGTGATAAACTTGATACTATAAGGAAAAATGAAGGACAATATTCTATTAAATCAGTTACTGCTGAATCAACTGCAATGCAAACAATTATTGAAATAAGGCAAAGTTCTGTTCAATCTAAAGTTAGTAAAAGTCATAATAAAATTAGTGTGGTTCAAAAACAAGTGGATGACATGCTTGAATTGACAAATTCATCACAATATAAACAATTTAAAACTCCAAAAGAAGCTAGAAAATATTTTAAAAGTGATCTAGAATATTGGGATTCTGCTCAAAAAAGTATATCACTGGATGATCCTAAACATCTTGGCTATGAAGGGATGCGCAAGTATACTGATTCAAAATATATATATATGAATCCATATATGCGAAATATAGGCCCACTAAATTCAAAATCTGAAGCATTAATAGGTAATTTAGCAAATACATTAGATGAATTTAAGCTACAAGATGATATAGTTTTTTATAGAGGCGTTGACGAATTAAATTGGTTACTTAAAGAAAATAATTTACCTATTGGTTCGGAAAATTTAAAATTATTATCTGGTGGAACTGTTATTGTAAGTGATAATGCATTTATGAGTGTCACTCCAGTAATGGGCGAAGGATTTACATACAAGAAAATTGTTGAAGTTATAAAAGCGCCAGCTGGAACAAAAGGTTTATTTGTCGATACATTTTCATCATGTCCAGATGAGGTTGAATTTCTTATTCAAGCAGGTGAAGGTAATAGAAAAGTTTTGCAGGCAGTTGAAGAAATTGGCGATCAAATATTTGTTTACAGTGTGATTGTACCTAAATAGAAAGGAGATGTTATGTATAGAAAATAGTAACAATAAATATAATACTGATTTTGGCATAACAAAAATTATGGATGCTACTGGAAAAGTATTAACTAGAGAAGAACTTATAAAATTAATGAAAATGAAAGAAGAAAATCTTAAAAAGCAAAAAGAATATATAAAAAACAATTTTGATGATGAAATGTTTGAAAATATTCCCAGGCAAAGATAATAATGAGTAATTATGTCAGATGTTTTGGTACTGAATTTATAATTAAATCTTTTATATTTGGAGGATATGATATGACAAATAAAAAAATAATATCAAAATATAAGTCAGAAAAAAGCGAAGAAAAAAATTTATCTTTTAAAGATTTAATTTACTGTTTGAAAAATGAAAAAACTAATTTATTGAATCAATCACAATATAATGGAAATAAAAGTGAAACTAAAGATTTTAATAACATATTAAATTCCATAGTCGGTTTTACAGTGGGAGATGCTTTAGGAGTCCCTGTCGAATTTAAATCAAGACAAAAATTAGAAATCAATCCATTGAAGGAAATGATCGGCTATGGTTTTCATAAAGTACCCGAAGGAACTTGGAGCGATGATTCATCAATGATGTTAGCTACTATGGATTCAATAATAGAAAAAAAGGATATAGATTACAATGATATTATGAAAAAGTTTTGTGATTGGTATGCTGATTCAAAATACACTGCAACAGGGATTACTTTTGATATTGGTATTTCAACAAGTAAGGCATTGCAAAAATTTTATAACGGATTATCTGCTCTTGAATGTGGAGGTAATGGAGAATATGATAATGGTAATGGTTCTTTAATGCGACTTTTACCTATTGTTTTATATTCATTTTATAATAATTTGAATGAAGAACAAGAAATAGAGTTAATAAGCAACAGTTCATCATTAACCCACAATCATGAAATAAGTAAATTGGGGTGTAAAATATATACTGATTTTGTAAAATCATTGTTGAAAGGTCAAACAAAAGCACAGGCTTTTAATGATATACTTAGCAAAGATTATAGTGAACATTATTCTAATGGAAGCATTAATTATTATAAAAGATTACTGAATATCAAATTTCCAGAATTAAGTAGTAGTGAAATTAATTCTTCTGGATTTATTGTAGATACGTTAGAAGCAAGTATTTGGTGTTTACTTACAACAAGTTCGTATGAAAATGCGGTTGTTAAAGCGATAAATTTGGGTAATGATACTGACACGATAGGAGCAATAACTGGTTCAATGGCAGGTATTTTATATGGTTATGAAAGTATTCCCGAAAGATGGATATCAAAATTAAAAAATAAAGAATATTTGTTTAGTTTAATCAACAAATTTGATGAAACTTTAATTAATTTGAAATATAATGAAAACAGTGATGCCAAAAAGAACCTATGAGTGAATTTAAGATAGTAAAAGAACATAAAAAAATTTTGATATTAAAATAATTTATTTTGAAATAATATTTGTTAATTATGAAAAATCGTATATTAATAAAATCCTAAATATTAGTTATAAGAGTTCAATTGAATTTAGAAAAGATTTAATTAAAAATTTAAATAAAAAGGAGAAATTTTATGAATGAAAAATTTAAAAAGTATTTACCATTAGGAAGTGTAGTATTAATGAAGGGTGGTAAAAAAAGGATTATGGTGACAGGGTATGCGGTTAAAGCACCAGAATCAGGAGATAGACTTTGGGATTATATAGGTTGCTTATGGCCTGAGGGTATGATAACACCTGATAAAAATCTGCTTTTTGACCACAAGGATATTCAACAAATATTTGCTATTGGATATTCTGATGATGAACAAAAAAGATTTATGAGTGTATTGGATAAAGCTACTCAATTAAGAGAAGATAGATTAAATCAAAATAATGTAGTTGTTGATAGTACAAATTCAAACAATAATGGTGATGATACAAATTCAAATGGTTAATAATTAAATTTAAAGCAATTATTTGCTTTTTTAATTTATTAGGGAAGTGTTTTATAAAAATATAAAAAAGTAAACAAAATACGTTTACAGACATTTGTTTGAATGATATGATGAACATCATAAATGGCTAAAAGAATTAGATATTTGCTATTTAGAAATAGTTATTTAATTTAGATAATACATTTAAAAGATACGGAGATAAACCAAAATTTGAATCAAAAATAAAAGTAGAAAATCAGAAAAAATAAATAACATTATAAGTATTTATTAAGGTAAAATATATAACTCAATAAAAATATAATCATATTATCAAAATTAAAATAAGAGATAATAACTTTTATTTTATAATTAATAGCTTTTCGTTAGAAAAATCTAATATATAATCAACACTTGTATTATAGAATATTGCAAGTTTATTAAAAATATTTGCTGGTATATCATTTGTTTTAGTTTCATATTTTGAATAAACTGTTTGAGACATATTAAGCTCATTTGCTAGAATATACGTGTTTTGTTACATTCGATTTATAAAATTTAAAGAATTTTAAATTTCTTATTGACATAAGTACAAATGTTTGCTATTATATATATGTTTATTTGAGGTGGTTTTATGGATATAGATGAAATGTTAAAAAAAGAATTAGGAATGGATTCATATACTAAAGGTAAAAATTATTCTAGAAATGTTTATTTAAGTGATGTAAGTAAATCTGGAAAATATCTTTCTTTTTTCAAATTTTTTGTTCAATCTGAAAGAAACCATGAATACTATACAGTAAATATATTTTTAAATAATGGCGAAATTTTTAGGTATCACTGCACTTGTGAACAATTTAATGCATATGATACTTGTAAACATGTTGCAGCATGCTTTATAAAATATAAAAGAGATATATTCCCTAAACCATTAGATGAGTATGATATTTCTAAAAATATATTAGATTATTTTAGTAAAGATAAGTCTACTAATAATATAAAAGAAAAACTTAATTTAGATGTTGAACTAGATTTTACTCATGGTAAAATAATGGCGTATATTTCGATAGGATTAAATAAGACATATGTAATAAAAAGTGAAAGTAAACTTGCTTCATTCCTAAACGCATATAAAAAAGAACAATATAGATTTGGGGCTAATTTCTTGTATGACCCTAATATACATTACTTATCCATAGAAGATGAAAATATATTAAATTTTTTTACAGGATATGAAAAATCGAATTCTAATATTTATTATTACCACCGTTCTAACAATAATCCATTTGAGTTAAACTTAAGAGAATTTAGAGCTTTCTTAAAATTATTAGATGGTAAAGAATTTAAAATAAAAGATCATGGAATAATAAAACAAATAAAAGAAGATGTGCCAATAAATTTAAAATTAGATTATAATAATGACCACTATGAACTTTCATTTGATAATGAAAATGAGTGCTATGTAATAGATGATGAATATAAATATATTGTTCATAATGAGACTTTTTATATAGTTCCTAAGGATATATCAGAAATTTTAAAATTAAAAAATGAATCTAAAGTAGAAAAAATAGTATTTAAAAAAGAAAATACTGAAATGTTTAAAAAGGGTTTATTAAGTAGAATAAAAAATAATTTAAGTATAACTGAAAATGTAAAAGATATAATTATTTCTGGTAAACCTACTATATCATATTATTTCGATTTTTCAAAAGATTGCATAACTTGTAAGATTAAATTTGATTATAAAGGGAATATAATAGATTACTTTGATAAACAAACAAATATTTTAAGAGATGAACAAGCAGAACAAAGTGCTTTGATTGAATTAGTTAATTATAAATTTAAAATAGGAAGTAATAATATTATTTTGGATAATCTAGAGGATATATGTAACTTTATAGAAAATGGAATACAAGAATTAAATCAAAAATATAGTGTATATACAACGAAAAAAGTAGATGATATCAAAATAATTAAAAAGAGTAATATAAATTCTAATTTTTCAATTGGTAAAGATGCAATAATGTCTTATAATTTTGACGTAGATAATATAGATTTAAATGAACTTGGTAAAGTATTATCTGAGCTAAAACTTAAAAAGAAATATTATAAATTAAAAAATGGAAATATAATTGACTTATATGAAAATAAAGAATTAAATGAACTTAATGAAATATTTGACGATTTAGATATAAATAGTAAAAAAATAGAAGAAGGCATTATAGAAATACCTAAATATAGAGCATTTTATATAGATAGTTTAAAGAAAAATAAATATAAGTCAATAAATACTGATAATTCATTTAATAAATTTATTAAAAATTTTGAGGAATATAAAAAAGTTAAAATAAATTTTGATGAAAAAGACGAAAAGATACTTAGAGATTATCAAAAAGAGGGAGTTAGATGGTTATACACACTTTATAAATGTGATTTAGGTGGAATATTAGCAGATGAAATGGGTCTAGGTAAAAGTTTACAGACTATATGTTTTATAAAGCAAATTTTAAAAGAGAAAAATGATGCTAAAATAATGATTGTATGTCCAACTTCACTGGTATATAACTGGAAAAAGGAGTTTGATAAATTTGCGCCTGAACTAAAATATATAACTGTTGCAGAAAATAAAAAGAAAAGATTAGAAATAATAAAAAATATAGATAAATATAACGTATTTATAACATCATATGGTTTAATTAGAAATGATAATGATGAGTATGAAAATGTAAACTTTGAGGTTTGTGTTATAGATGAAGCGCAAGCGATTAAAAACTATCAGGCAAATATGAGTAAAGAAGTAAAAAAAATTAAGTCTAGAACTAAGATAGCTCTAACTGGAACTCCTTTAGAAAATTCAGTATTAGAACTATGGAGTATATTTGATTTCATTATGCCTGGTTATTTAAATAATATATCAAAATTTAAAGAAAATTATGGTATTAGTGATATTGATTTAAAATCTTTAGAAAGGTTAAAAAAATTAAATTATCAAATAAAACCTTTTATATTAAGAAGAAAGAAAAAGGATGTATCAAAAGAACTTCCAGATAAGATAGAAAATAATATATATTTAGAATTACCTGATATTCAAAAGGCTCTTTATTTAAATGTAGTTAAAACAACCAAGGAAGAGATGGATGAATTAATTAAGACTGAAGGCTGGTCTAAAGCAAGATTTAAAATATTACAGTTACTAACAAAATTAAGACAAATATGTATAGATCCTAGTGTTTTATATGAAGATTATAAAGGTGAATCAATAAAATTAGAAAAATTACTTGAAATAGTAAAAGATTACATAAAAGAAGGACATAAAATATTAATATTTAGTAGTTTTAAAAGAATATTAGATAAAGTAAATAAAAAGTTTAATAAGGAAGGAATTAAAAGTTATACCATAAATGGAGATATTGATTCTAAAGATAGAATGAATTTAGTTGAAAGTTTTAATACTGATGATACAAATTGTTTTTTAATCACACTGAAAGCTGGAGGTACAGGACTTAATTTAACAAGTGCAGATATAGTAATACATCTAGATATATGGTGGAATCCACAAGTTGAAAATCAAGCAACAGATAGAACACATAGAATAGGTCAAAAAAACAAAGTAACAGTTATTAGACTTATAACAAAAGGAACTATCGAAGAGAGAATAATAGAATTACAGGAAAAGAAGAAAATATTGAGTGACAATTTAATAGAAGGTAAAGCTGACTCTAATACCGTTTCAAATCTAACAGAAAAAGAGTTAAAAGAATTACTTTCATATGGGGAAAATGAATAATATGATGGTATACAATAATTTTGTGAAAAATTATTTAAATAGGAAATGTAAGAGATATACTTTATTGTATAAACGCAGTTTTCTTTGTAATAAAAATGTATTAAGTAAATAAAATTTAATGGTGATAATATGCCTATTATTGGAATAATTACAAGAGAATATGTAAGTGAAGAAAAACATCCTATTAGTATAATTTATAAGGATATAGAAAAATCTATTATTAAAAATGGTGGTAATACTATTGGAATAACACTAAATAAAGATTTTAAAAAAATAATAGATATATGTGATGGAATAATATTCCAAGGTGGTGATATATTTGAAGAATATGATTTAAAAGCACTAAAATATTTATATGATATTAATAAACCTGTACTTGGAATATGTTTAGGTATGCAACTTATGGGAGTATTATTTAATGCAGAAATGTTGGATATACCAAATCATAAGAAAAATTTATCATATGCACATGATATAAAAATTAAAAAAGAATCTAAACTTTATGAGATATATAAAAGTGATATTATAAAGGTTAATAGTAGACACAAATCAGTTATAAAAAATCCTAATTTAAATATAAGTGCGATAAGTGGTGATGGATATATAGAGGCAATAGAAGATTCAAATAAAAAATTTTTTATAGGTGTTGAGTGGCATCCAGAATCCATGATAGACTATGATGAAAACCAAAATAAACTGTTTAAATATTTTATAGATTGTTCTAAATAATTTAAAGTTAAAATTTACTCTTGATTTATTCTCAAGTATATTTTATAATAATTATAGAGTTTAAAGACTCAAGAAGAAAATGGAGGAGTAATATGCCAAATGTTATAGGCTCCATTTTGCTTGTCCTTGTTGGACTTATTGTTGGAATAATCGTAATGTTTATATTTAATCTTGTTAGAAAAAATTCTGCTATAGATAAAGCTAATAAGATTTTAGAAAGTGCCAAAAGTGAAGGCGATAAAATAAAAAAAGATTATATTGCTGAAGCAAAAGAAGAAATGAACGCACTTAAAATAAAAAATGAAGAAGAAATAAGAGAAAAGAAATCAGAGATAAAAGAGACTGAAAATAGACTTTTAACGCGTGAAGAAAGTATTGATAGAAGAGATGAAAATCTTCAAAAAAGAGAAAACTTATTAGACGAAAAAGAGAAAAATTTACAAGATAAACAAAAAGATATTCAAGAACAAGAAGCAAATGTGGAGAAAATTAAAGAAGAACAACTTGAAATGCTTGAGAAAATCAGTGGATATTCAAAAGAAAAAGCTCGTGAATTAGTATTAAAAAACGTAGAAGATTCTATGACTAAAGAAATATCCGCATATATAAAAGAAAAAGAATCAGAAGCAAAATTAGAAGTGGATAAAAAAGCAAAAACCATGCTTGTTGAAAGTATGCAAAAGTATGCAAGTGATGTAGTAGAAGAACAAACTGTTACGGTAGTTGACCTTCCTAGTGATGATATGAAAGGTAGAATTATAGGTAGAGAAGGTAGAAATATAAGAACTATTGAATCAGTAACAGGTGTAGATTTAATAATTGATGATACACCTGAGGCAATAGTTTTATCATCATTTGATCCATTAAGAAGAGAAATAGCTAGAATTACTATAGAAACTCTTATTAAAGATGGAAGAATTCATCCAGCACGTATAGAAGAAATATATGATAAAACTTGCAAAGAGATGAAAGAAAAAATAGTAGAATATGGACAAAATGCCTTATTTGAACTAGGTATCACTAAAGTTGAACCTGAACTTATTGAGTTAATAGGTAAATTACAATTTAGAACTAGTTATGGGCAAAATGCACTTAAACATTCTATAGAAGTTGCAAATCTTGCAGGAATTATGGCAGGAGAACTTGGAGAAAATGAAATGCTTGCAAAAAGAGCAGGACTACTTCACGATATAGGTAAGGCTATAGATCACGAAATGGAAGGTAGCCATGTAGAAATAGGCGCAAACATTGCTAAAAAATATAAGGAAAATGATGTTGTTATTAATACAATTGAATCTCACCACGGAGATAAAGAAGCAACAAGTGTTATAGCAGAGCTAGTTGCTATTGCAGATACTTTATCAGCAACACGTCCAGGTGCTAGAAACGATTCACTTGAAAATTATGTTCAACGACTACACGATTTAGAAAACATAGCAAATGAGGAAAAAGGTGTTGATACTGCATTTGCAATGCAAGCGGGAAGAGAACTTAGAGTAATTGTTAAACCAGAAGAGATTAATGATTTAGAAAGTCATAAAGTTGCTCGTGATATTAAGAATCGTATAGAAGAAGAATTACAATATCCTGGAACAATAAAAGTAACAGTAATAAGAGAAACTAGAGCAGTTGAAGAGGCTAAATAGTTTCTTTCTTTTTTTTATATTTATGTCCAACTTTTAGTTATGTCTAACTATACATAATTATCTACTAGGAAAGTGCTTGGTAAAAAATATAAAAAAATAATTAAAACTATTTGCAAACGTTTGTTTGCATGATATAATCATCTTATCGAGGTGATATGATGAACATTATAAAGGGTTTATATTTAGATAAATATCCAAACTTTATAAATGTATATAAATGTTGTAATGAATTAAAAGATTTATTAAATGAATATGAATTGTTAAAAGAAGTAGATAGTTGTTTACTTAGAAATAGTATATTTAATTTAGAAAATGCATTTAAAAGATACAATGAAACTATAGGAAATAAACCAAAATTTAAATCAAAAAATAAAAGTAGAAAATCATATAAAACAAATAATATGATAAGTAGTTATAAAGGTAAAACATATAATTCAATAAAAATAGATTTAAATAAAAATATAATCATATTACCAAAACTAAAAGAAATAAAAATAAGAGGATATAGAAATTTAAGTGAAATAAAAGGAAATATAAAGAGTGCGACAATATATAAAGAAGCAAATAAATATTATGTAAGTATAACAGTAGAAGATATTATAGAAATACCTAAATTTATACCAACAAAAATAGTAGTAATAGATTTAGGAATAAAAGATTTAAGAATAAGAAAGTGGGAATGTCCAAACTGTTTAAACTTAAATGAAAGAGATTTGAGTGCAAGTATAAAATAAACGCTTAAGGGTTTAAAGATATATATGAAGAATGGCTTAGAACTGCAAGTCAAGTAAAATTTTGACAAATTAAAAATGTATTAGGGTAGCAACTATCCGAA
>CANRAT010000004.1 GCA_947628685.1 uncultured Bacilli bacterium
ATTTTTATTAATGTGTTATAATAAATGCAACCAAAACTATACAAAAAACAACTTAAAATTGGTAGAACGCAACTAGTATATTCAATATAATTATGGATAGAAAGGAGAAATTATGAATTTACAAGATAATTTAAAAAAGATAAGAAAAGATAATAATTTATCTCAAGAAGATTTAGCGGAAAAACTTGGAGTATCAAGACAGTCAGTATCCAAATGGGAATCAGGTTTAGCATACCCAGAAATGGATAAGGTACTTCAAATATGTAAAATGTTTAATCTTAATATTGATGAATTACTTAATCAAGATATTACCGAGGTAAAGGAAAGTAAAGAATCTAAATCAAATATAAATAAATTTATAGATGATTTTCTTGGATTTATAACTAAAACTGTAGATATGTTCTCAAGTATGAAATTAAAGTCAAAAATAAAATGTATCTTAGAACAAATAGTAATAATACTTTTACTTCTATTATTCTTTCTAACTCTTGGTAAAGTTTTAAGTTTTGTAGTATATAGAATACTTAGAGGATTAAACTTTTTAATTCCAAACTATTTTCTTGTTAACATCTTAGAATCACTTTATATAATATTTGCTTTAGTGTTTGGAGCATTAATATTTTTTCACATCTTCAAAATTAGATATTTAGATTATTATGTAATAGTTAAAGACAAAACTTTAGAACCTTCAAAAAATACTAAAGAAGTAAACGATAAAATATATTTAGAAAAAAAGCCTGAGACCATAGTAATTAGAGATCCTAAATACTCTAGTTATAGATTTATAAAAAGTATATTTAAAATAATGTTATTTTTCTTTAAAATACTTATAATTGCTTTTTCATTCTTCTTATTATTTGTACTAGTAATTCAATTTATTATGCTTATATTATCGTTTATGATTATTAAAACAGGTTTATTTTATATAGGTATATTCTCTTCAATAGTTGCAACTATAATTTTGAACTTAACACTCCTATATATAATCTATAATTTAATATTTAATAAAAAAATAAATAAATTCAAACCTAGTATATTATTTGTTACATCAGTTATATTTATTGGAATAGGTATAGGACTAACTTTAATATCATTAAAAGATTTTGACTATATTGATAATTTAGATTCAAATTATTACTTTTATGATACTAAAGTTATCGAGATGAAAGATAATCTATTTATTGATAATTTTTACAAAGTAGAATTTGTTGAAAGTGATATTGACGATATTGAAATAACTTGTGTTCATTCAAAATTTTATAAATTTGAAATAGATAATAGTTACGACCAAATTTATTTTAGAATATATGATGATTCAAATTTTCCAAATCAATTAAATGAACAATTAAAAGATTTTAATAATCGTAAAATTGTAGATTATTCAAATTATAAAATTTATGTAAAAGCATCTAAAGAAAATATAACTAAAATTAAAGAAAATCGTGAAAATTATCTAAAACTACAAAATCAAAAATATTATGAAGAATTAAACTATCAAAATAAAGTAGATAAATTAAAAAGAGAATTACAAGAAAAAGAAGATAATATATATGAGTTAGAATCCAAACTTGAAGATAAAGAAAATATAATATCAGAACTTGAAAATACCTTAAAAGAATATGAGGGATAATTAAAAAGACCAAATGGTCTTTTTAATTTAAAGTTTCATCTATAATCTTATCGTCAAAATCAAAAATATTATACTTATTAGGTGTTCTTTCACTACCTATTTCTACTAAAAAACTTCTTAATTCTAAGTTTTGAGAATCCTCTATGTTATTCATTAAAGCATCTTCTCTTGTTGTAAAATCAAAAGAAACTCTAACGTGAACATACTCATTATCATCACTATCAAAGAAATTATTATAAACATTGTTTGTATTAATAATAACTGCAATACCTAAATTTGTACATTTTCTAACTAAATTAGCCAAAAATTCAACTCCATCATCATTAGATATAATATCAGTAGCCTCATCAATTGCAATAACAATAAAAGGTAATTTTTCAACTCCATTTATATTATTGTAAGAATCAAAGTTCTTTACATAATTTTTAATGAGTAAATTTTCTCTTTCTTCTACTAAATCATCAATAATTTTAATAGCCACATCTTTGTTACTTATAACCTTACAATAATTATATTTAGAATCCGCATAGCAATTTAATTCAACCCTAGTTTTAGAAATTGGAATTATTTTTAAGTCCTCAAAAGAATTTTTACTTATTAATTCTAGTAGTATTTCATGCATCATAATAGATTTACTTGTACCAGTAGATCCTGTTATTAAAATACTAGGATTTTCTTTTATGTTAATTTTTAAATTTTTATCATCATTATATCCCAATATAACTTCAAAATTATCACGATTTTCTTTTAAAATTTCACTAAATTTCATACTATCACCTTAATCATTATAACATTTTTATTTTATTAAATAAAGATATTTGGTATAATAAGTTTGGTGGTAGAATGGATAGTGTAAATAAAGTGCTTGATAAACTATCTAAATCAAAATTTAGAAGTAGTTTTAAATTAAAACAAGAAGATATAGAATATATAGATAAAAAAGGTTTAAAGAAAATAGAAGAACATGCTTTAGAATTTATAAATAACAGATTAGCCCCTAAATATATAGCAAATGATGGAAAACAAACCCCAATGAAAGGCCATCCCGTATTTAAAGCGCAACACGCAACAGCTACTTGTTGTCGCAATTGCTTATTTAAATGGCACTATATAACTCAAAATAAAGACCTTACAGATGAGGAAATTAAATATATAGTGAGATTAATAATGACTTGGATTGCACGTGAGTATTATGATTTTAAACGTTAGCGGTAGAACAGATATTGTAGCCTTTTATACGAAGTGGTTTATGAATAGGTATAAAGAGGGCTTTTTAGATGTAAGGAATCCATTTTATCCTAAGAGTGTAAGTAGAATATATTTTAAAGATGTAGATGCAATTTGTTTTTGTACTAAAAATCCAATACCAATAATTCCATATTTAAAAGAAATAAATAAACCAATAATATTTCATGTAAGTTTAACTCCATATAAAAAAGATATAGAGCCAAATATCCCACCTAAAGGAACAATAATAGAAGCAATAAAAAAAATATCTAATATAATTGGAATTGATAATGTTTATGTTAGGTATGATCCTATATTAATAAATGATAAATATACTCTAACTTATCATATAAAATCTTTTGATAATATGTGTAATTTACTTAAAGGGTATGTTAAGCATATAATAGTATCATTTGTAGATGAATACAAAAACGTTAAAAATAACAAAGATATATTAAAAAACAAAGAATTTACTTTAGAAGATTATAAGGAAATTGGAACTAACTTTGCAACTAGTGCGCATATGTATGGTATGACAGTACAAACTTGTAGTGAAGAGAATAGATTAACTGAATATGGTTTTATCAAAGAAGAGTGCATGAGTGGTAATTTAGCCTTTAAAATAACAGGAAAAACTGATTTTAAAAGATGGACATCTCGCAATAATAAAAATTGTAAATGTATAAACATGGTTGATATTGGTGTTTATAATACTTGTAGACATTTTTGTAAGTATTGCTATGCCAATTTTGATGAAAAATTAGTAAATACTAATTATAGTCTTCACGATGATAATAGTTCATTATTAATAGGACATATAAAAGATGATGATATTATAACCATAAGACATTCTTAGTTTACACAGTAAAATCTTTATTTATCAAGAATTATATTATTTTAAACGAATTTATGGTATACTAATAGTGGTGAAAATATGAAGATCATAGTGCTTAATATAAAACAAGAAGAAGATTTGTATGAAAAATATAGTAATAATGTATCCCGCGATTTAATAAATTATTTAATTAGAGAAACTAAATACGTAAATGATGATATAAAAATAAGGATAAATACAAAATTAAAAACAGATAATATAGAAAATATTATTAAAAATGGTTTAATGAAAATTTATAATGAATCAAGAAAATTCGATAAAATATTAGATTCAAAACAAATAATGTTTTTTATAATAGGAGTAATGTTTTTATTACTATCTAGTTTAATACCAACTGCTTTAATTAAGGAAATAATAATTATAGCAGGTTGGGTTGCAATATGGGAAGTTGTAGATATATCTTTAAATGTAGATAGTGAATTAAAACTAAATAGAAAACTTGTAAAAAAACTTATGAATTCAAATATAGAAATTAATAAGGAGAAAGACTTTGAGTAAATATATTAAATTTATAGGAATTATTTTTATATTAATGACGTGTGGATGCAGTAAAGATAAATATATACTATGTACAAATAAAGTAGATAATAAAATACAAAATTATGAATTGTATGCAGAATATAAAATATATTACGATGGTAACTTTGTAAAAAAAATAGAAAAACTTGAAAAATATAGTTCTAACGATTTAGAAGTTTTAGATTATTTTGAAGAATATAAAGATTTATATTATAACAATTTCAAAGATTTGTATGGAGGTTATACATATACAATAAATAAAGATAAAAAAAATGTAGAAATTAAAACCACAATAAATTTGGAAGAAGTAAATATAAAGCAAATGATAAGAGACGATATATTAGATAAAAATTATTCAAATTCAAATAAACTGACTAAAAGTGGAGCAATATATTATTATGAAGGAATAGGAGCAATCTGTAGTGAATGAGAATGAAAAATTAAAAATAATACAAGATGAAGAAAAATTTCCATATGAAAATATGAGTTTAGAAGATAGAAATTATTATCTAAATATTATTAGACATTGTAAAGATATATGTGATAGTAAACATAAAGTAGATGGGTGTTCTAAGTGTGATATTGTTGAAATGAGATTAGTTAAAAATAAAAGAAATATTCATTTAAATGGCTCACTTTCAATCGGTGATGAAAATAAAGAATATAGATGGATTGATGGGGATATATACTTAGGAAGCGAAAAAATAATAGTTGACATGGTAATAACAAGATCCTGTGTATCTAACGATTTTAAAATGTATACAGTATTAGATGAATTTACTAAAAGTGGAAGTATGATAAAAAGAAGAAGTCAATACAATTATGATATGGAAAGTATTTGTGAGTATGTACCTTTAGAACAGATGAAAGGAAGATTAAAATGATAATAAAAGATGTAAAGGCAAGAGAAATATTAGATTCAAGAGGAAATCCTACAGTAGAAGTAGATGTAATACTTGAAAATGGAGTAGTTGGAAGAGCGTGTGTACCTAGTGGTGCTTCAACAGGAGAAAGAGAAGCACTAGAAATGCGAGATGGCGATACACGCTATATGGGTAAAGGAGTACTTAATGCAGTATCACACGTTAATAATGAATTAAGAGATTTAGTTATAGGAATGGATGCAAAAAATCAAAAAGAAATTGATTATGCAATGATTAAACTTGATGGAACTGAAACTAAATCAAGATTAGGCGCTAATGCTATACTTGGTGTATCAATGGCTGTAATGCGTGCAGAATCTATAGCAGAAAAAACTCCACTTTATAGGTATATCGGAGAGGGCACAACACTTCCATATCCTATGATGAATATAATAAACGGTGGAGCCCATGCTGATAACAACCTAGATTTTCAAGAGTTTATGATAATTCCAAAAAGAGATACAATAAAAGAAAGAATAAGAGTTGGTTCTGAAGTATTTCATACTCTAAAAAAAGTATTAAATGAAAGAGGACTTCAAACAGGTGTAGGAGATGAAGGAGGATTTGCTCCAAATCTTAGTAGTAATAAAGAAGGATTTGAACTTATAATCGAGGCTATAAAAAAAGCAGGATATACTCCTGGAGTTGATGTTAATATAGCAATTGATGTTGCAGCATCAGAATTTTACAAAGATGGTAAGTATGTTTTAAAAGGTGAAGGTAGAACTCTAAATACAGAAGAATTAATTGAATTTTTTGAAGAATTAGTTAATACTTATCCTATCGTATCTATTGAAGATCCAGTAGATGAAAATGATTGGGAAGGATTTAAATTAATTACTGAAAGGTTAGGAGATAAAATTCAACTTGTAGGTGATGATTTGTTTGTAACTAATAAAAAATGTTTACAAAAAGGAATTGATATGGGTGCTGGGAATGCAATATTACTTAAAGTTAACCAAATCGGTACTATAACTGAAACATTAGAAACAATAGACCTTGCACGTAAAAATGGATATAAGACAATTATTTCACATAGAAGTGGTGAAACTGAAGATACAACAATTGCAGATCTTGCAGTAGGACTTGATTTAGGTCAAATAAAAACAGGTTCTATGTCAAGAACGGATAGAATTTGTAAATATAATGAACTTATTAGAATAGAAGAGGAATTAGGTAAATAATTCCTTTTTAATATACTATAAATTTAATAAATATCAATTAAAAAAGTAAAATTATTTTGTATTTTTTTCTAAAATAAAAAGGAAATTCGATATTTTTTACAGTATAATATATATTGAGGTACTAAATTAATTATATTTAAAAAATACTTAAATAAAATTATAGAAAAAATTTATTAATTCATGATATAATATTTGTAGAAACTATGGAGGTTGTTTATGCCAAAGAAGAAAAAAAGAAAAGAAGAAAATACAGAGCCAAGTGGATATATAGTAGAATTAAAAGGAATAGGACTTGTTTTAATATCTATCATAGGTTTATGTCCTTTTGGACCTGTTGCAGATTTTATAAAGGGATTTTCTTGCTTTCTATTTGGAACACTTTGGGCACTATTTTTAGTTGCTTTAGGAATAGTAGGGTGTTACATAATAGTAAAAAGAAAAATGCCGAAGTTATTAAATGGTAAAACTATAGGTTTATTTGTAATACTTATTGGAATTTTAACGTTATTACATTCATCTTATATAAAAGCAGAAGGTATAGATCCAAATAAGTTTAATTTGGTAAAAGATGGAGCGAATGTACTAAAATCAACAATTGATAATGTTTTAAGAAGTATAAATGAAGGTGGAAATACATGGTTTCCTGAAACAGGCGGAGGAGTAATAGGCGCTATATTTATAAGTATATTTACAACACTCCTAACGCTTAATGGGGCCAAATTTATATGTGTTGCTTTAATAATTTGTGGTGTAATTATTTATACAGGATTATCAATATATGATTTAATTAAAAAGACAAAAGATGGAGTTAAGAGTGTAGCAAGTCATATGGGTGAAAAACACAAATCTGATAAAGAGATTAAAGAAGATGTAAGTAAAGCAGAAATAGAAGGACCAAAAGAAGAGCCTAAAGAGTTAAATGATGATGTAGTACTTGTAAATAGTGAAAATAATGATAATGTAATCAATAAGAAATATACATTGCCACCTATAAATCTATTAAATAAATTAAATAAAACTGACAATAAAGAAAATGAACTTTTAATAAAAAAGAATATACCTATATTAACACAAGTTTTAATGGACTTTGGTATAGAAGCAAAAGTAGTTGCAACCCATGTAGGTCCTGCAGTAACACAATATGAACTTGAAATAAAAGCAGGGACAAAGGTTAGCAAAATACTTAGTTTAAATAGGGAAATCGCACTTGCACTAGCAGCAAAAGATGTTCGTATACAAGCGCCTATCCCAGGTAAAAATACAATAGGAGTAGAACTTCCAAATAAAAATATTTCTATGGTATCAGTAAGAGAGGTTTTAAGTAGTGTGCCACCTGAAAAAGCAAATTCAAAACTACTTGCAGTTTTAGGTAGAGATATAATGGGCACACCACAGTGGATGGAAATAAATAAAACTCCACACCTATTAGTTGCAGGATCAACAGGAAGTGGTAAATCAGTTTGTATAAATAGTATATTAGCCTCAATTCTTATGAGAACTAAACCTGATGAAGTTAAACTTGTATTAGTTGACCCTAAAAAAGTAGAACTTTCAATATATAACGGAGTTCCTCATTTACTTGCTCCGGTAGTAACAGATCCAAAGCGTGCGAATGTCGCATTAAAAAAGATTGTTGCTGAAATGGAGAGACGCTATGATGTCTTTGAAGAAAGTAAAACAAAAAATATAGAAAGTTATAATGCATACATAGATAAGAAAAACGAACAATTACCTCTAGATCAAAAAGAAAAACACATGCCTTTTATAGTTGTTATAATAGATGAACTTGCAGACCTTATGTTGGTCGCTGCAAAAGAGGTAGAAGATTCTATCATGCGTATAACTCAAATGGCGCGTGCTGCTGGTATACACTTAATAGTTGCCACACAACGTCCATCAACAGATGTAATAACAGGTGTTGTTAAGGCAAACATTCCATCTCGTATATCATTTGCAGTATCGAGTGGTATAGATTCAAGAACAATTCTAGATATGGTTGGAGCAGAAAAATTACTTGGAAAAGGAGATATGCTTTTTCTACCACAAGGAACTAATGCACCAATGCGTATCCAAGGTACATTTATATCTGAAGATGAAACTAAAAAAATTGTAGATTATGTGTGCAATGAGCAAAAAGCACACTATGATGAAACGTTACTTATGGATAATGAAGAAGCAAATGCTACGACAATGGTAGATAATAACGATGACTATGAAGAACCTTTATATAACGAAATAGTAGAATTTGTAACAGAACAAGGAAAAGCGAGTGCATCACTTTTACAAAGGAGATTTCGTTTAGGATATAATAGGGCTGCAAGATGTATAGATTTACTTGAAGAACGTGGAATAGTAGGCCCACCAAATGGATCTAAACCTCGTGAAGTTTTAGTAAAAGGAAACAAAGAAGAAGAATAAAATTCGACAAAAAAAACCTTTGATTTAAGCTACAATAAAAATGGTGATAATATGAAAAAATATTTATTAACTTTTTCGGTGGCTTTAATCATTGGTTTTTTTCTTTCTAATTTTTTTATAAGACAATATAATAATTTTAACGGAATAAAAGTTGGAGGTATGGGTGAAGAATTATATTTTGTACAATATGGTGTCTATTCTAATTTAGAAAGTTTAGAAGATAATACAATTTCACTTCAAAATTATGTATATAATGAGCAAGATAATTTATATTATGTATATGTCGGAATCACAAAATTAGAAGAAAATGCTAATAAGATTGTTAAACACTACAAAGATTTAGGATATGATGCAATAATAAAGAAATTTGAAATAACAAATAAAGATTTTTTAGAATTACTTGTAAATTATGATGAAATATTAAAAGGTACAGATGATGATACTGCAATTTCATCTATAATAAATCAAGTTTTAATGAAGTATGAGGAGGTTGTAATAAATGGTTAAAATAAAAGATATACCAGTACTTGATAGACCAAGAGAAAGATTAATACATTATGGAGTTGAAAGTCTAAGCAATGAAGAATTACTTGCAATAATATTTAAAACAGGAACTAAAGGAAACTCTGCAAAAGATTTAGGTATAAATCTATTAAGTAAAATAAGTAGTATAAAGAGGTTAAATGATATAAACTTTGAGTACTTAAAAAATATAAAAGGTATAGGTGAGAGTAAAGCATGTGACCTACTTGCTACAATAGAATTAGGAAAAAGAATAAATAGAGAAGTAGATACACTAAAGAATGTTAAACTTACAAATACAAGTGTCGTTTTTAAATACTATAAAGATAAAATAGGAGATAAAAAGCAAGAGTGTTTTTATTGCGTATACTTAGATAGCAATAAAAAAATATTAGGAGATAAATTAATGTTTATGGGAACAGTAAACTATAGTTTAGTTCACCCAAGAGAAATATTTAAAGAAGCATACTTACTTGGCGCTAGCGCGATTATATGTGTACATAATCATCCAGGAGGAAATCCAATTCCAAGTAAGCAGGATTATGAAATAACCAATAATTTAATAGAAGCATCTAAAATATTAGGTGTGAAATTTTTAGATCATGTAATAATATGTAAAAATAATTATTATAGTTTTTTAGAAAATGATGATATTAACTTTTAAAATAAGGTAATCTGTATTATAATAAAAATAGGTGATAAAGTGAAAAAGAAAAAAAATATTAAAATAATTATTGCAATAGTAGTCATATTTGGATTGCTTCTTGGAATTAGTTCATATAAAGTTAAAGATGATAATAATTTGAACTTTTTTGAAAAAGCCATAAAAGATACAACTACATTTATAACTAAAATCTTTTCTTCACCTATAAATTATATAAAAGAAGAATTAGAATCATATAACGAAAAAAAAGATTTATATAAAAAATATACTGCATTAAAAGAAAAAGTAGATAAAACAGATTTTTACTATGCTCAAATAGAAGAATTACAAAAAGAAATAACAGATTTAAAGTCGACATTAGAACTTAATGCTACACTCTCTGAATATACTTATGTAAATGCAACAGTAGTAAATAGAAACATTGGATATTGGTATAATAGTCTTGTAATAGATAAAGGACAGAAAAATGGTATAAAAAAAGGAGATGCAGTTATAACATCTAATGGATTAATTGGAAGAATAATTAGTGTTAGTAACTTTTCAAGCACAGTTAAACTTTTAACTACTGATGAAATAAGTAATAAAATATCTGTAAAAATAAGTTCTAATGATGAAGATTTATATGGACTTTTAACAGGATATGATAAAGAATTAAACGTATATAAAATTGAAGGCGTAACTAGTTCTAATAATATAGAAGAAGGAAATATAGTTACAACTACAGGGTTGACAGATTATTTTCCAAGTGGAATATTAATAGGTAAGGTATCAAAAGTAGTAAAGGATGAATATGATTTAAATAGCGTTGTAGAAGTAATGCCAGCAGTAGATTTTAAAAATATAAGTATCGTAACGGTATTAAATAGGAAGGCTTTAGAATGATTTATATATTAATTATATTATCTTTTATTTTAGAGGCAGTATTATCTAATATAATAAGTATTCCATTACTGACTCCTTTATTTTTGATTGTGTCTTTAACAATTTCATATCCATATTTTAAAAATAATAAATTTAATTTTGTAATGACTTGCGCACTTACAGGATTAATATATGATATATCCTTTAGTGATTCTTTATATATAAATACAATTAGTTTTGGACTTTTAAGTGCCATAGTAATAATTGGTTATGACTATCTTAAATATAATATAATTAATTGTAATATCATTAATGTTATAGTAATAATATTTTATAGAATAATCAGTTACTTATTATTATGTTTTATAGATTATATAAATTTTAACTTTAAATTGTTACTTGAGGGGATATATAATTCTCTTATCTTAAATATAATATATGCTACATTAATATATTTAATTTTACATTTTACATCAAAATTATTTAAAACTAAATAATTCTTTTTTTTTATAAAATTGTATGATACAATATATGTAGAATAAAAGGAGTATTTATGGAAGATAACATTATTAATATAGTAACAGTTTTAATAGTATCTGTAATAATTGTCACATGTTCTATAGGGATTATAGTAGCAAGTACTTTTCAACAAAAGAAAAAGAAAAAATATAATGAGTTTTTAAAAATATTAGAAGAAAAAAACGATTCTACATTTCAAGTTAAGGACTATTTAACCAAAGATGAAATAAATAAGATAGATAGTGAAATAGATGTAGATCTTTTAATGAAAAATTTATATGAAACTTATTTGACATTAGAAAATAAAATGAATACATTTGACGATAATCTTGACGAGGTACTTACTGGATATTTAAAAGATTTCTACATTAATAAAATAGAAAATTTTAAAGAAAAAAATTTTGCAGATATTAAAGATCGTATAGAATTAGTAGGATATTGTATAACTGAATTTAAAAAAGAGGCTTTAAAGTTTAGAGTAACAATTAATTGTTTAAGTTATAAGATGATTAACAATAAAATAGTAAGTGGTAGTAATCTAGATAAAGTACAAGAAATCTTATTATTATCATATAAAAAGATTGATGATAAATGGTTAATTGAATCATATGAAAAGATATATGAAAAAAAAATTGAGTAATTAAATTTACTCTTTTTTAATTTCTGTAAATTATTAGTTACAATTTTTCTAAACAAATGTTCGTAAAAAGTATTGACAAATATTTTTTTATCTAGTATAATTAATTTGTACTTATAAAAGGAGGAAAACAGATGGCTAAATCAGTAAGTAACGATAAAACATTAGATCAAGTCTTATTAGACATAGAAAAACAATTTGGTAAGGGTTCTGTTATGAGATTAGGAGAGCATGAAAATCAAAAAATAGATACTATACCTAGTGGTTCAATTTCTCTTGATATAGCGCTCGGAATAGGCGGATATCCAAAAGGAAGAATAATAGAAATATTTGGACCAGAATCAAGTGGTAAAACTACTTTCGCACTTCATGCCATAGCAGAAGCACAAAAAAAGGGAGGAAGAGCGGCATTTATAGATGCAGAACATGCATTAGACCCTGTATATGCATCTAAACTTGGAGTAAATATAAATGAGTTATTACTATCTCAACCAGATAATGGTGAACAAGCATTAGAAATTTGTGAAGCGCTTGTTAGAAGTGGCGCTATTAGCATCATAGTAATAGATTCTGTTGCAGCTTTAGTACCTCAAGCAGAGATAGAAGGAGAAATGGGAGATTCACACGTTGGATTACAAGCAAGGCTTATGAGTCAAGCATTAAGAAAACTTTCAGGAGTAGTTAATAAAACTAATACTGTTGTAATATTTATAAATCAATTACGTGAAAAAGTAGGAGTTATGTTTGGAAATCCAGAAGTTACTCCAGGTGGAAGAGCACTTAAATTTTATGCTTCAATTAGACTTGAAATAAGAAAAGGAGAACAAATTAAATTAGGAAGTGAATCAATAGGTAATAGAACTAATATCAAAGTTGTAAAAAACAAAATGGCTCCACCATTTAAATCTTGCTCAGTAGATATAATTTATGGAGAAGGTGTATCTATAACTGGAGAAATTGTAGATTTAGGTGTAGAAGCACACGTACTTGAAAAAAGTGGCGCATGGTATTCATACAATGGAGAAAAAGTTGGACAGGGTAAAGAAAATGTAAAGGAATGGCTAAAGAAGAATCCTAATATGAAAGAAGAAATAGAAAAAAAGGTTAGAGATTACTTTGAAAATCATGATGCACTTCAACTTGGTAATGTAAATGAACCTTTAGAAGATTAAAATATGTGTCGTTAAAAAGAATAGATTTTTCTATTCTTTTTTAGTATAATTATAGTGGTGATGATATGGCAAAGAGAAAAAGATTGAATAAAAGGGGTAAAAGATTACTTAGTGTATTAATACTCCTTATAATAATTATAGTTGCGGTTATTATATGTTTAAATATCCCAAAAGGAAATAATAATACTAAAGAAAAAGAAAGTGAAAGTAATGACAATCAAAATACACCAAAACCTGTTGAAAAATTAAAAATAATAGATTTAGATTCTGATTCTAGACCATATGCTGTTATGATAAATAATATAAAAACGGTATGGGGATATCAATCAGGCATTCAAGATGCATATCTTGTATATGAAATAATAGTTGAAGGTGGATATACTAGATTGATGGCCATTTATAAAGATAAGAATTTAGATAGAATAGGTTCAGTTAGATCTTCAAGACATTATTTTTTAGATTATGCTTTAGAAAACGATGCAATATACGTACACTTCGGTTGGAGTCCACAAGCAGAAGCAGATATTAAAAAATTGGGTGTTGATAACATAAATTTCTTAAGTTATAATGGTTATACGAGAGATACTTCACTAGGTTTAGCGACTGAACATACCGCATTTACGACAACTGATAAAATAATGAAAGGCGCAAATAATTACAAATATAGAACAACTACTGATGAAAAACCATTATTAGAATATAGTGTAAGTTCAGTAAATTTAGAAAATATGGATGGTTCTAAACCGGCAAATAAAGTTTATATTGATTATTCTAGTAGTAGATCTACATCATTTGAATATGATAGCGTAAATAAAGTTTATAAAAGATTTCAAAATAATATCGAACATATAGATCATGAGACAAAACTACAATATACTGTAAAAAATATAATAACTTATCAAGTAAATAGTTACACAATAAGTGGAGATGATAAGGGAAGACAAGATTTTGAAAACTTAGGAAAAGGAACAGGTTGGTATATATCAGAAGGTTATGCTGTTCCAATAACTTGGGAGAAGACCTCAAGAGCAGGTAAAACAGTATATAAGTATACTGATGGTACAATAATAAAGGTTAATGATGGAAATACACATATAGAAATACAACCATCAGGAAGAAATTTAACCATTGAATAAGCATTGATTTTCAATGCTTATTATAATTTTGTCATAAAATGGTTACAAAAAGCATTATAATTTTTTTAAAAATGTGATATAATGTAGTAGTAACTGAGGTGAGTATAAAGGTATGACAAAATACAAAAAGGATCAAGAATACCTACAAATCATAGATAATATAATGTCAAATAAAGAATTTAGAAAAATAGATAATATAAAACACCATAATACAACTAGATTAGATCATTCTCTAAAGGTATCATATTATTCTTATAAAATAGCAAAAACTTTAAAGTTGGATTATAAAGATGTTGCAGTTGGTGGATTATTACATGATTTTTATATAGATAAAATAAGTGATTGTGCTAATGTAAAGGACAAAATAAAACTATTTTCAACAGGTCATCCTAAAGATGCAGTAAACAATTCACTTACATATTTTAATTTAACTGATAAAGAAATTAACATAATAGAAACACACATGTTTCCTGTTGATTATAAAATACCAAAATATGCGGAGAGTTGGTTAGTAAGTTTTGTAGATAAAATATTAAGTTTAGGTGAAGTTTCTAGTAAATTTAGTTATAAACTTACATATGTATTTAATTTATACTTATTGTTTTTGTTTAATATATTAAAATAGACTTATTAATTTAAGTCTATTGTCTTTTATGTCCTCGTAGCTCATCAGGATAGAGCAAAAGTTTCCTAAACTTTAGGTGGTAGGTTCGAGTCCTATCGAGGACACCAGATAGATACTAAGTTCGGACTTTGATGTTCGGGTTTTGTGATACAATAATCATGTTTAAGGAGGTTTTGGAAGTGGATTTTAATGCAAGTTTGAGTAAATTAAGAAATAAAAAAAGTAGTATATTACAATCTATAAAAGATTTAAATAATAGTAAAGAACAAGAAATTAAAGAAGCAATACAAAAAATTGAAGAGAAATATGCAAGTTTAGGTCAAAAATATGAGGATAAGTTTGATATCGCATATATTCAAACATATAATTATTGCAATCTTATAGAAAAATATTCTATTTTAAATAGAGAAGATATTAGTATAGTTTTGAGTGAACTTATTAGCACTTTTGAAGGAAAAACTTATGTTCCACAAAGTTTATTATATCATGTTGATGGTGAGTCGCCTGCAGCATTTTGGAATATTTTTATGATTATGCCAAAGGGTATAATTGAAAAAATTAAAGATCCTAGAAGAGTACAAGTAAGATACATTAATCATTTATTGAAAAATGGTTTTGCTATTAAATTATGTGATGAATGGTCACAAAGTAAATGGCCTAATGAATTATCATTTTATAAGACAGATGGAATGTGTAGAGTTAATCAAAATATAAGTTTTAAAGGGTTCACATATGTTAAATGCTTTATTGATTTTGTAATTAATTATCGAATAGAAAATAAAATTGATGAAATTTCATTTGAAGATTTAGAAAAACTAAAAGAACAATTTATTTTAATGAATATTGATACTATAGAAGATAGATATAAAACACTTGCAGATGCTGAACAAAGTAAAATCAATGAAATAATTAACGATGATTATAAACATAAACAAAAGTTACTAAAAAGATTTGTAAACAAGATAGAAAATAAAAAAAATAATTGAAAATAATTTTACTTTGTTAATATAGAAAACACACTTGTATATTGTCAAAGACAATAAATAAGAAAGAGGTAATACTATGTGGGGAGCAGTTATTGGCGATTTAGCGGGTTCTATATATGAATATCAACAAAATAACCATTTTTCAAAATTAAATCCTAAAGAAATCATTAGTGAAAAAAGTTTCTATAGTGATGATACTATATTAACTATAGCTATTTTAGATGCTATTTTAAATGATAAAAATTATGAGTATTATTTAAGAAAATACGCAAAAAACTTTTTAACATATAAACCAGACTTTACCCCTTATTTCAAAAGTATTTTTTCACCTGGATTTACAAAATGGGCATTAGATCAGAAAAATGGAAAAAGCATTGGTAATGGAGCAATGATGAGAATTTCTGCAGTTGGTTATTTGTTTAACAACAAAAAAGATATAATTAATAATGCACGTTTGGCTACTATCCCATCTCACGATTCTTTAGAAGCAATAAATTGCGCTACAACAATTGCATTAATTATTTTTTTAGCACGTTTAGGTTTTTCAAAAGAAGAAATAATAAAAGAATTGAATTTAAAGTTAAATTATTCTGATTTTAATGAATTTAATACAACATGCTATAAAACAATTGACAATTGTTTATATGCTTTATTTACTTCAAACAATTTTGAAGAATCACTGATAAAAGTTATATCTTTTGGAGGTGATACAGATACAAATGCTTGTATAGTTGGTTCAATGGCAGAGGCATTATATGGAATTCCAAATGAATTAATAGAAAAAGCAAAGAAAAAAATACCTGATAATTTTAGTAATTTATTATCTAAAGGTTATTCTAAAGTTTTAAAAAAGCAATAATAGTTGTCAGTCCTACTTTGAAACACTAAATTGATAATAAATTTAAATTTTTCAAGTATAACAAAAGATGACTTGCAAAAAAGTCGCTTTTATGTTATTATGAATATGTCAAGGGAACTTGCATAAAATAAAAAAGGGAACATTCAGTTTTTTCGAGTTGAATGTCTACCCAAAATAAATTTGTTTAGGCACTTATTCTAGCGAATGAGTGTCATTTTTTTATAACCACTATCATAATGATAAGGAGAAATAAAATGATAGTAATGAACTTGAGAACTTTTAAAATAAAAGTCTTAGTTTTCACTATATCAAACCTCCTTTCTATAAAGATTGGAGGTAGACACTCAACAACTGATATTCCCTATAAAAAGTATACTATTTATTACATACAAAAACAAGTGTTTGAGTAATATTTTATTAAAAAATTGTTATACTTCCTCTTTATACGTACCAGATTGAACTAAACTTGAATTTTTCGAGTATAACAAAAGACGACTTGCAAAAAAGTCGCTTTTATGTTATTATGAATATGTCAAGGGAACTTGCATAAAATAGAAAAAGGATACATTTGACTCCAGAATCAAATGCAATCCCTTATGGAATGCATCTGAAATCAACTATTGTTGAAATCAGATGCTTTTGCTATTTTAGGAGTAAAATTATTACAACTAAGAATAGGAGTAATATTATGATAAATTGAGAAAGTTCTCTTTTTGTCATAAATACCACCACCTTTCTTTTATCATTCGATAAATAGAAAGGGAAAGCATCTGATATATTTCAAATGTATCCATGAACATTATATCAAACAAATGTTCTTTAAGCAATACTTCCATTAAAATTATGTCTAATATATAAAATAATTTTAAAATATTGAGTTTTATATTTCATTTTGTTATAATTATATCGGTGTATATATATGATGTTTTTAAAAATTTTATTTATTTTTGCCTTATTTTCGATTGTAGGTTGGATTCTTGAAGTAATATATAGAAGTTTAATGGTAAAAAAATTTGTTAATCCAGGATTTATGACAGGCTGTGTGGTGCCTATTTATGGTTTTGGAGCAATAATATTAAATATTATTTGTAGTGCGTTAGATGGTATAAATTCAAATAATAAAATTTTAATTATATTTCTCGTATCGTTTCTTTCTTTAACGCTCTTAGAATTTATATCAGGATATGTATTATATAAATTTATGCATGTTAAATTATGGGATTATAGCAACTATAAATTTAATTATAAAGGATTTATATGTTTAAGATTTTCTATTATATGGGGTGTGTGTGCGTTTATATTTTATTTTTTAGTATATCCTTGGATAAATGAAGTTGCTTTAAGTTTTACAAGTAATATTATAGGAATATTCTTTTTAGGAATTTACTCTGGAATATTTTTAGTGGATTTAGGTGTATCTATTAATCTTTTAAAACAACTTGTCAAATATGCCAAAGATATAAAAGAAATTGTAGATTTAGAAAAGTTAAAATTAACTGCTCGAATGAAAGTAAGAAGAAAAAAATTCCTAAATGCTATATACCCTTATGTTTCTATAAATAGATTCTTAAAAGAAAAAATAAAAAGGTAGTCTGATTATTATGGAATATGAATTAGATGGTAAAACTTTTGAAGTTGTAATAGAAAAAAAGAATAATAAAAATTTATATATAAGAGTTAAAGAAGATGAAAAAATCTATGTCACTTGCAATTATTTAACGAGTAAAGCAATGATTAAAAAAGTATTGGATCAAAACATAAATACTTTACGAAAAATGGTTAAACATATAGAATTTCAAAACAAAAAAAGCAATAAATTCTTTTATTTAGGCAATTCTTATGATATAATAATAAATGAAAACATAAATGAAGTAGCGATATTAAATGGTAAAATATATACTAAAGATTTAAAAATGCTAGATAAGTGGTATAAAGAGGAAACAATTAAAGTATTTGATGATAGATTCGTTTATATATTTAATCATTTCAATGAAAACATAAAATCTCCAATATTAAAAATAAGAAATATGAAAACAAGATGGGGAGTTTATAATAAAAAAAATCACACCATAACACTCAATTCAAAACTAATAGAATTTGATATATCTAAAATAGATTATGTAATAGTTCACGAATTATCTCATATAATACATTTTAATCATTCTAAGGAGTTTTGGTCTTTAGTAGGTAAATATGTTCCAAATTATAAAGAAATAAGGAAAGAGATGAAAGAATGAAAAAATTTTTAAAAAAGTCAAAATATTTACTAATAATACTAATTTTACTAGTTGTTAATTTTTCAATGCCAACTAAAGAAGTTGCTGAAGCCAAAACATTAAGAGATTTAAAAGCAGAACTTAATGCTGCAAAAAAGAAATATGAAGAAAGTCAAGATGATAAAAAATTAACAGAAGAACAAATTTCTAAAAAAAATGAAGAGATTAATGCTATAAGTAGAGAAATAGAAGATATTAGAGAAGAAATACAAAATTTAAACTTAGAAATAGAAACTTTGGAAAAAGAGATAGTAGAAAAAGGGGAAGAAATAAAAAAAATAATCAATTACTATCAATTATCTAGTAGTGAATCTGCATATTTAGAATATATATTTGAGGCTGCTGATTTTACAGACTTCATATATAGAATGGCCGTTTCAGAACAATTATCAAGTTATAATGATAGACTTATAGACGAATACAATCAAACAATAAAAGAAAATGAGCAAAAGAAAAAAGATTTAGACGCAAAGACTATTTCTTTAGGTGAAAAACAAATCACTTTACAAAAAGATTTAAATAGTTTAGGTTCACGATTAAGTGATATTACTGATATTAGTATAAGTGCGGAAAAAGAAATAGAATCTTTAGAAGAATTAGTTAATACATATGAAAATGAATTAAAATGTGATTTAGATGAAGATATAAATAATTGTGGTAATGGGCAACTTCCACCTGGAACAGCTTTTTATAGACCAGTAGTTTCAGGATATATTTCAAGTGATTTTGGACCAAGAACTTATTATTTAAAAGGAAAGAAAGTATCTGATTTCCACTATGGAGTAGATTTTGGTGGTGCGGGACACGGAGCACCAGTTTATGCTGCTGCTAATGGTAAGGTTGTATTTATAACAAGAAAATCAAATTGTGGAGGAAATATGGTGTATATTCAACACACAGTAAACGGTCAAAAATACACAACAGGATATTTCCATTTAGCAAAAATTAATGTAAACTTGAATGATATAGTTACAACAAATACGGTAATTGGAGCAGTAGGTGGAGATCCAAATATTGAAACTTGGGATGGATGTTCAACAGGTTCACATCTTCATTTTCAAGTTGCAACAGGACATATACCTTATCAAGTAGGTTTTTATACGGCTTTTACAGCGAACTATATAAATCCTAGAACTGTGTTAAATATACCTAAAGAAGGCGTAAGATTTAGCGATAGAACAACTAAATATTAATCGACAAAAAATAATAGTCACTGCTATTAAAATAATAGTGGTGATTTTTTTTATGAAAGTAAAATTATTTGACGAATCTCATGAATTAGATTTAGAGAAAAGTATTAATAAGTTTTTAAGTGAAAAAGAAATAGATTTAATTGATATTAAATATCAAGTGGCTATAAGTATATGTGGTGAAGAGCAAATATACTGCTTTAGTGCGATGGTAATTTATCGGTGATTTTGTTGTATAAAATTTAATTTTTTTATTCATTATAGACATAGAATAATATAGGAGGGATACTATGTATAATAGTTTTACAGAAGAAGCAAGAAAAATATTAATGTCTGCAAAAGAAGAGATGAAAAAACTTAAACATCCTTATATAGGTAGTGAACATCTTCTTCTTTCAATATTAAAAGATAATAATGAAATAAGTGAAAAATTAAAAGAATATGACTTAGACTACACAAGATTTAGAAATGAAATAATAGAAATAGTAGGAGTCGGAAGTAAGGAATCAGAATGCTTTTTATACACACCACTTTTAAAAAGAATAATGGAAAATGCAGTATATGACAGTAAAGAAAATAACAATGGGAGTGTAACTGTTAATCATCTTTTCTCTGCAATGTTAGAAGAAGGAGAGGGAATAGCTATTAGAATTCTTATAGGCATGGATATAGATCTAGATGAATTATATCAAGAATTTGCATATAAACTTCCAACTAAAAAGTCAAAAAATAAAAAACTTCTTATAGACGAACTTGGTGTAGATTTAACTAAAAAAGCAAGAGATTTTGAACTCGATCCAGTAATAGGAAGAGATGAAGAAACTAGAAATGTAATTGAAATATTAAGTAGGAGAAAGAAAAATAATCCTATTTTAATAGGCGAAGCAGGAGTTGGTAAAACTGCTATTGTAGAAAACCTTTGTAAAATGATCGTAAATGGAGAAGTACCTAATAATTTAAGGAATAAAAGAGTAATTTCGCTTGATATGGCAACTACTGTTGCAGGGACTAAATATCGTGGTGAGTTCGAAGAGAGAGTAAATAAAATATTAAAAGAATTAGAAGAGAATGATGATATAATTCTTTTCATAGATGAGATACACACACTTGTTGGAGCAGGTGGAGCAGAAGGAGCAATTGATGCATCAAATATATTTAAGCCTGCACTCGCTCGAAATAAAATAAGATGTATAGGCGCAACTACTACATTAGAATATAAAAAATTTATATCTGGTGATAAAGCACTCGATCGTAGATTTCAAAAAGTAGAAGTAAAAGAACCTAATAGGAAAGTAGTAAAAGAAATACTTTTAAAATCAAGAGATATATATTCTAAATATCACAAAGCAATTATTTCAGATGATATAATAGACTATATCATAGAACTTTCAAATAAATATATAAAAAATAGATTCGAGCCAGATAAATCAATAGACATATTAGATGAAGTGTCCGCACACGCATCACTTAAAGAAAATAAAAAACTAAAGACCTATAATAGTTTAAATAAAGATTTAAGTGAAATAATAAAAATAAAAAAAAATTACCTAATAAAAAAAGATTACGAAAATGCTTCAATATACAAAGAAAAAGAAAATAAATTAATGACAAAAATAAATAAACTAGAACTTAAACTTTCTAAAGAAACTGCAAATATAGTAACGCGTGAAGATGTCATTAAAGTAGTAAGTAGAAAAAGTAATATACCAATATATGAATTAAAAGATATGGACGTATCTGATATAACTAGTTTTTCTAAAACTTTAAAAGAAAAAATAATAGGTAATACAAGTAATATAGATGAAATAGTTAAAGTTTATAAAAAATTAAAACTAGGATTTAAAGATGATAATATGTGCTATTCACTTATTTTTGTAGGACCTAGTGGAGTTGGGAAAACAGAACTTGCTAAACTTTTTGCAAATAAAATTTCAAGCAATGTAATTAGACTTGATATGAGTGAATATAGTGAACCACACCAGGTGAGTAAATTAATAGGTTCTCCTGCAGGATATGTAGGATACTCTGATAATAAAAATATATTTGAAAGCGTTAAAGATAATCCTTTTTCAGTAATTATATTAGACGAAGTAGAAAAAGCACATCAAAATGTCTTAAATTTATTCTATCAAATACTAGATGAAGGTAAATTAAAAGATTCTAAGGGTGATGATATATATTTTAATAACTCGATTATAATTATGACATCAAATATAGGTTACAATACCCAAAGTATAGGATTTAATAATAAAAACAAAGTAAATAATGAGTTAAAAGAAACACTCGGTATACCATTTATAAATAGAATAGATAATATACTTGAATTTGATTTTTTAACAAGAGAAGATATAAAAAAAATAGTATCTATTAGGTTAAATAAATTAAAAGATAAATATAAAAATAAAGGAGTTAAAGTTAAAATTAATTCTAATGTTATAGATGAAATAATAGAACTGTCTAATTTTGAAGAATTTGGAGCAAGAAAGATAGATAAAATAATTAAAAATAAATTAGAAACAATAATTATAAATAATGTATTAGATAATATTTATAATATTAATATAAAAACAATTAAAAATGAAGTTTTAAATTAGAAAAATGTAGTATAATTATGTAGGTGGTTTTATGTATAGAAATACGTGTGCGAAAATTTATTTAAACAATATAAAATATAATGTAGAAAAAATAATTTCTACATTTAAAAATTATAAATACTATATAGGAGTAGTTAAGGCAGACTCATATGGACATAATAGTAAAAAAACAGTTGAGGCTATTATTAGTGGTGGGTGTAATTATCTTGCAGTATCTTCTCTTGATGAGGCCCTAAATTTAAGAAAATATTTTACTATACCAATATTATGCCTTGGAATAATAGATTCAAAATATATAGATATATGTGAGGAAAATAATATAGATATAACTGTTACTAATTTAGAATATTTAAATAAAATAAAAGATAAAAATGTAAATATTCATATAAAAATAGATACAGGTATGAATAGATTAGGTGTTAAAGAAAAAGATGAATTTAATAAAATGATAGATATAACAAATAATAGTAATGCTAAATTAAAAGGTTTATATACTCATATTTTTGCTGCAACAGATAAAAAAAGTTTTAAAAGACAAATAGAAATTTTTAAAGATATTACAAGTGATATAGACTTAAACAAAATAGATATGGTACACATCGCACAAAGCGATACATTAATAAATAATGAAAAAATACCATTTTGTAATGGTTGCAGACTGGGAATAATAATGTATGATTTAACACCTAATAACTTAAATTTAAAAAGTACTATATCCCTAGAAAGTGAAATAGTCGAAATAAAAACCTTAAAAAAAGGTGAAACAGTAGGTTATAATGGAATATATAAAGCAAAAAAAGATACTTTGATAGGTATAGTATCAATTGGATATGCAGATGGAGTAAATAGACACCTTAAAGGAGCGCATGTATATATAAACAATAAAAAATATGAAATAATCGGTAATATATGCATGGATATGCTTACTTTAAAAATTGATTCAAGTATAAAAATAAAAGATAAAGTATATATTTATAAAGATAGTGAGCATATAAAGTATTTAAGTAAATATATAGACACAATTCCATATGAACTTATCTGTAATATATCTAAAAGAGTTCCAAGAAAATATATTGGTTAAAAAATATTGACATAAACTACTATTTGTGTTAAGATTTATTTGTAAACACGAAATAGTGTTTTTATTTTAGAAAAAATCATAATATTAAGAGTAGGTGGAATATGAAAAAAATAGCAAGATTTTTTGTAAATGTAAAAAAAGAAATGAAAAAGGTTAGATGGCCAAATAAAAAAGAGATGATCACACTTTCAACTGCTACAATAAGTGTAATTATATTCTTTATGGTATTTTTCTCTTGTATAGACGGGATACTTACATTAGTAGAGAAGGTGTTTAACTAATGGAAAAAGAATGGTATGTCGTAAATACTTATTCTGGTCATGAGAATAAAGTAAAAGAAAAACTTTTAATGCGTGCAAGTTCAATGGGCATGGAAGATTATATATTTCGTGTAGTTGTTCCATCTCAAAAAGAAATAGTAGTAAAAAATGGAAAAGAAGTAGAAAAAGATTCTAAGATGTTTCCAGGATATATATTAGTTGAGATGGTTATGACTGATGAAGCATGGTTTGTAGTTCGTAATACACCAGGTGTTACAGGATTTATAGGTTCAAGTGGTAAAGGAGCTAAACCATTTCCATTAACAAAACAAGAAGTAGATAAAATACTTGGAAATATGGGAATGAGTAGAATAGACGTTATAAATGAAATAAAAGAAGGCGACACAGTTAAAGTAATAAGTGGAGCATTTGCTAATATGTTTGGTAAAGTTAAAAATGTCGATATGCCAAATCAAAAAATTGAAGTCGCTCTAGACCTTTTTGGACAAGAAACTATTGTTGAAGTATTATTTACTGAAATAGAAAAAGCATAAACACTTTACAAACAAAAAAAAATATGTTATTATTATATGGCTATATTGATTTTAATATAGATTTGTGGGAGCTAATGGACAAGATTTATCTTAAAGCGGAGCATTTGAACCACAACGAAAAGCTAAAATTTATAGGAGGTGTTTTTCGTGGCACAAAAAGTTAAAGAAATAAAATTACAAATTCCAGCAGGAAAAGCAACACCAGCCCCACCAGTTGGAACTGTGCTTGGACCAGCAGGAATTAATTTACAAGATTTTTGTACAAAATATAACGATGCAACTAAAGATAAAATGGGAGATATATTACCTGTTGTAATTTCTATTTATGAAGATAGAACATTCGATTTTGTAATTAAGACTCCACCAACACCATTCTTGATAAAGAAAATATGTGGTGTTAAAAAAGGTTCTAGTAAAGGTTCTAAAGAAATTAGTGGAACAATGACAAAAGAACAACTTAAACAAATTGCTGAGATTAAGTTACCTGATTTAAACTGTTATACAGTTGAAGAAGCCATGAAGATTGTTGCAGGTACTGCAAAAAACATGGGTGTTAAGGTAGAAGAATAATTTATTAATAATAATTAAATGATTATGATGTCCGCTTTTCATATTTTCATTTAAAAAATTAAAATAGGAGGTTAGTATGAAAAGAGGAAAAAAATATTTAAATGCTTTAAGTAAAATTGAAAAAGGTAAAGCATATGAAGTTAGCGAAGCAGTAAAACTTTTAAAAGAAAACAAAATCGCTAAATTTGATGAATCAGTTGAATTAGTATTAAGACTTAACTTAGATACTAAGAAAGCCGATCAACAATTAAGAGGCGCTACAGTTTTACCAAATGGAATTGGAAAGTCAAAAAAAGTTTTAGTACTTGCTCGTGGTGCAAAAGCACAAGAAGCGAAAGATGCTAATGCTGACTTTGTTGGTGAAGTAGATATGATAGATAAAATTGCTAATGAGAATTGGTTTGATTTTGATACTATCATTGCTACACCAGATATGATGCCTGCATTAAGTAAAATAGGACGTGTTTTAGGACCTAAAGGATTAATGCCAAATCCTAAAACAGGAACAGTTACTATGGATATCGCTAAAGCTGTTAGTGATGTTAAAAAAGGACGTGTTGAATATAGAACTGATTCTTTTGGAAATGTTGCAGTTTTAGTTGGAAAAGTATCATTTGATGAAGATAAGTTAGTTGAAAATATTAATGCTTTCATATCTTTAATCAATAAAACAAAACCTAGTACAGTAAAAGGTAAATATATCTTAAATATATCATTATCTAGTACAATGGGTCCTGGAATTAAAATTGATACTACAAATTTTGAAAATTAATATTTACAATTAAAATAAGATGTGCTATAATAAATGCAATTGGAAGTTATACCGTAGACAGTAGGGGAGAAATCTTAATAATCCTACCGAGGAACTTAAATACTAAAATAAGTTTAGTCTACACGTATAGTGTAGACTTTTACGGTTTAAAGATTAGGAGGTGTATTATGGCAAATCCAAAAATATTAGAAAAAAAACAAAGTGTAATAGATGAAATTACTAATAATGTAAAAGAATCTAGTTCATTCATATTCTTAGATAACAACGGTTTAACTGTTAAAGAAACTATGGAACTAAGAAGAAAATTAAAAGAATCTAATTCTGAACTTAGAGTCTATAAAAATACTTTAGTTGCAAGAGCACTTAAAGATTTAAACATAGATGTAAGTTCTGAATTAAATGGTCCAAAAGTAGTTGCTTTTGGTAAAGATATTATAGAACCTATTAAAGCAGTATCTGAGTTTGCAAAAACTCATGAAAACTTAGTTATGAAAATAGGTATCGTTGATGGGAAGGTAACTTTAGTCGACGAACTTAAAAAACTTGCTACAATTCCATCAAGAGAAGGATTACTTACAATGTTTGCAAGTGGATTACTTGCTATCCCAAAAGATTTTGCAATTTGCTTAGATTTACATAGCAAAAATTTAGAAAGTTAAAAAATAAAGGAGGAATAAAATTATGGCAAAATTAAGCGCAAAAGAAATTATTGATTCACTAAAAGAAATGTCTCTTTTAGAAATTAAAGAAGTAGTAGATTTAATGAAGGAAGAATTTGGTGTTGACCCATCTGCTGTTGCAGTTGCTGCTGCTCCAGCTCAAGCAAGTAACACTAATGAAGGACCAAGCACTGTTGATGTTGTACTTGCAAGTGCTGGTGCTAACAAAATTGCTGTTATTAAAATAATTAAAGAAGTTACAGGTCTTGGACTTGGAGATTCTAAAGCAATCGCTGATAACGGTGGAGTTGTTAAAGAAAAAGTTGCTGCTGATGAAGCTAATGAACTTAAAGCTAAATTTGAAGAAGCTGGCGCTACTATAGAATTAAAATAATTAATTTAATTTGTTTTTAAGCCTGTACTAATGAAAAATTAGTATGGGCTTTCGCCGTTTTAAAAAGTAGGTATAATATTATAGATAGAAAAGGAATAATATGAGTTATTATTTTGATAAAGAAACAAATGTAGAAAGTAAAATATTTACAACTAGAGCAAATATAAAAAATAAACTTTATACATTTAAAACAGATAATAATGTTTTTTCTAAAAAAGGATTAGATTTTGGGACAAGGACATTAATAGAAAGTATCGATATAAATACTTTAAGTGGAGATATATTAGATTTTGGATGTGGATATGGACCTATTGGAATTTACATAAAAGATAATACAAATTCTAATGTAGATATGGTAGATATAAATTCTCGCGCACTTTCTTTAGCTAGGAAAAATGCTAATATAAATAATGTAGATGTAAATATATTTGAAAGTGATATATATAGTAACGTAGTTAAAAAATATGATTATATAATATCAAATCCACCTATTAGAGTAGGTAAAAAAATATTATATGAAATATTAATAAAAGCAAATGAACATTTAAAAAGTAAAGGACACTTAATATTTGTAATAAATAAAGACCAAGGTGCTAAAAGTGTCGTTAAAGATATGAGCGAATATTATGATGTAAAAGTACTAAAAAAAAATAAAGGATTTTTTGTAATTGATTGTCAAAACCGTTGACATATTGATACAAATGATGTAGAATTATAAATTGGCGGCATATATTATTCTTCACAATATATGCTTACTAGAAAATATAGTTTATGGGGTGAAAAAGTGGCTTATACAGTTAAAAAATTCGGTGATTACCGTGAAAGAAGAAGTTATGCAAAGACTAAAAATGCTATTGAACTTTCTAACTTATTAGAAATTCAAAAAAAGTCATATAATGAATTTATGACAAATGGTATCAAAGAGGTTTTCGATGATATTTTTCCAGTTGAAAGTTTCAACGGAAATATGACTCTAGAGTTTGGAGAATACTCTTTTGAGGAGCCAAGATACTCAATTAAAGGTTGCAAGGATAGATATGCAACTTATGCCGCACCACTTAAAGTGCAGGCACGTCTTTTTAACCAAGAAACCGGTGAGGTTAAAGAGCAAGAAATTTATTTAGGTGATATGCCTATAATGACAGATAGTGGTACATTTATAATCAACGGTGCAGAACGTGTTATAGTATCACAATTAGTTCGTTCACCAAGTGCATATTATTCACGTGAAGTAGATAAGAAAAATGGTAAACATATAATTACTTCACAAATAATACCAACTCGTGGAACATGGCTTGAATATGAAACGGATGCAAGAGATGTTATTTACTGCCGTATAGATAGAACACGTAAAGTTCCTGTAACAACTTTGCTTAGAGCCTTAGGACTTTCTAGTGATGCTGATATAATTGATTTATTTGGTGAAGACGATTATATTATGCGTACTATAGAAAAAGATACAAATAAAAACACTGATGAATCTTTAATAGATATTCATTCAAAATTAAGACCAGGTGAGCCAAGTACTCTAGATAGTGCAAAAAATCAATTAATTACTAGATTTTTTGACGCATTTAGGTACGATTTAGCTAAAGTAGGTCGTTATAAATTTAATAGAAAACTAGGAGTACTTGATAGACTTTATGATACAGTACTTGCAGAAGATATAAAAGTAGATGGTGAAGTTAAATTCGCTAAAGGTACGCAAGTTACTAAAGATGTACTTGAAGAGTTAAGACCAATAATGGAAAATGGTTATGGAGTTAAAGAAGTTTTAATTAATGAAGAATTGGATCAATATAATAAGGTTCAAATAGTTAAAGTATACTCTAAAAATAATCCAGAAAAAGTTATAAAAGTTATTGGTAACGATCAAAGTATCGATGTTAAACGTCTTACAATATCAGATGTTTATGCATCAGTATCTTATTATCTTAACTTACATGAAGGAGTTGGATCTTATGATGAAATAGACCACTTATCAAATCGTCGTGTAAGACAAGTAGGGGAATTATTACAAAATCAATTTAGAGTAGGTATATCAAGAGTAGAAAGAGTAATAAGAGATAGAATGTCTACTCAAGAGTTAGATGAAGTAACTCCTAAAACATTAATAAATATAAGACCTCTTACTGCAGCTATTAAAGAGTTTTTTGGAAGTAGCCAATTATCTCAATTCATGGATCAAACAAATCCAGTTGCAGAACTTGCAAATAAAAGACGTTTATCAAGTTTAGGACCAGGTGGACTTTCTCGTGATCGTGCTGGTATGGAAGTACGTGACGTAAATCCATCTCATTATGGACGTCTTTGTCCAATCGAATCTCCAGAAGGACCTAATATTGGACTTATAACTTCACTTGCATCTTATGCAAGAGTAAACGATTATGGATTTATTATGACTCCATATAGAAAAGTAGAAAATGGACACTTAACAGATGAAATAAGATATATGACTGCAGATGAAGAATTAGATTATCATATTTCACAAGCAACTGTTAAATTAGATGATAACGATAACTTCGTAGATGAAAGAGTTCCAGTACGTTTCCGTGGAGAAAACGTAATGGTTAACAGTAAAGATGTCGATTATATAGACGTATCTAGTCAACAAGTTGTATCTATTACAACTGCAGGAATTCCATTTTTGGAACACGATGATGGAAAACGTGCTTTGATGGGTGCCAACATGCAACGTCAAGCTATCCCACTTTTAACAACTGAGGCTCCAATTGTTGGAACAGGTATTGAAGCAATTAGTGCTCGCGATAGTGGAGCTGTTGTAATTGCTAAAGCAGATGGTGTAGTAGATTACGTAGATTCTAAGAAGATAATTGTAAAAACTAAAGGTGGTATGGATACATATTACTTAAATGGTTTTGAAAGAAGTAATGCAGGTACTTGTTACCATCAAAGACCTATTGTTAGGGCTAAAGATAAAGTAAAAAAGGATCAAGTTATTGCTGATGGACCATCAACTGATATGGGTGAAATGGCATTAGGTAAGAATGTAACTGTTGCATTCATGAACTTTAATGGTTACAACTATGAGGATGCAGTTATATTAAACGAAAGACTTGTTAGAGATGATGTTTATACATCTATACATATTCAAGATTATCAAATAGAGTGTAGAGATACTAAACTTGGACCAGAAGAGTTTACAAGAGACATTCCAAACGTAAGTGAAGAGGCTCGTAAAAACTTGGATGAAAACGGTTTAATTCGTATTGGTACAGAAGTACACGATGATGATATATTAGTTGGTAAAGTTACTCCAAAAGGAATGGCAGAATTAACTAGTGAGGAAAAATTATTACACGCTATATTTGGTGAGAAAACTCGTGAGGTTAGAGATACATCACTTCGTGTTCCACACGGTGGTGAAGGTATTGTTCACGACATAAAAGTATTTACTAAAGAAGATACAGATGAACTTCCAGCAGGAGTTTCAAAAATAATACGTGTTTATATCGCGCAAAAACGTAAGATTACTGTTGGAGATAAAATGGCTGGTCGTCATGGAAATAAAGGTGTTATATCTCTTGTATTACCTAGTGAGGACATGCCATATCTTGAAGATGGAACACCTGTTGATATACTACTTAATCCTCTTGGAGTTCCAAGTCGTATGAACATAGGACAAATCTTAGAGATGCACCTAGGTGCCGCTGCTAAGAAACTTGGAATTTATGTTGCTACTCCTGTATTTAGTGGAGCAGAAAGAGGAGAAATCATAGATGCTTTAAAAGAGGCTGGAATTGATGAAGATGGTAAGACTATTCTTTATGATGGACGTACAGGTGAACCATTCGATAACCGTATAAGCGTTGGTGTTATGTATATGATTAAGTTACACCACATGGTTGACGATAAACTTCACGCACGTTCAACAGGACCATATAGTATGGTCACACAACAACCTTTAGGAGGAAAAGCACAATTCGGTGGTCAAAGATTTGGAGAAATGGAAGTTTGGGCACTTTATGCATATGGTGCTGCACACGTACTTCAAGAAATGATGACAATTAAATCAGACGATGTTGTTGGTCGTGTTAAAGTATATGAGGCTTTAGTAAAAGGCACACCAATTCCAAAATCTGGAATACCTGAAAGTTTTAGAGTACTTATTAAAGAGTTCCAAGCCTTAGGACTTGACATAACAGTACTTAATGATAAAGGAAATTTAGTTGAATTAAAAGAGTTAGAGGAAAAGGATAAAGAAGAAAATTTACCAGATCCTAGAGAAACTAAAGTAGATGTAAGCCTTATAGGAGAAGAAAAAGAAGCGCCTTTTGAAGAATTTGAAGATGCACTTGAAGATGAAGAATATAATGATGAAATAGATGAAGATTATGATGAAGATGGCGAGTTCGATATGGATGATACATTAGATGTAGATGATATCGAAAATATTGAGGAGGGTGAATAATATGGATGTTAATAATTTTGAAGGATTAAAAATTAGTATCGCATCACCTGAAAAAATTCGTTCTTGGTCATATGGTGAAGTAAAAAAAGCAGAAACAATAAATTATCGTACACTAAAACCTGAAAGAGATGGACTCTTTTGTGAAAAAATATTTGGACCAACTAAGGATTTTGAATGTTCTTGTGGAAAGTATAAAAGATTAAGATATAAAAATATCGTATGTGATAGATGTGGAGTTGAAGTTACACGTTCTAAAGTACGTCGTGAGCGTATGGGACATATAGAACTTGCAACTCCTGTATCTCACATTTGGTTTTTCAAGGGTGTACCATCTAGAATGGGTCTTGTACTTGATATGAGTCCAAGAGACTTAGAGGAAGTTTTATATTTCGTAAGTTATGTAGTATTAGATCCAGGTCCCGCACCACTTGAGAAAAAACAAACAATAAGTGATAAAGAATATCGTGCTTACTATGAAAAATATGGTAATAGTTTTAGAGTAGGTATGGGTGCTGAAGCAATAAAAGAATTACTTGAAGAAGTAGATTTAGATAAAGAAGTAAATGAATTAAAGAGTGAAATAGAAGAGATTAAAGATTCTCAAAGTCAAAAAAGAATTCGTTTAATAAAAAGATTAGATGTGCTTAATGCATTTAAAGAATCTGGAAATCGTCCTGAATGGATGATTCTAACAGCCCTTCCTGTAATCCCACCTGAACTTAGACCAATGATTCAACTAGATGGTGGTAGATTTGCAACATCTGACCTTAACGATCTTTATAGACGTGTTATTAATCGTAACAATCGTTTAAAGAA
>CANRAT010000005.1 GCA_947628685.1 uncultured Bacilli bacterium
AACAATTCTATTTAAATCTTTTAATTCTTTTTCCGTTAAATAATTTTTAGCAATATCTACATCATATCTATAAATTGGTCCATTTGGTGATTCAGTCCAATTAGTAAGTCCCATATTTTCTTTATCAGAATCTACCCGATTATATATGATTTCAGCAGCTGTATTGCCTGTTACAGCATAGTGCAATTTATTTTGAACTGTCTTAAAAAAATTTTTTGTAATTTCCGAATCCTTATCATAATCAATACTACAAGATGAATAAATATCTGTTATTTTTTGATAAAATCTTCTTTCACTAGAGCGTATATTTCTAATTCTTTCTAAAAGTCTTTCAAAATAATCTTCACCAAAAATATAATTTGGATTTTTTAGTCTTTCATCATCCATTACAAACCCAGTAATTAAATATTCTCTTAATACTTTAGTTGCCCATATTCTAAAATGTGTTGCTTTTTTAGAATTTACTCGATAGCCAACGGCAATAATCATATCTAAATTATAAATCTTTACAGGTTTCTTAGAATTATCAACGTCGGTTTTTCCGACGGTGTTACTTGGAGCAAGTTCACCACTATTTAAAATATTATTAATATGTTCTGTTATAGTGCTTCTAGAAACTCCAAATAATTCAGCTATCAAATTTTGCGTTAACCAAATATCATTATTAATTAGAAGTACACTTACCCTAACATCATTATTATCATCTTTATATATTAAAAAATCATGATTTGTAATTTGTAATTCACTTTTCACTATATTCACCTCTTTTTTCTCAAATATGTAAAAACATTTATTCGTTTATTTACTTACAAACCGTGTCATTTGCTTTTAATTATGATTTTAATTCATAATTACCATTTTTCACCATATTAAATACCTTTATAAATTCAGAATGAGTATTTAATATTATTGAATATAATGAAGAACCTATTTGTACTATAATTCCATCTTTTGCTTCAACTACTGAAGTTATTTTATCAAATGTCCTGTCAAAACATTCATTAGTTGAAGTGTATATTACTCTTTTATTTGTAATATATATTATCCCTTTATACGTGGTTCTCTCACTTTCCCTTATTACTTTTCCACCTGATCCACCTATTCTATAAGTTAATCCTTTCATAATCTTTATACTAAATCCATTATTTTTTCCTGTATATCCTGTTGTTATTATTTTATCTTTAAAAGTATATCCTATGTCTAAATAGAAACAAATTTCATCTTTTGACAAATTAATATTTGAAACAACTATATTAGGTAATTTCCCTTCGTTTATCATATTTAGATTTTCTTTTGACATTAACGATTTATCTTTATTATTTTCTTTTCTGCTTAATTCTTTAAATATATCGATAATCCATCCTATCCCAAATAAACCACCCGTAAATAGATATATTATCCCCATTTTATAATCTTTATCTATGAATTTATGAATACCAAATATTCCTAGAAACACCACAATTATTACTCTAACTTCTTTACTCATTTTTATCTCCTAAATTTAAATGATTCTATTTCAAATAAAATACCTTTCTCTCAAAATATAAAACTTTTTTTTGTAATTTTTTTATTTATAATACTTTTCATTACTCTCCTTTATAAACTATTTTTACCTTTATTCCAACCACTCCATATTTATCTTGCTCTTCTTTAGAATAATATTTATCCATATCTTTAGGATTGGCAATATCATCTTTATCATATCCTAAAGATACTTTATCAAAATGTTTATATAATTCATCAAAACTTGAATATTTATACAATTTTACTATTTGAACCAATATAGTTTCCAATGTAGTTCTATTCGTAAATTCAATCAAATCTTTCTCTTTCAATAATTGTCTTTTTTCATCATTTAATCTCATTTCTATCGTTTTAGTTCCAGTTTTTATGCTATTAAATGGATCATTATTTAATTTCATATTATATTTCATATTTAATCTCCTTAAATTTTAACTTATTATTTTTTATTTACTTTAATTTAACATTCCCAATTTTTCATCACAATTATTTTTATTTATTAATCTTTTCCTACTATTTTTAATTTTTGTTTATTAATCTCTTTTTCAATTTCTAATTTTTTATCTACATTATTCATTTTATACTGTTGTTCTTTTAGTTTATTTTCTAATGAATTAATACTTTCAAGTACTGAAGAATATTCAGGTAATATATTATTATATTCTTTAAACTCATTATTAAAATTATCTTTTAATTTACTTATTTGATTTAAAGAATCAGATAATATCAAATTTATATACTCTATTTTGTCTTTTACATCATTTATTTGTTTAGATATATCCTCATATTTGTAATTAATTACTATTCTTTCCTTAGTTTCTAAACTCTTGTTCATTTCTTTTAAACCTTTATTAATCATCGTAGAACCTAAAGCTATTCCAAATAAATTTTTTCCTGTAAAAGGTATAGTAAGTATTCCACCTGCTATTCTAAATAAAGATGATAATATTTTTCTATGACCTACTGTTTCTATTTTTTTACTAATCTGTTTTTCATAGTATGAAGCTTTCTCATACATATCATCTACTATTTTTTGTTGGTCTTCTAATTCTTGAAGTATATTTTTTTCTATATCTGATACACTATTTAACAACTCTTTATTTTTATTAAACTTTATTTTTATATTTTTTTGGTCATTTTTAACAGTTTCAATATTACTTCCAATAGTCTTTTTATCCTCGTAAATTAAAGTAATACTCTCTATTTTATTTATTTCTTTTTTGCAAACATTAAGCATCATATCAAGTTCATTAAGTGATGCGAGAGATTTATAACTTGTTATATTTTCTATTAATTTAATACTTTCTAATATAGAAAATTCACTCAAATCATATTTTTCTTTTACAGTATCAAATTGCAACTTTAGTTTTTCTACTTTCTTTTTTAATTTATCATATTTTTCATCTATCTGTTTTGTATCTTTATTCTTTTCTTTAGATTCTTTTTTTAATATTTTAACATCACTTTTTATTTCATCTATTGCCTCTAAACTAGTATTAACAAATTTTTCTACTTCTTTCAATATAACAATTTCATTCTTAGTCTTTTTTATTTCTTTTTTTATATCAGTTTTACCTGTTAATTCACTAGATTTTTCTTCTATATTAATAAGTTTTATATTTAATTTTTCATTTGTATTATCTATACTTTTTTTATCAACTTTAAAAGTAGCAGTGAGTTTAACATCATTAAGTACCTTTACATCAGTCACATCTAGAATGTTAATATTTTCTTTTTCTTTAAATTCTTTTAACGTATTTAAATAATTTAGTTGTTTTTCCTTTTTTGGTATAGTATAATTTTCCTCTTTTAATTTTTTCTTTTTGTATCTAAAGCGATATAACATACTAATAAGTCTATCTTTTATAGAGCCTTTGGCACCTCTAGATCCATTCATACAATCACATCCATAAGTATTATACTAAAAAAGAATAGAAAAATCTATTCTCAATATATAAATTAGTTTTATAATATTACAACTTTTAAGGTTTTATTAATTTACCTTCTTTTAATAGTTTAAGTAATTCTTTATTTTGGCTAGATGTTCCTGTATAATTTTCTATTCCATTTACCTTTGCAATTTTTAATCTATAACTGTATGAAGAAGATGAACCTACTGCTTTTAGTGCATCTACTATTGATGTAGTATTACCGTTATATTTCTTTATATATACTACACTTACAGGTATTAATAATTTTTGACCTATTATAATTAAATTTTTATTTTTTATATTATTTAAACTCGCTATAGCATCTACTGTTGTATTATACATATTAGCAATTTTACTTAACGTATCTCCTTTTTTTACTGTGTATGTTACATTTTCTTTTGGTTCTTCTAATATATCAGTTTTAATCCAGTTATACCCTCCGTCATTTAATACTTTAGTTTTATCATATAAAAATAATCCTTTATATACGTCTATTTGATTGTAAATACACCATGAGCCATATTCATTTTTATACCATCCATTACCTTTAAATTTACCTTTACCTACAGCCAAATGTATATGATTTCCTGTTGCATTACCTCTAGTTCCTTCATCATAATAAACCGTATTTTGTTTTATTATATCTCCTACTTTTAAATTAGATACATCGTTATCGTGTATTGTAAGTACAGTCATATAATCAATAGTACCATCTGCATAAAGTACTTTAGATGTACTTTCAAGCCATACTGCATTTGCATCTTTATATATTCTTTTAATTATCCCTGTAAAGGGTGCTTTTAACGAATCAATTGATTTATCTTTACCTGATAGATCGAGTGCTTTATCGCCTTTATGGGAAAACTCTCCATCTGCTTTTTGTGATACATTTAAGTAATCCATTATTAACGTAGCTTTTTCAAAATTTTCCATTTTATCACCTCTCAGTATATTTTATTTTAAATATATTTATTTGAAAATTATATATAAACTAAAAAGAATAGCATTTTTATACTATCCTTCTTTTACTTTTTCTAATATAAAGTATTTGCACTCATAACTACATAAATTCTTTATATAGTCATCTTTAAATTTAATATCATTTATTTTATTACATATTTTGTTTAACTTATTACAAAATCCTTTTAATCTAAGTTTACCATATGACCAATCACCTATTATATAATCATAAGGTTCAAAATAATCTGTATATTTTTCTTTAAATGCTTCTAAATCAAATCCATCTTTATATTCTTCTATTAATTTATATTTTATATTATTAACCTCTATCATTTGTACACCTTCTTAAATGCAGAACTAACCTCTTTATACTTATCTAAGTTTGAACCTGAATTCCAAGTCATAAATCCTCCTTTTAGACCGTTATCATAAAGGGCTTGAATTTGATCTGATACTTTATTTGCATCATATACTACATTTGGAGTTTTTGTTGAATTATATGTCTGTATCCAAGTTCTAACTTTAGCAGGAGTTTTAATTATTTCTTGCTTAGTTTTAACATACTTACCCCATTCATTTAATAGTTTATAAGGAACAGTCCATACTACTTCTTCTATTCCATACTCATGAGGATTAAAATGATCTGGATAAGGCATTCCACTTATTACATCTGCAACATTAGATATAGCAGGCCAAAATTGTCCATATGCAGTTACATAGTTAGAAGCACTTTCTCCAAACACATCTATTGACACATATGCGCCTAAAGCATGAATTTCATCACACGCATACATAACAAAATTTTGTATGGCTTGAGATTTTTCTTCATTATAAGTATTTACTAAATTGATAGTCCCCTCTTTTTCAAGATTAGTTGTTCTATCTGGGAATCTTACATAATCAAACTGTATTTCGTTAAATCCTATATCAGTTACTGCTTCTTTTGCAAGTTCTACATTAAATTCCCAAACATATCTATTATATGCACTAGGCCAGTAAGAGCCATTATGAGAAAAAGGATCACCATTTCTATTTTGAATAGCAACTTCTTTATGATCTGAGACAAATGCTGAATCTTTAAAAGTAGTAATTCTTCCTATCACATAAAAGCCAGCATCTTTAGCTTTCTTTACATATGCCTTATAATCTTCATAATCATTCATAGCCCTATTATAATTAGTCAAAGAATATTCTTTCATAACAGGTGAATTATATGATGAATTATCATCTTTAATATCTATAACAAATGCATTTATATTGTTACTTTTAGCAAATTCTATATATTTATCTATACTTCTTACTGCAATACCATTTATATAAAGCGCCCTAACCTCATCAGGCATGACATTATTTTCAAAATTTGCTTTAGGATATGGATAATAGTCAAGTTCATTTGCACTTCCGGCAGACAAAGTATCACCCATTTTTGCTAAATACTCTTGAAGTCCATTTTCATCATACACTTTATCTGCATCTTCTTTAGTAGTCACTAAATATTTAGAATATACATATCCTTCTACATCATTATATTTAATTTTATACTTATTAACAATACCTTCACTATCTATTTTATCATAACCTATTATATCTAGTCTTTCTCCCTTTTTAATATATGATAATATCTTTGATGAATTATCATCTTTATATACTGTCACATTTGTTCTTACAAACAATTCCTTTTCTTTTACTATATCTTCTTTACTTAAAGTTAAATTATCTTCATCGATAAGATATGTTTTACCATTATATCCAATTTCTACAAATGTACTATCATTTTTTTCTTCCTTAAATTTATAAACATCTACTGTCACACCACGTGGAACAGTTAAAACCTCATTATACTCTTTATCATATAAAGTGACTTTTGCACTTTCACTTGAAATATATTTCTTTTCTTGTTTATTATCTTCTTTTTCTGGTTTAATGTTAGTAAAGAATATAACTGCCAAAACTAGTATTAGCAATAACACTATAGGGAATATTATAGTCTTTTTTAGTCTCCTTTTTTTCTTCATACTTCTCACCAATTATAGTATAACACAATTTTCTTTTTTTTTACATACATATTCATTACTTTTTAAACAGTCCAACTATCAAAAAAAACAAAAAAATTAGGTCTCCCTAATTATTTTTTAAACATATTTCTATTTAACGCTCTAAAGACAGGATTATCAGAAGTAGGACTTTGATTAGCATTTCTCATGTTATTATTTCTAATTATAAAATTGTCTTTATTACCTCTTACTTCTTGTGTTACTTGATTAGTATCATGATTTATAGTTTCTACTAAATTTTTTCTTTCTTCAGCACGCATTTTAGCAAATGAATTATCAAAATTATTTGGATTATTTTTTAATTTATTTAAGTCATTTTGATTATGTATATAATTTGTTCTTTCATTAAATCCATCAGTATTATAATTCATTTATATATTCACCTTCATAAAGACAATATTCATAATAACTACACAATGTATTTTTAAATGTATATTTATATATTTTCTTGCTATTATTATCTAAATTTTTAAATATAGTTTTAATATCATCTATGTTAGAAGATGTACCACTATTTAATGCATTTGTCATATTTGCATCACTATAAATAGTATAATTTTCACCCTCTACTTTTGCAAATCCTACATAATAGTAAACTATTATATCTTTATCTTGATATTCTGCTTTTATAAAATCTTCTATATCATAATATTTTGTATTAGGTTCATTTGAAGTACAAAGTCCATCATATATATACCTAGCATTTACCTCATCATATCTCCAAGTACCTTTATAACTACTTGATGAATCAACAGGTACAGAAATGTTCTCAAAATTATATTCTACATTTTTGCCTAATATATTTTTAACTCTAAGTTCTATCAAATTTGAATTAAATTCCATAGGTGTAGTTGAACATCTACTATAAGAATCAGATGGTTTTATATTTGTATTAGTTTCCTCAATACCCATGAAAGCATTATATAATATATCACTATTAGACATATTACTAATTTTAAATTTATCTAAACTATAATAAGTATTTGAACTATATATACTATTTCTCATTATAGGAAAATGTATATCTGCTAAGTCTTCTTCTGTAACAACTTTTTCTTCTTCTTTTTCTTCTTGTTCATGTGGAACTTCTGGTAATTTTTCTTTTTCTATATAATTATATACTACTGGAAATAGTAATACACAAATTATTACAACTACAAATAATATTATCACAAATAAATTATTATTTTTCTTATTTTCTTCATTATTCATTTTAATCACCCTATTAAACTCTTTCTTACATATATTAAACAATTTGTATAAATTATAATTTTAACTTTTTTGTTAAATTTTATAAAACCTAATCCTTGTATAACTAAATCATTATTACTATCTAAATCTAATCCTAAATGTTTTAAATCTTTTAAAATAGAAGTATTATCATATATTCTTTTTATATCAAGTTCATTTGACATATATATAGTCATATCTGTCTTATTTTTAATATCTAATCTTACTAGATTATCTATTAATATTGTTTGTTCACTTTTTATTTGATATGTTTTTGGCTTAATTTCTTTTTTAGGAATAATTTTTTTTAATGTTTTAGTATCAATATGATTTATTATATCTTCATCATTTACTAATCCAGGTGTGTCTACAAGTGTGAGTGAATCATCTATTTTAACTTCAATCAAATCTATTGTAGTAGATGGTAAATTACTTGTTGTAATAACTGTATCATTATCAGAATAATTATATATTAATTTATTTATAAGTGTACTCTTACCTGAATTAGTAAATCCTACTACATATACTTTATTACTTGTTTTATAATACTTTATTTTATCATATAAAGTATCTAAATTATAATTATTTTTACTACTTATAACTACTGTGTCTAAAATATTTAATTTTAAGTTTTTAAAATAATTAATAAATTTTTCTTCATTACAAGACTTAGGTAATAAATCCCTTTTTGTAAGTACAAGTATTATATCATTATGTAGTAACTTTGATATATCTTCGATATTTTTATTTATATTTAAAAGGTCTACAACAAGTATTACTAAATCATCACTATTTATTTTTTTTAACAAATTAATATAATCATTATTGTCTTTCATAACAATTTTATATTTATTATAATTCCTAATTTCGAAACATCTTTTACAAAGTTTATTATTTTCATTTGATGTAAAGCCTAACATTGATTCATTATTAGTTTGTAGTGTTACTCCACAACCTATACATTTAGACATAATATCTTCCTTTTGTGAATAAATCTTTATCTCTTAACTTTTTTTGTATTCTTTTTTCTTTTACTCTTTTAATACGGGCTATTGGAAATTCTGCTTTACCTATTTGATCTAAAAGTATAGTTGTTATTCCAATTGTATTACCACACACTATATCATCTATCATAGAATCTCCAATTAGTGCTACTTCATCTAAACCAAATTTACTTGAAGTTATATATTCGTTAATTTTTTCTATATGTGGCTTTTTGGTACTATAAATATAATCTACTTTTAATTCATCGTGAAAAGGCTTTACTCTTGCTTTTATACTATTAGATGCAATTATAATTTTAAAACCTTTGTCCTTTAATTCTTTAAATAAAATTTTATTTTCTTCTCTTGGATACCTTTCTTTTATAGTTACTAAAGTGTTATCTAAATCAAATATTAGACATTTTATTCCTCTAGATACTAATGTATCATAGTTTATTTTATATATATTTTCTTGATAAATATCCGGTACATATATTTCCATACTACACCTCATTCTATAACAATTTTACCACATATAATTTATCAAATCAATCAAAAGTTTACTATTTTAAAACATTCATAAAAAGTGGGACTAATTGTTTTTTACGAGATAAGCATTTTAACATAAAATACCCTTCTTTAATATCTTCATATCCAAATGTATTTGCAACTACATCTTTACTTAATTCATCAAAAAATATATATGAACCATCTTTAATAATATCTGTAATACAAAAAATTAAAGCATCATAATTAGTTACATTTCTCATCGTGTTTAAAGCACTAATAAATTCATCTTTCCTTTCCATTAATTCTTCTGAATTTAGTGTGATTACTTGTGATATTGCAAATTTTTTACTGTTAGTATTATATATTTTTATATCAGAAGTTATTATTTCTTCTATTGTTTTACCATCAAAGTTAGCGCCTGCTTTAAACATTTTATTTGAATATTCATCTATATTTATACCTGCTATTTTTGCAAGTGACATTGCAACAAACTTATCATATCCTGTTGTTGTTGGACTTGTAAATTTTAAAGTATCAGATATAATACCACTCAACATTATTCCTGCTATATTTTTAGGTATTTCTATATTTCTTTCATTATACATAGAATATATTATTGTATTTGTACTACCTACTGTCATATTTCTAAAATTAATTGGCATGTTTGTTGTTATACTTCCTAGATTATGGTGGTCAATAATTTCTAATATTTCTGCTTCTTCTAATCCTTCTACACTTTGTTCTTTTGAGTTATGGTCAACAAGTATTACTTGCTTTTTATTCATTTTATTTATATCTGTTATTCTTATTAATCCCAAGCAAGTTCCATCATTATCTATTACAGGATAGTTATTGTGTCCAAGTCTAATACTTTTTTCTTTAAAATCATCATAGTAATCATTTTCATTAAAACTTACTGTTCTAGTATTAGTTATTAAATTTTTAACATAATTAGAAAGACCTATTAATTTTGCAGTATGAAAAGTATCATAGTGCGTTCTTAATATATTAACTTTATTTTGTCTAGCAATGTCTATATGTTCTTCTTTTATCTCAAGGTTACCTACTATTATTAGTAACTTTATTTTACTCATAACTGCTGCTTCTATTATACTATGTCTATCTCCTACTATTAATATAGTATCACTTTTAAACTCTAATGTATTTAAAAGTGTTGTACTTCTGAATGCAGCAGCCATTATATTTCCTTTTATCTCTTCATCAAATTTTAATATTTCTTCACCTTTTAAAACTTCTTTAATATTATCATATGATGTATTTAATTTTATAAAATCTCCATTTATTAGTTCATGTCCTATCATTTTAGATGTCAATAATCCAATAAATTTATTTGAACTATCTACTATAGGTACTCCTGTGATATTTTTATCACTCATATAGTTATAAGTTTTATTTATAGAATCATATTCATTTACAAAACAATTTTTATAATAATTTAAATCTTTTACTTGTAATTTAACATCTTCTAAATATTCTGGAACATCTACATTAAAATATTTTAAAACAAATTCTGTTTCTTTGTTTATTTCACCTAATATCATAGGTTTTGATTTTAAACCTATTTTATTTTTTAAATATGATAATGCGATTGAAGATGTTACTGAATCTGTATCGGGTTTTTTATGACCAAATATATATATATCTTGCATTTATACCCTCCTTTATTCTTATAAAATTATATCAAAATATAAAGATAAAGTCAAAAAAATTATACGAAAAAATTATACGAAAAAAATCATTATTTCAAAATGATTTTTTAATATTGTGAATTTTACCTCCAAATTATTTCTTATTTTCAAAAACATTCTAGTCGTCCTACTACCGCTTTAGAGCACTTAACCGAATGTTTTTGATTCGGCTTAGCCTATTCGGAAAGCCGGAGCCACCCCGAAAGCAGTACTAGCACTAGCAGCATTATAATAGTAATTACTACCTGTAGTAGTAACGCTGTGGAAACGATTAGTACCGTTAGAATAAGCCGAGCGCAGCCACCAATAACTTGCACTATTTTGATAGTTTTTAATAGCGCCCCCATAACTATCAGTTGTTACATTTTGTTCTTTATAATAATCTAGTTGCCTTGTGTTTTCCCATGCAGTATCATAATTTATTTGATTTGAACTCCCATTCTCCCACACTTCATGTGGTGAGAGTAAATATATTTTATCTGTTGATTCAAAGTTTGTTGTTTCTGTTGAAGTATTTCCATGTCCTGATATTACCTTTGTATCTTTTATGCCTTTTTTTAATTCTTCTGGCAATGCATTATATATTGTTCCACTACCCGCTTTTCCATCTATAACATTTAAATACTCTCTCATTGCGCTAGCAGGCCATCCTCCTACATTTGTTGCAGTTGAATTCATGTTATGTGTAGTTATTATATCTACAAATTCTACTACAAAGCCACATGCTGTTTCAGAGAATCCATCTGTTCCACAACCATCATCTTTATTATTAGAAACATTTGCTAACCTTACTGTAAATGACAGATTACTAAATCCTTCTCCATTTAGTACTATTTCTTTTTCTTTACCTACATCCTCTTTATATGCATCAGTATTTCCTGCTCTTACATTTTCTATTATTGTAGCCCAATCATCATTTGCGAATGATGGTGGTTCACAAGTAAATTTTACTGTTTCTTCTTTAACTATTCCATTATCTAGTGTTATATTACCTCCACAAGGTTTTAAGCCCTCTACTTCTACTATTAATTCTTCATCACCACAAGTTAAATTACCATTACTTTCAACTGTACAACTTGTTAGATTAAATTGATTTATTAAATTTTTCTTTGCTATTGCAAGTTCTACTGCATGCAAATATAATTCTTTACTTCTTTTATCTGATTCATTTTTAGCATCATTTATTAAATTTAACACTATTGGTACAGATATTAATGCAACGATTGCTAATATTACTATTACTGCAAGTAGTTCTATTAATGTAAATCCTTTTTTCATTATACATCTCTCCTATCATTACATTTCCATTTTACCACCGCATCTATAACTAGTCAAGAAAATAAGGAGAAAATAAAAAGGATTTACATTACTTTTTCAATCCTTTTAATCCCTTAACTCCATAGTTACTTAATATATTACTTTCAAATGAATAAACTTTTTTACTTCTATTTTTATAATCTTTTATAGCAGTTGTAATCATTTCATCAAGTAATTCTTGATATTCTTTTCCTACTTTATCCCATAGATAGAAAGATAAACTACCTGGTATTGTATTAGGCTCATTTATATAAAATTTATTTGTTTTTTTATCTATTAAATAATCTATTCTACATACTCCACCTAAGTTAAGTAATTTAAATACTTTTTTAGATGTTTCTTTAATACTATCTTCTAAGTCTTTACTTATACGTGCAGGTATAATTCTAGATGCACTTGCCATACCTTTAGAAGCACCTTTAAGTTTACCTTTAGAGCCTCCAATATATTTATCAGCATATGTTAAAAATTCTTCATCACTAGTAACTTCTTCTATTACACTAGTCTCTTGATTAGCATAATTACCAAGTACACTACAGTTTACTTCAACTAGATTTTGTACGGCTTTTTCTACTATTACTTTTACGTCATATTTAATAGCCTCTTCTATTGCTTTAGCAAGTTCATTTTCACTTTTTACATAAGTTATACCTACACTTGAACCGAGTGTAGCAGGCTTAACTATTACAGGATATCCTAATTTTTTAACATTTTCAAATATTTTATCACAATCGTCTACATATTCTGAATCAAAAAACCAAGTATAGTCAACTATAGGTAATTTAGCACTTTCAAATATCTGTTTCATGACAACTTTATCTTGTCCTAAAGCACTCCCTAATACTCTACTACCTACATAAGGTATACCTACACTATCTAAATATCCTTGTAGTGTGCCATCTTCTGCATTATTTCCATGAACTATAGGAAATGCGATATCTATATCAGTTATATTTCTTCTAAATAATCCTTTAGTATTTTGTAAATAGAATTTATCATCTACCTTAGTTAATACTACTCTTTTAGCATATCTTTTAAGTTCATTGAAATCTCTATAAACTTCCATATCTTTAAGCATTTCTCCTGTATACCACATTCTATCTTTACTGATATATATAGGTATTACATCATATTTATCAAGATTTAAGTGTTCCATAGCCTGCAAGGCAGTAATTATACTTACCTCGTGTTCTACAGTCTCACCACCAAATATTACTCCTAATTTAATTTTCATATACATCTCTCCTATTCATTAAATAAATCTGGTAAATCATTTTCTAAAAGTACAAATGTGTCACCTTTAGCAAGTCTATTCATAAGTGGGAATGCATCTTTGACATCATTTAGTACAAATATTTTTTTATCATCAAAATTCTTTTCTATTAATGCATCATATATAGGTTTAGTTTGTTTTTTACCTACAAGTATTACAAAGTCACAAACTTCACTTATATACTCTCCAAATTTGTAGTTAAGATTATATTGTTCACTACCAAGTTCTATCATACCTGGAGTTACAATTATTTTGATTCCATCCATAAGTCCTAATACGTCAATAGCCATTTTAGATCCAACAGGATTAGAATTATATGCATCATCTATTATATTAATATTCCCATATTTTTTTAATTCTAAACGGTGTTCTATAGGTTTTACACTACTAACTCCTCTTTTTAATTCTTCCACTGTAAGTCCAAGTTCACGACCTAAAAGTATTCCAGCAAGTATATTGTATACATTATGTTTACCAAGTAATTTAGTTTGGAAGTTATACTTATTTTTATCTCCTTTAAATACTACATCAAAACTTGTACCCTTACTAGATAGATTTATATTAGTTGCATATATATCTACATCAGTGTTTTCTATTCCAATCCATTTAACATTACAGTTATTTTTTATTTTATATTTAACTTGATATTCATCATCACGGTTAAGTATAGCAAGACCATCTATAGGAAGAGATTCTATAAGCTCAAACTTACCCTTCATAATATTATCGCGAGAACCAAATGTCTCAAGATGTGCCTCACCTATTTTAGTTATTATTCCATATTTAGGTTTAACAAGTTTAGCATTTTGTTTAATTTCACCTATTCTAAACGCACCCATCTCAGCAATAAATATATCGTTAAATTTATCTAGATAATTATTTATTGAATTTATAAGACCATATGGAGTGTTGAAACTCTTTGGTGTAGCAAATGAATTAAATTTAACATTTAATATATCATTAATTATATTTTTACTACTAGTTTTTCCATAACTACCTGTTATTCCAACTACTGGAATGTTCATACTTTTTAACTTTTTAACTGCTTTATGTTTATAGTAAAGATAAACACATTTTTCAATAGGTTTGTTTATAAAGTTAGCAGTCATTACAACAAAATAGTTTAAATATGTCATAAGACCTAAAAGTGTATATGCATAAACTAAATTCTCATAATCAAAATTAATTACAAATGGAATTATCATTATAAAATAGATTAAAAACATAGTAAATGATAATCTTTTTATTCTAGCAGTTATAACAAGTGGTTTTTTAACTGTTACTTTTTTCTTTCTATAAAGTAAGAATATAATTCCATAAAGTATTATAAACGCACCTATAGTAATTCCTATATCAAAAAATATAGTAAGCATTATAAGTACAAATAAAATATCTGTATCATACGCTACTTTGGTGATGTTAGTAAGAACCCACTTAAAGTATCTATGATCATCATCATAAAAATTTTGTTGTAACATGTGAAATGATTTTTTTGTTTTAAATATTGTAAATAATAAAAATGGTATAAGTGAAATTAAAAATAATGCCATACTATTCTCCTCCTATGAAATTTTTAATTATATTAACTGTTTGTCCTAAACGCTCTATATATGCATAGTGGCTACACCCTTCATATGGAATAACTGCTGAATCACTAATTAATTTTTCAAGTTCATATGCATCTTCAATAGATACTTCATCATCCATAGTTCCCCAAATAATTAGTGTTGGACATTTTATTTTTTTTACATCTTCTGTTATATCAAGATTAACGTGTTCTACTAAAATTTTTCTCATAAATTCACTTGCATTCTTATAATCTCTTGAACCTATATGTTTTTTAGCAAAATTTTCTAATTTGTTTAATCCAGGTACACTTTTTAATTTTTTTAATATTTTAGTTTTTGTACTTAATTTTTCTACTCCCTTTTTAAATGGACTTCCAAATAAAATTAGTTTACTTGTTTTATACTTACTTGCATATATTAAACTTATTTTACCTCCAAATGAGTGTCCTATCATTACTGGATTATCTACATTTAAATTATCAAGTAAACTTTTTATAGATGCAGCATAATCATACATAGTCCATATCTTTTTAGGTTCAGGGCTTTCACCAAATCCAGGTAAATCAATAATTATTATTCTATTATTTTTTTTTAGTTTATTACCAACTGGTTCCATCATACTAATATTTTGTCCCCAACCATGAAGAAATACTAAAACGTTTTCTCCCTCTCCATAATCTATATAGTTAATGTCTGTATTATTAATGTGCTTTATCATTTTATTCACCACTATTATTATAACACGTTTACATAGAAAAAAAAAGAAATGTAAATATTTTTTTACATTTTACTTTGTAAATTTATAGTGGACACTATATTATCTTATACTCATTATAATATTTTTGATTTTAATAATCTACTATTTTTTTATCAAAACTTTATTTATATAAATATCCTTACTATTCTTTAAAGGTTCACTAACTAACTTTGACTTTGCATAATCAAATGCATCACTTACTAAAAATTTATATTCATCACTATATTCATTATATATTCTATCAAGTAAATTTTTTTCTTGAATTAAATCTAGATTAGCAGTAAAACTTATATTGTTCAAGAAATGATTTAATCTCCACCACATTCCTGTTATAAATGTCCAATCTCTTCTTGCCATTATTTCTTTTAAATCTATATTATCATTATTAAAGAATTTTTGCTTAATATCTAAAGGTACGCTTAATTTTTTTAAATCTATTTTATTAACTGGTATTTTTACTTGTTTCATATTTTTTAAATCTTCTAAATCTATTTTATTATAATCTAATATATCCTTTGGACTAATATTCCAATAATTTGCTATATCTTCTATTGATTCACCTAATATATCAAAAGAGACATATTCTCTTATTACAGGAAATTCACCTGTTAGGTGTTGATACAATATATCTAACATATCAACATCACGTACCATTTGTACCAAAGTTGCTACTATTATTTTTTCATCATCATTAAGATTTTTACTACCAGTTAATTTACTAACATCTAACTGATTTATATCACTTACTTTAATTGCTAAATCACCTGTTAAAATAGAATTTCCATGATTATATATTACAGACCCAATCGCAGGATAAAATCTTTTATCGATATTAAAATCTTTAATTCTTCCATTTACAAACAATATGTGATATCCTGCTATAGCATGATTATTTATACCTCTTATATCTTTGTAACATGAATCTTTAAAGCTATTATTCCAAGTTGCTTGATCAAATCTTCCAATATCGTGAAGTAGTGCGGATGTTTTAAGTACATTATTAAAATCGATATTTGTACCCATTTTTTCTGCTATCCTCATAACATTTTTAACAACTCTCATTGTATGATTAATTTTTATATCAATCATTTCTAATCTTTCAAATTTGATTGCATCTTCTATAGAACTTTCTTTATTTATTTTTCCCGCTTTAACTAAGTTATTTCTAAGTGATCTAAATTCTTTTAGATAATCTTGTTTAAAAAATGTATCTTTTATTCTTTTTCTACATTCTTCTATATAATTATCAAAAGCAATTTTAGTTTTATCGTAATTGCTTTCTATATTACTGCTATAATTAAGACAAGTATTATATATTTCATCACTTATTTTACTTCTTAAAATACTAATTAGTTTATTATTCCTTGATGGATGAATTCTATTTGTTAACATTATTATACTTATTTTATTTGTTCTATCTATAGATATACTTGGTCCTGTAAATCCTGTAAAGGAAATAGTTGGTCTATTATTTATTACATTTGGATTATCTCCTACATAAAAGCAAAATGATCTACTATATTTTCGGTCAGTAACTAATGGATTAAAAAACTTATCTATAGTATTTTTACTCAAATATTTCTTACCATTAAACATACCACTGTTTAATATCATCTTTGAAAAGTTTACTAAATCGTGTACATTTGAAAATAGTCCAGCGCTTCCTGCTACCCCATTTAAAGAGTAGGCTTTCTCATCGTGTACAAAGCCTTTTACAACTCTTTTTTGTGTTATCTCTGTTGGAGCAGTAATATTTTTATTTTTTGGATTAAAACATGTATTATTCATCTCAAGTGGAATAGCAACTTCATTTTTAAATACTATATCTAATGGTTCTTCACATATTTTCTCTATTACAAATCCAAGTAATATATATCCTATATCAGAATATAGAAAAGTTCCTTTAGGATTTATAGGTTCAAGTGAATATATTTTTTTTATAACTTCTTCTTTAGTTATTATTTCTTTTGAATTAAAATCTTTCTGGATTCCTGATGTATGAGTAAGTAAATCATAAATAGTAATATCGCTATATTTAAAATTTGGTAAATATTTTTTTACACTATCATTTATATCTAACATACCTTTTTCATATAATCTAAATATTATAGTTAAAGTACATACAACTTTAGTTAAAGATGCTATATCATATAGTGTTTCTATACTATTTGCTTCATCTTTTTTTACTATGTTTCCATTTATTAAATCATAATTAGATTTTAAACCGATAGACCCTTCAATAACCTTATTATCTTTAATTACTGCATAATTTACTCCTGGAGTCGCACCTTTAACAACAAGTTCAGAAATTATTTCTCTTATTTTTTCACTCATTTTACACCTACATCATTTTTTTCTTTTCTATAAGTAACTTATTTATTATTTTTTCATATGCATTTTCATACATAATTTTATCTGTATCTTCCAAACTAAAATATTTTAATAATAAATTCCTAACTTTTTGTGATATTTCACTATAATCAAATATAGGTATTTTTAAATATTCTGAATCTATATCACTATAAAAACTCATATCATCTGTTGATAACATAACATTATCTATTCCTATTATTGTTGAAATATATATTATATGTTTTAAATATTCATTTTCAATTTTTTTTCTACCCATTTTTCTATTTAATGTGACAAAATTACGATTAGAAAAAACTCCTACTAATCCGTTTACTTCTTTTAGCGCTTTAAGTTCTTTATCGGTAAGATTTCTTTTTCGGTCACATAAAAGTCTAGAATTTGAATGACTTGCATAACATATAACATCACTACCATATTTTTGTCTTGATTTTATAATTTCTATTATTCCAAAGAACGTTTTTAAATTTGCATGAGATAAATCTATCCCTATATTTAAATCTATAGCCTTATTTAAAAATTCAATTCCTTCTTTTGTTAATCCTTTATCTGTATCGCTTCCTGAACCGTATTTATTTTCATTATTCCAAACGAGTATTATAGAATTTAAGCCTTCTTCTTTTAATTTTTCTAAATCATCTATTGATATATAATCACAGCCTTCTATGCTATATATAAAATCTATATCAGGTAAAAATTTATTTAATATTTCCTTAGATATTTTAAACATATCTATAACAGATACTTTATCACTATAGTAATCCTCACCTAATTCTTCTTTCATTTTTTCTATACTCATAAAATATAGATTGGCAAATATACATTTAATTTTATCTTTATTACTTGATATTTTATCTGCTATATCTTTGATTTTTTTATAATCATTTTTTAGGTAACAAGTATAACAAATAGTAAGCAAATCATAATGTGTATCAACCATAATATCACCCCTCAATTTATATTAACTCTTATACTATTTATGCCTATATCATAATAGTCATCTTTTAATTTTCTTTTTTTATAATCATATATATACATTAAATTATCTTTAACTTTTAATTTATATCGATTATTAAATCTATCTATTAAATATCCTTCTTTTTTGTTATACTTTTTTAACATATTGTATTTACATACCATTGCCTCTACATTTGCTTCAACTATTACTTCTAAATTTGGATGTGCTTTAAACTTTTGCTCATAATTTTCTACTAATTGTTTTATTTGCTTATAATTTAATTCTAAGGATAGTGTAATCTTTTTAACACCCATAGAGTGCAGAAGAGCAACTGAATAGCAATTAGTAACATTAAGTGAAAAATCCGTTTCAACTGATGAATATTTATATATACTTCCAAGTTCACCTACTAGAATGTGATTATCGTAATCTTTTAAGTGTTCTAAAACTCTACTTAATTTAAGTATACATTTTTTATCATTTATTTTATTTAAAAGTTCTAAACTTTCTACATATATTTTATCATATTTACCTTGTACTTTTAAATAATCTTCATAACTATTTATTAAAATACTTTTCTTTTTTTCTTTTGGAAAGTCTTTTACTGTTATTTTATATTCTTCTTTTTTATAATTAGTTTTATATATTCTTTTTTGATTTAATAAATCTGTAGCCATTCTTCTTAATTCATTTAACTTATTTATAGGTACAAATATATCATCATCACTTTTTATATCTAATTTATCAAATTCATATATAGTATTTCCTAATTTTCTTAGTTGTTCTTCTATTCTACTTATCGTTGTTTTTGCGTTTTTTGAAGGTTCTATAATATAATCACTTGAAAGTTTTACTTCGTTTTTATAGTCAGATATAGAAAGTATGATGGGTTTACCTTTTTCTAATATACAACTACCTTTTATTTTTATTTTTTTATTAATATTTATTTTGTCCTGTATTTCTTTTAATTCATTATAATCAGTTGTTTTAACAACAGGGCAACCCTTTATAACTCTATCTTTGAGTGGTATAGATATTATATCATTTTTGAGTGCTTTATTTACTTTAGTTTTATTTTTATACATAGTTGTAACTATAAATCCTATGTCATTACTCCCAAGTATCCTTATGCCATCATTAATTGATAAATCGCTTAAAAGTTTTATAAATACTTTACCACTTTTATAATCTATTACTTTTCCTATATTAATTCCAATATGGTTAGGTCTATAGGGATTCGTATATAAATCATTATCCTCATTAAATAAGAATCCTTTTGTAAATTTTCTATTAAATATTTTTTTTAGGTTTATTATATCTTCATCAGTTATTTTAGTCTCTTTATATTTTGAATAATTATCAAGGGCTTTTCTATAAAGTGAAGTAACTAAATAAACATATTCTTTCCTTTTCATTCTACCTTCTATTTTTAAACTATCTACTCCACTTTTAACTATTTCATCTATATAATCTAAAGTATTTAAATCTTTTGTACTAAGTAAGTAGTTATCTTTATTAACTATTTTATTATCTATTTCTAGATTGTATGGTTGTCTACATATTTGTGCGCAACAACCTCTATTAGCGCTTCTATTTCCTATTAAAGCACTCATTAAACATTGTCCTGAATAACACATACAAAGTGCGCCGTGGATAAATATTTCTATTTCTATATTTGTATTTTTTTTAATTTCTTTAATTAGAGATATAGGTGTTTCACGCGCTAAAATAACTCTTTTTGCACCCAATTTTTCACATAATTTAACTCCTTCTAAATTGTGAATGTGGGCCTGTGTTGAAATGTGAATATCTAAATTAGGATATGTTTTTCTTACTAGATCTATCATACCAATATCTTGCATTATTACTGCATCTACATTGTTTTTATGAAGAAAATCTATATATTCCATAAATCTTTCTACTTCTTGATCATATATTAATGTATTTACTGTTACATATACTTTAACGCCATATAAATGACAAGTTTTAATTGCTTCAACTAACTCTTCACGTGTAAAATTGCCTGCAAAACTTCTAGCCCCAAAGTTTATTCCAGATAAATATACTGCATCACTTCCTGCATTTATTGCTGCAAATAAACATTCCATATTGCCTACAGGTGCGAGTAATTCTTTTATCATTTTACCACCTACTAACTATTATTTGTTTCTATTGGATTTACATGTATTATAGTTAAATATATTTCATCTAAATTTTTATTTATTTCTTTTTCTAGATTATCTGCTATTTTATGACTTTCAAATGTCGACATATTACCATTTACATATATCGTAAATGATATTTGATATTTATACCCAACTGGTGTTGAATTAAAATGTATTACTTTTTTTATCTCGCTATGTTTTTCAATTATCTCATATACTTTCTTTTTGGTTTCTATTGATATAGATTTATCCATAAGTACATCATAACTTTCTTTAAATATTTTTATTGATGTTATAATCATCCAAATAGATATAAGTGAGCCTATAATCCCATCTATAAAATATATATGATATAAGGTAAATATAGATGAAATAAGCGTTCCTAGTGTGATAAAACAATCATTTCTATGGTCTTTAGAATTAGCCTTTATAAGTAAATTATTATATTTTTTATATATGTTATTTGTATATATAAATAAACTAAATTTAACTATTATTGTTATTATACATACTACAACTAACCATATAGAAAAGTTTAAAGTACTATTATTAAAAATTGAATTAAACGAATCTCTAAACACAAAAAGAGACATTAAAATCATTGCTATACTAATAAGCATAGAATATATATATTCTGCTTTACCATGTCCTAAGTTGTGGTCTTCATCTGATGGAACACTTGCTATTTTATTACCTATATAAGTAAATACACTAGATATTATATCTCCTGCACTGTTGAATGCATCTGCTATCATAGCGCGGCTATTTGTAATAAATCCTATCAAAGATTTTATTATAAGTAAAAAAATATTTCCAAGTATACCTAAAATACTTGCTTTATTAGTTTTTTTAAATCTATCCATAAACACATTCCTTTTTAACTAAAATTTAATTATATAAATCTATAATAATTATAACATACTAAGTATTAAAACACATATACTAACTTAGTATGAAATTTAAATTATTAATAATTATATCTTTAACTTTATTTTTAATATATTTATATAAAGAACAAAATAATATATATCTAAATACATATAAGGTATCTAACTCAGTTAATAAAATTGATACAAAACTTCAAGATAATAAAATTTTAATATATTATCCAAATAGTAATTATGAATTATTAGATAATACTATAACTAATAAAATTAGTAATATTATTTCTGATTTTAAAAGTAATTTAAATACCACTATAAAGCAAGATATAACCTATACTCTAGATATATTTTATGAAAAATATGAATATAAGGATATTTTATCTTATGTATTTCATATAGATGAATATCTAGGAGGCGCACATCCAAGTCACAATATTTGGACTATATCATATGATAAGCAAAATAATAAGATAATAGATATAAATACTTTAATAGATAAAAATTCTAATATTTTAAATATATTTTCTGAATTATCAAGAAAAGAGTTTTTATATAACAAAAATATAGTTGATACAAATATGATGTTAGAAGGAACGAAACCCAATAAAGAAAATTTTTTAAATTTTGCTTTTTCTAAAGAAGGTTTAATTTTATTTTTTGAATATTATCAAATCGCTCCTTATAGTTCCGGTGAATTTAGTTTAGTTATACCTTATAATAAACTAGATATTGATTAAAAATACTCCTATTAATATAAGTATACTCGCTATAATTTTTCTAAATATATTATCTTTTTCATTTAAAAGAATATATCCAAGTATTATACTAAAAATTACTGATAAACTAGATAGTGGCGCAACTTTAATAGCAGTACCATATTTATAACTTTGAATCTTTACTATTGTCATAAGTGAAAAACATATACCTGTTATAAATAGACTTAATTTATTTTGTAATTTATATTCTAAAACAATATCACTTATCTTAACTTTTTCTACTAACATTATAATTATTGATGGAATTAATACTATAAAAAGTACGTACATAGCCAAATTAAAATATTCAGATAAATTTATATCTATTACCATTGCTATAGTCATGCATACATTAGCAATCACGCCATATAATACATATTTATCTATTTTTAATACTCCTTTTTTATAAAACACTAGTATATTACTAAAAAATATCAAAAGTGCTCCTATTATTTTTTTTAATATAAAAGGCTCTTTAAATAATAATATACCTATTAATATCATGAACACTGATGGCAATTGTTTTAAAATTGTGTAAGTAGACACCTCACACCCACTTCTTGATATAGTTGAAAATCTGTTGTGTAGTGTATAAAATATTATTGAGGTAAAAAGAAATATATATATACTCCATATTTTAGGAAAGTTAAAGTTAAAAAATGGTATTAAAATAATACAAACTATTGATGCGATAAATCCTAAAATAATTGTTAGAGTTGCACTACTTTTCATATGACTAGTTGATATTTTATAATTATAATTTAAAAAAACCGTTAAAAGAATATATAGAACGATATATATTTTATAATTTGTAAACATTATAGTCACCTATAATATTATATTAAAAAGATATAATTGATTTCATATATTTTAATTATTAACTGTGTGGTGAACTGTTGGAGTTGTTGTATCTATAGTTTTAAATGTATATCCATGGGAAAGTCCATACTTTATTATAGTTTCAACTGCATCTACACTAAAACCTTTAGTATCGTGTTGTAAAATAATGTATGTTGAACCATTACCTAAACTTTTTATAACATTATTTATAACTGTATTTGTTGAGGTTGTCCCACCAGCATCATTACTAGACACATTCCAATCAAAGTATCTAAAACCATCTTGTTCTACTTTTTTAGTTAGATAACTCATAATATGGGCTCCACCGTCGTATCTTCTACTAACAGTATTAGAACTTCCACCTGGAAAACGTATAATCATTGATGTATATCCTGTAATTTCTTTTACTTTATTTTGTATGGCATATAAATCATCAAAATAAGTTTGTTCACTTACATATATGTTATAATTATGGGTATTTGAATGTAGTCCTATTGTATGACCTTCATCATATTCTCTTTTTATTATAAAATCATAACCATCTGCAATTCCTTTACCGGTGACAAAAAATGTTGCTTTTACATTATATTTTTTTAAAATATCTAAAAGATTTGATGTATATTTACTTGGACCATCATCAAATGTTAAATATATACTCTTACCTGTTGGTGTAGTATAGTTTACGTCTTTATATACAAATACTGTTCTTTTAACAATTGTTTCATTATTTGATTCATCTGCTACTTTATATGAAATAGTATATTCACCTATGTTTTTTGTATCAACAACTCCACTAACCTTTACTTTAGATGTGATGTCACCATCACAATTATCATAAGCCTTATATCCTTGTTCATTATACTTATCATTTAATTTAACATATACTACATTTGAACCATTTAAAGTTATTGAAGGCTTAGTATCATCTTTCTCTTTTGCATCTTTAATTAAACTTGTCATGTTTCCTGAACTATCTTTGACTTCAAAGATTATTTTGCCATCTTTTAAATATTTTGTAACACTACTTGTAATATCACCATCATAATTATCGAGTGCGGATGCTTTATAATCTTTAATAGTACCATTTGGACAGTAAAAAAACTCTGTATCTTCAACTTCTAAAGTTGGATTTTCTTTATCTACTACTTTAACTGTTTGAACTTTTGTTAATGTTTTTTTACCATATTTATATTCATATGTAACATTATACTCTCCAAGTTTATTTGTATCTACCCAACCCTTTCTAATTCCAATTATCTTTTTACATTTTAATTTATTTCCATAACAAACTATTCCTGGATTTTCTAAAAATTCATCTTTATAATTAACTTCTACTATATCACTAAATTCTTTTACATGAAAAGTTCTATTATTCATAAAATACACAATAAAAGATGTAGTTAATATACATATAATTATTATAATAATTATTAATATTTTTTTAACACCTTTTACTTTTTTCATAGCATACTCCATACTTATTTCAATACTTCTTACATTAATTTTTTAACTTATATACTCTATATATTTATCTAAATTAATTTTACATAATTAAATTTAAAATGTCAATAAAAGACTAGATATCTAGCCCATTATCTCTCCACCATTATTGTGGATAACTTGACCTGTTAAATAACTTGAATCATCACTTGCTAAAAATACGAATGTACTACCAAGTTCATATGGCATAGCACCTCTTGCCATTGCAGAGTTTGAACCTAATGATGGTATCTTTTCACTTACCCAACATGCAGGTTGAAGTGGTGTCCAAAAAAATCCAGGTGCGATTGCATTTACTCTTATATTTTTTAAAGCCAAATTCCTAGCAAGAGCACGAGTAAATCCTACTATTGCACCCTTTGTAGTTACATAATCTATAAGTTGTGGATCTCCATAGAATGTTGTAACACTAGATAAGTTTATAATAGAATCACCAGAATGCATATAAGGTAAAACTTCACGAGTTAAATAAAACATTCCATAGATATTTACTTTCATAGTCCAGTCAAATTGTTCGTCACATATATCCTCTAATCTATCTTGTTGATATTGTACTCCAGCATTATTAACTAAAATATTTATTTTACCAAATCTATTTAGTGTTGCTTTAACGATTTCTTTAGAAAATTGTTTATCACTTATATCCCCTGATAAAAGTAAGCATTCTCCTCCTAAAGATTCTATATATTTTTTTGTCTCCATTGCATCTATGTGTTCATTATAATAAGGTATGACTACCTTTGCTCCTTCTTTTGCAAAAAATACCGCACAAGTTCTACCAAGCCCACTATCTCCACCTGTTATGATTGCAACTTTATCCTTTAATTTACCTGAACCTTTATAGTTAGGATTATCAAATATTGGTCTTGGATTCATTATATATTCAAGTCCAGGTTGCTCTTTTTGTGACTGAGCGGGTGCCATTATTGTATACTCAGTACTTTCTATTCCTAAAGGATTATAATAGTTATAAAATTTATTACCGAATTTATAATCGTAATTCAAAATTTTAACCTCCCAATTCATTATATGATAATATCATTTTTTGTCGCTTTAATATAATAAAATTATTTCTAGATTGATTTTAAAACAAATTTGTGATATATTAAATATGTGCATGATACTTGCATATAATAAAAAAGGATACATTTGACTCTGGAATCAAATGCTTCCCTTATGGAGTGCATCTGAAATCAACTATTGTTGAAATCAGATGTTTTTATTATTTAAATAGTAAGGTAATTACTATAAAAAATAATAGAAGAATTATAATAAATTGAGAAAATTCTCTTTTTGTCATAATTAACCACCACCTTTCCATCATCTTTTGATAACTAGAAAGGGAAAACACCTGATATATTCCAAATGTATCCATAAATATTATATCAAACATATACTCATATATAGCAGTATATGTTTATTTTTTGTGTTTTTTACTTCTCATAATAAACTTATCACATGAAGCAATAACTGCAGGAAGTAATATTAAAATTAAGAGTGCGGAAACAAGTGTTCCTTGTGAGAGTGTCATACATATCTTAGCTGCTACTGCACTTGAGAATTTACCTACTATAAATGTAACGATAATTAGTACTAGTGCGCTTGTAAGTATTGTATTAATTGAATTATTATAAGATTTTATAATAGATGTTTTAATATCATTATCCCTTCTTGCTTCAAGATAATATGATGTATAAAGTATTGCATAATCAATAGTCGCACCCATTAAGATACTTTGAACTATTAATATGGATATAAAATATACTGATCCCATAAATGATAATATACCCATAGTCAAAAATACTGCACATTCTATTAATAATACAAGTATTATTGGAATTAAAACTGACTTAAATGTTACTACTACTACAATAAATATAAATATCATTGTAAGTATAGTTATTAGTGTTAATTCATTATTAAATGTTTTGCTCATCTCTAATGCCATAGGAGAATCTCCTATAACATAAATATCATCTATTTCTTTTAAATCATCTTTTATATTTTGAATAAATTCAAAAGTTTCATCTGATTCAGGAAGTAAATTTGTATTTATAACAACTCTTGAATATTTATCTCCTACTAATAATTCTTTAGCGTCATTTACACTCTTTTTAGAATCTATTATATCTTTCCTCATAACATCATCTATATAATTATCGAATCTAGCATCACCTAGTATTTCTTCATTTAAATATCTTGAAAATTCTTCTATAGTAAGTGTCCAATCATCATTATATTCCATCTTGCTTCCATAATATATGTATACTAAATCTATTAATTTTTTATCTAAATTATTTTGTAATTGTTTAAGTAAATTATAAATCTCGTTATTTGTATATTTTTTATTATTAAGTGTATCTTTGATTACCTTATTTACTATAGTAAGTCTATTTTTTGAATATTCATCAAAATTATTTTTATATTTATCTTGATTTAAAATATCACTGACAAGTAAATTTATAAAATCTTGATATGAGATAGTTAAATTTTTATTTTGTGAATTATATAATGAATAAATTAATTCTAAATTATCTACTGATTCTTTTAATACACGAGAAAGTTCCCCTGGAGTGTATTTTGTATCATTTAATACATTATCCATAATAGTTTTAAGTTGGGTAAGGTTTGATAGTGTATCTTGATCTATACTTTTTAATTCATCACTATCTTTATTAGAAAGAATAAAACATACAAATTCATAAGGTGTTAGTTTTAAACTACTTGATAGGTACAAACTATATATACTTTTTAATGTAGATAAATCTATATTAGAGCCTAAAGTATTTAAATAAGTATTCAACTCTTGATAGTCATATTTAATATCATTATTAGTACTATCCATAATTGAATATACCATTTGTAGTGCTTCTTTTTTATCTCCTAATAGATTATATATTGGGCTATCTATAACTGTTTTAGCAAACTCATAAGGAGTTAATTCTACATCAGTTTTACCAAACAATATTTGATATAACATTGTTAAAGTACCTTCATCTTGATTAAATACTAAAGCGATCTTTTGCATACTCATTTTAGTATTTATAAATTCTTTATTACTAAAAGTTTTAAGTATATTTATATTTTCTTTAGAACTTTCATCAAAAAAGTGTCCATATTCACTATCAAATAATGTACTTGTAAAAGAAGAAAATTCATATAAAGAGATTTTATCTTCTAAGGTACTATTAATTAAATAGTATGTGTATAAGTTATTAACAATTTCTTCATCTATTCCAAAAAGATTTGATATTTTATTAGATGTATATTTTGTATTTAAAGTATCTTTAGATATAAATTTAGATAAAGTATTTAAGGTATCTATTGTATTTTTATCTAAACTACTTTTATATTTATCAATTGTTAAAACATAATTATTCATAAAACTTATAAATTCACTTATTGTAAGTTTATCTTCAATATTTTTAGAATTATTATAAATTAATAAATCTTTAACTGTATCTTCATCTATTTTTAAAGTATCAGATATTTCTTTTGTAGTTCTTAACTTTTTTAGTTTATTTAGATCTGTAAAATTCTCAAGTAATTCTATATCACTTTTAATAGAATTATTTAGATCTTTATTCATTTTATCATTATTATAAACATCACTTTTAATGAATTTAATTAAATCATCAAGTTTTATCTTATTTGATTCATTTTTGTTATTATAGTGGTAATAAATGATTTTTAAAAGATAATCATCTACTTTTATATCTTCACCTAAATCATTAAATTTATCATTTAACTCACTATATTTTAAAGGCATATTTATTGTATTTCCATAGCAAAGTACACTATCTATATTTTTATTTGTATCTAAATCTTGACAGTATTTTGATACTTTATCTTCTTCTATTTTAGGATATATAATTGCCATTTGATTATTTAGTGTGAATACATCTTCAATTTCATCGGTACCAGATTGTGTATAAACAATTTTTAAATTCCCTTTTAAAAATGAACTTGTTACAAATATTAATATGAATAATATAAGTGCGATATATCTACATTTATAAGATATCTTACCTACTATGTTTAATTTTATAATTGGACTTTTCTTTTTAGTTTTATATATCAATTTATCACACAAAAGTATCAGACTTGGTAGTACTGTAAATATACTAAGTAAACTTAAAAGTACACCTTTTGCTAGTACAAATCCTAAATCTTTTCCTATTGTAAAACTCATAAATACTAAGGCTAAAAGTCCAACTATTGTAGTTACTGAACTACTCGATATTGCTTTAAATGAATTGTATAAAGCATCTTTCATGGCTTTAACTTTGTTTTTTTCTTTTAATCTTTCTTGTCTATATCTATTCATAAGCATAATAGAATAATCCATAGAAAGTGCCATTTGGAGTATTGCTGATATTGAACTTGTTATATTTGATACACTTGGAAATATTATATTAGAACCTTTATTTAGCGCAACTGC
>CANRAT010000006.1 GCA_947628685.1 uncultured Bacilli bacterium
ATGGCTTTACAAAGAATTAAAGAAGAAGCTGAAAAAGCTAAGAAAACACTTTCAAATGTTACATCTACAGAAATTAGTTTACCATTTATTACAGCTGATTTAAACTATGAAACGACTTTAACAAGGGCTAAATTTGAAAGTTTAATTAGTGATCTTGTTGATTCTACATTAGAGCCAGTTAGAAAAGCATTAAAAGATGCTAAATTAACTAGTAAAGATATAGATAAAGTAATATTAGTAGGTGGATCTACTCGTATACCTTGTGTACAAGAATTAGTTAAAAAAGAACTTGGTAAAGAACCTAGTAAAGAAGTTAACCCAGATGAGGTTGTTGCTATGGGAGCAGCTATTCAAGGTGGAGTACTTACAGGAGATGTTAACGATATAGTTCTTCTTGATGTCACACCACTTTCTCTAGGTATTGAAACACTTGGTGGTATATGCACGGTATTAATTCCAAGAAATACAACTATTCCAACAAGCAAATCACAAGTATTCTCAACAGCGGCTGATAATCAACCTGCTGTAGACATTCACATTTTACAAGGTGAAAGACAAATGGCTGCTGACAATAAAACACTTGGTAACTTCCAACTTACAAATATCCCACCCGCACCTCGTGGAGTTCCACAAATCGAAGTTACATTTGATATAGATGCTAACGGAATAGTAAACGTTAAAGCAAAAGATCTTGGTACAAATAAAGAACAATCAATTACAATTACATCTTCAACTAACTTAAGTGATGATGAAATCGATAAGATGGTAAAAGAAGCTGAAGAAAATCGTGAAGCTGATGAAAAACGTAAAGCTGAAGCAGACGCTAGAAATGAAGCTGAACAAATGATATTTGCAACTGAAAAAGCCATTAAAGATTTAGGAGATAAAGTTGATTCTAAAGATAAAGAAAAAGCAGAAGGTGAAATTAAAGATTTAAAAGAAGCCTTAGAAAAAGATGATATCGAAGATATCAAGTCTAAAACAGAAAAATTAAATGAATCAGCTATGGCGCTTGCAACTAAAGTTTATGAAGAGGCTGCAAAAAAAGCAGAGGAAGAGCAAAAAGAAAATTCCAAGTCAAACGATGAAGAAAAAGAAGATAAAAAATCTAAAAAGTCAAAAAAAGATGATGTAATGGATGCAGATTACGAAGAAAAATAATAGAAGTTCTAGGTAACTAGAACTTCTTAGATTAAGGAGAAAATATGGAATATAAAACAAGAAGCGAAGTACCAAATGAATATAAATGGGATTTAAGTTTAATGTATAAAGATTTAAGAAAAGTTGAAGAAGATATAAAAAAAGTAGAAGATTTGACACCACAAATACTAAAATATAAATCTCATATAATGGATAGTAGTGATAATTTATTAGACTTTCTAAAACTAACAGAAAAACAAGATAGATTAATGAATAAATTATTCGTATATACAAAAATGAGTTTCGATGTAGATACTAAGGATAACAGTTCTAAATCACTTATGATGAAAATAGAAAAGTTAAGTGAAAAATTAAGTGAGAAATATTCATTTATTGAACCTGAAATGTTATCTTCATCTTACGATAAAGTATTAGAATATATTAAAGATAATAATGGTTTAAAAGAATATGAGTTTTATTTAGAACAAATATATAGATATAAACCACATTCACTTTCTTTGTCTGAAGAAGAGGTATTTACTCGTGCAGTAAACGCTTTTGGAAACTGCTCAGAAGCATTTAATTCATTAAATAACGCAGATATTAACTTAGGATATATAAAAGATGAAAATGGTGATGATGTTCTTCTTACTCAAAGTAATTATATAGTATTTATGAAAAGCAAAGATAGAAATGTACGTAAAAATGCATTTGAAGCCATGTATAGATATTATAAATCACTTAAAAATACAATCGCATCAATTTATGTAGGTGAAATTAAAGAATCACAGTTTATAACTAACGTAAAAAAATATTCATCAACTCTAGAAAGAAGCCTATTTGATGATGATATAAGTGTAGATGTATATAAAAATTTAATAGATACTATACATAAAAATTTGGATGTTTTATATGATTATATGGATACCCGAGCTAAAGCTCTTGGACTTGATAAACAACACATGTATGATATATATGTAGATTTAGTTAAAAATAATACTAATTCTATTCCTTTTGATGAGGGTAAAACAATACTTTTTGATGCATTAAAGCCACTTGGAGATGAATATATAAAAGACTTAAATAAAGCATTTGATGAAAAATGGATAGATATATATCCATCAAGTGGTAAAAAATCAGGTGCATACTCATGGGGATGCTATGACTCAAATCCATATTTACTTCTTAATTATAATGATACTTTAGATGCTGTAAGTACTATGGGGCATGAACTAGGACATTCTATGCATTCATATTACTCACATAAAAATCAAAACTATGTAAACTCTAACTATCCTATATTCCTAGCAGAGATTGCATCTACAGTAAACGAAGTAATAATAAATGATTATATGTATAAAAATGCTAAAAACAAGGAAGAAAAAATATATTATTTAACAGAATTTCTAGATACTGTTAGAACTACTATATTTAGACAAACTATGTTTGCTGAATTTGAAATGATTATGCACAAAAAAGAACAAGATGGAATTTCTCTAACAGAAGAAGAAATATCAAATACGTATTATGAGTTAAATAAGTTATATTATGGTGATAATGTTATTAGCGATGATGATATTAGATATGAATGGGCAAGAATTCCACACTTTTATACGCCATTTTATGTGTATAAATATGCAACTGGACTTTCAAGCGCACTTTCTATTGCAAGTCGTATATTAAAGGGTAGTGAAGATACAAAAGATAAATATTTAGAATTTTTAAGTAGTGGTGGATCTGATTATCCACTTAATATACTTAAACGTGTTGGAGTTGATATGACTAAACCAACTCCAATAGAAGAAGCACTTTCAATGTTTAAAGAAAAGTTAGAGGAATTAAAAAAATTAATATAAGGAGAATGTTGTATGAATAAGAAAGATTATTATGAGGTATTAGGCGTAAGTAAAGATGCAGATGAAAAAGAAATTAAAAGTGCCTTTAGACGTCTTGCCAAAAAGTACCACCCCGATGTATCAAAAGAACCTAATGCAGCGGAAAAATTTAAAGAAGCACAAGAAGCCTATGCTGTTTTAAGTGATCCTGAAAAAAGAAAACAATATGATCAATTTGGTCATGCTGCATTTGATCAAATGAATGGTGGAAGAGGATTTGACTTTTCTGACTTTGATTTTAGTGATATATTTAGTGATTTATTTGGAGATTCATTTGGAGGAGCATTTTCCCGTTTTACAGGCTTTGGAGGAGGAAGAGGTAGTTCCAAATCTAGGGCATCACGTGGTTCTGACAGAATAATGAGGGTTGATTTAAACTTTGAAGATGCTGTTTATGGTTGTAAAAAAACTATAAATCTTGATGTTTATGAAGAGTGTAGTGAATGTAATGGCAAAGGTGGCAGGGGTGAGAAAACTTGTAAAACTTGCCATGGAACAGGTACTGTAACAAGTGAACAAAATACTTTATTTGGAACATTTATGACTAGAACTACTTGTCCTAATTGTAAAGGTGCAGGAACTACATTTGACTCTACTTGTTCTAAATGCAAAGGAACAGGTAAGGTGAGAGAAAATAAAGATTTAGAAGTTAAAATACCTGCAGGAGTTGATACAGGAACTCGTCTTAGACTTCAAGGTAAAGGTGATAGCGGATTAAATGGTGGAGATAACGGAGACTTATATTTAGAGTTTAGAGTTAAGGAACACCAATTATTTGAAAGAGATGGTTCTGATATATATTTAGAACTTCCAATTACAATCACAGATGCAGTACTTGGATGTAAAAAAGAAATTCCTACACTTTATGGAAATGTAAAATTAACTATTGATGCAGGAGCATCAACTGGTGATAAGCATAGATTAAAAGGTAAGGGCGTTGAAGATGTTAGAACTGGCACCAAAGGGAACATGTATGTAATTATAAATGTTGTAATACCAGAAAAATTAGATAGAACACAGAAAAAATTATTTGAAGAATTAAGAGAAACTAATTTGAAGACTAGTGAGTTTAAAAAGATAGAAGATTATTTGGAAAAAAATAGTAAATAATAAAAAATTTACTATTTTTTTTAAGTTTTTTGAAAAATAAAAAGGAAATTTGAAATTTACAGAGTATGATATATATAGGAAAATCACTAGAGTATTATTTAGAAGGGGATGGATATTGTGAAAACAGAAACAAAGTTTATAACGCTCAAATTTGATTTAATGTTTAAAAAAGTATTTGGAGATGAAAATGATTTAAGACCTATAAGAAAATTATTAAAAGAAATATTAGGAATAAATCCAAAAAAGATAAAAATACTAAATAATGAAAAAATAGGGATTCCATATAGAGATAAGAAAATAGAAGTAGATTTAATAGTAGAATTATCAGATGGAACAAAAGTAAATGTTGAAATAAATACATATGAAGGAAAAGAGATAATAAATAGGAATGTATATTATATGTGCAGAAATATAAGTAAAGATTTAAATAGTGGATATTACTATGATAAGATAAGTAAACATATACAGATAAATTTAGATTATAAAGGTATCCATACGAAACCAATAATGAGGTATAAATTATATGATAAGAGTGCAAAAGAAGAATTGACAGATATAATGGAAATAATAAGAATAGATATTCCATATTACACAAAAATGTGTTACAATAAAGATACGAAAGAGTTAGACAGTTTAACCAGATTTATAGGGATGTTTGGATTAGAAGAAAAAGAGGAAATAAAGGGAATCTGTAATGGAGATGAAGATATGGAAAACATATATAAAAAAGTAGAAGAGTACAATTCAGATTTAGATTTAATGGGAGCATATGATTGGGAGTGGCATCAAAAAGAGTTAAAGAGATTAGAAATAAGAGATGCCAAAAAGGAAGCAATTAAAGAAGGACTTAAAGAAGGACTTAAAGAAGGTCGTGAGGAAGGCCGTGTAGAAGGTCTTAAAGAAGGGAAAATAGAAATAGCAAAAAATATGCTAAAAGAAAATATGGATATAAATCTTATTTCTAAAATAACAGGATTATCATTAAATAAAATAAATGAGTTAAAATAAAAAATTTAGTTAGTGCTAAATTTTTTTATATACTAAGAAAGTGCTTGGTAAAAAATACAAAAAAGTAAACAAAATATATTTAAAATATTATGCTTTTTTGGTATACTTATTGTGGTGATTATATGGATTTAATAATAGGTTCTCACGTATCTTTTAATAAAGATGAACAATTACTTGCTAGTGTTAAAGAAACTTTAAATTATAATGCAAATACATTTATGTTTTACACAGGAGCCCCTCAAAATACCATTAGAGTTAAGATAAATGACGATTTAACTAAAAAGGCAAAACAACTCATGGAAGAAAATGGAATTGATATTAAAAACGTAGTAGTACATGCTCCATATATAATAAATCTTGCAAATAGTGCAAATTTTGATTTCAATGTAAGATTTCTAAAAGAAGAAATAAAAAGAGTAGAGACTTTAGGAATAGAAAAATTAGTACTACATCCAGGTAGCCATGTTGGACTTGGAATAGATGAAGGAATTAAAAATATTATATCATCTTTAAATATGGCAATAGAGGATGATACTAAAGTTATAGTTTGCCTAGAAACAATGGCAGGAAAAGGTACTGAATTAGGTAAAAATTTTGAGGAAATAAAAAAAATAATAGAAGGAGTAAAAAAGAAAGATAAAATAGGTGTATGCATGGATACTTGTCACTTGAACGATGCTGGATATGATTTAACTAATTTTGACAATATATTAGATGAATTTGATAAAAAAGTAGGACTTAATTATTTAAAAGTAATACATATAAATGATTCTAAAAACATTATAAATTCACATAAAGATAGACATGAAAATATAGGCATTGGAACTATAGGTTTTGAAAATTTAATTAAAATTATATATAACAATAAATTAAAAGGAATTCCAAAAATACTTGAAACTCCTTATGTTGAGGGTAATCCTCCTTATAAACAAGAAATAGAAATGATAAGAAAAAAAGAATTTAATAAAAATTTAATACAAGATATATTAGAATAAATAACCTTTGTATCTATTCTTATAATATAAAAACAAGTCTTTTATTTTAATAAAATTATTGTAACTTAAATTATTTTCAATTTCTTTTAAATAATATTCATCATCTTTTAATATATCTTTCCATTTAGTTTTGACTAAATTAAATATATAATCTAATTCAGTGTCAGATAAAAATATGTCATTTTTAATAGCGAATTTTTCTACATTTTCCTTGGTTAATAAATTAATATAATTTTCAATCAATTTCATATGTTCACCATTACAATATATGATTAAATAAATTAATAATGAATAAAATAATAGTAGGTGATTTTAATGTTTATAGTAAATAAATTCTTTTTTCAATTGAAAACGATAAATGAAGAAAAAAATAAACAAGTATAAATACTATAAAAAGAAAATAATAGAAGAAGAAATAATTGAAAAAAGATATAAAATATTAGTAGTATTAATAGCTATAATAATGACCATACTTGTTTTATCATTATTTTATGTACAAATAGTAAAAAATAATTATTATAAAAGTAAACTATCTAGTCTAACTGAAACTATTGTTAGTGGGGATTCTGCTCCAAGAGGTAGGATATATGATAGAAATGGTAATATAATTGTAGACAATGTATCAGTTAAAACAATTTATTATAAAAAAAGTCCCAATATTACAACTAAAGAGGAAATTGATATGGCATATAAAGTCGCAGAATATATAGAAGTAGATTATAGTAAATTAACTGAAGTGATGCTTAAAAATTTTTGGATATTAAATAATCCAGAAATATCTAAACAAAGAATTACGGATGAAGAGTGGAAAGATTATGAAAATAGACGAATTACTCTAGATGATATACAAAACTTAAAATTAGAGCGTGTCACACAAGATGATATAAATAGTTATAGTGCTAAAGATAAAGAAGCATGTTATATATATAATCTTATGAATAAGGGATACTATTACACAGAAAAAACTATAAAAAATGAAAATGTTACAGACTTAGAATTTGCTAAGATAGCAGAAAATATCGATGTTCTTAAGGGATATAATGTAAAACTAGATTGGGAAAGATATTATCCATATGGTACAGTGTTTAGAACAATATTAGGCAATGTATCTACAAGTAATAGTGGAGTTCCTTATAATTTAAAAGACTACTATTTAAATAAAGGATATGCACTAACAGATAGAGTTGGTACAAGTTATATTGAATATCAATATGAAGATTACCTAAGAGGAACAAAGGCAGTATATAAAGTAAATAGTGATGGAAGTAAAACGGAAGTGTCAAAAGGCTCAAGAGGGAACGATTTAGTACTTACTATAGATATAAACTTGCAAAAAGAAGTAGAAAAAATACTTGAAGAAGAATTACTTATAGCGAAAAAAGAAAAATATACTGAATATTTTGATAAATCTTATGTAATAATAAACAATCCTAAAACAGGAGAAATACTAGCAATGGCAGGAAAACAAATTGTAAAAAATGAAGATGGGAGTTATTCTATATATGATTATACTCCAGGCGTTATAACATCTTCTGTAACTCCAGGTTCTATTGTTAAAGGTGCATCACATATAGTAGGATATACAACAGGTAATTTAAAAATAGGAGAAGTAAGGAAGGATGAATGTATTAAAATAGCTGCAACTCCTTTAAAGTGTTCTTTTAGAAATTACGGATATATAAACGATTTAGAGGCTTTAAAAGTGTCATCAAACGTATATCAATTTTTAACTGCTATTAAAGTTGGAAAAGGTACATATAAATATAACGAACCACTTATTATAGATGAAAATGCCTTTGATATATATCGCAATACATTCGAATCATTTGGACTTGGCGTTAAAACACAAATAGATTTACCTAATGAATCATTAGGATATAAGGGAACTAATAAACAATCTGGATTGCTTTTAGACTTTGCAATTGGACAGTATGATACATATACTCCAATACAGATATCACAGTATATGTCTACAATTGCAAATGATGGAGTAAGATTGCAACCTCAAATACTTAAAGCAGTATTTTCAAGTGAAGGAGAGCCTTTAACAAACGTTATTTACGAGGCAACTTTAAAAGAGTTAAATAAGGTAAATACTGATAGTATTTATTTAGATAGAGTTAAAGAAGGATTTAAAATGGTTTTAGCTCCGGGTGGTACAGGTAGTGGATATGTTGATTATTCTCATAAACCTGCAGGCAAGACTGGAACTGCACAAAGTTTTTTAGATACAGATTTAGATGGAGTAATAGATACAGCAACAACAACTGCAACATTTTCAGCGTATGCCCCATACGATAACCCAGAAGTAGTATTTACAGTAATTTCACCGGATATAGCCAAAGAAGAAGTCCCATATAGTAGCATGAGTCGCGTAAATACACGAATAAGTCAAAAAGTTAGCAAAAAATACTTTGAAATTTATGGATAATTTGCTATAATATATTGGTAATGTTGAAAAAGGAGGAGATACTATGGCAAAAAAAGGAGAAGCAAGAGCACGACTAACTTTAAAATGTACTGAATGTGGAGAAGAAAATTATCGTACTGAAAAAAATAAAAAAAATACAACAGATAGACTTGAATTAAATAAGTTCTGTCCAAAATGTAAGAAAAATACTCTTCACAAAGAAGCAAAATAATAATTATTAAAGAAGGAGGAGTACAATGTTTAACGTTAATGATATAAAAAACGGAATGACTATTCTTTTTGAAGACAATATTTATACCGTACTAGAGTTTTCTCATGTTAAGCCAGGCAAAGGTGCAGCATTTGTTCAAGTAAAACTTAAAAATTTGCGTACAGGTTCTATTGTTGAAAAAAGATTTAATTCAGGTGTAAAACTTGAAAAAGCAATGGTAGAAAAAGTTGGAATGCAATTTTTATATGCAACAGGTGATAAATATAATTTCATGAATATGGAAACTTATGAGCAAATAGAACTTTCTAAAGAAGAATTAGGAGATAGTGTTAATTACCTAAAAGAAGGATTAGATGTATTAGTTTCTTTTTACGAAGGAGAATTACTTGGAATAATACTTCCAGCACAAGTTGATTTAAAAGTTATTAAAACTGAACCTGCTGTTAAAGGTAATACAACTAACAATGCTACTAAAGATGCAACACTTGAAACAGGTTTAACGGTAAGAGTGCCTTTATTTATTGAACAAGATGAGGTAATATCTATATATACTGAAGATGGAAAATACGCATCTCGTGCTTAAAGATTAATTTTAATCTTTTTTTTTAAATTTTATTTGATAAATACTATATTTTTTGATATAATGTATATATATGGTAGGCGATAGAAGATGAAGACAAGATTAAAAATTATTATAATCACATTAATAACAGTTATTATGTTAGTTTTAGGTTTAATTTTTGCAATCAATTATAAAAAAGATTCCGTTAAATATTTTAATGACGGCGGATATATAATTAGCAATGTCTATAACGAAGATACTAGCAATGTTAATAAAATATATTTTAGTGCAAATTCAAAATATCGTTCACACGGAGATGAAACTTACAGTTTTAACAATTCTGATGGTGAGAATGTTAAGGTTAGTGAAGAAAGTTTCGTTCATTACAATAACGGTTCAATAATGTCTTTAAAAAATGGTGTCGCAATCGATTTAGATAAAATAGATTCCAAATTACTTAGATATTACAATATATTTAAAGATTCAAGTTTAATTAAATCACAAAATGGATATGAAATAAATAACTTAAATGATACTATAACGTTTAATAAACTTATGTTTAAAATTTCAAATGATAAATATTTAATAGCCGCAGATAATATTATCGTATCTTTTTCAGATAATCAAACTATCGATATGGAAGGTTATGTTGAGATTGAATATGTAAATGAAAATGTTATAAGAATTTACAATGATAAAGTTAATTATCAAACAATAGCATCTAATTTATATATAGTAATAGATGATATTAAAATAGATTTAGGATATAAAACAATATCAAAAAATAATGTAAAATATTTAACAATGGCAGATATGGTTATAAATTCAAATGACAATATAGAAGTTTTAAAAGAACCTGTAAAACCTGATAAAGATAAAGAAGATAACAATAATAATTCTAATAACAATAATGGTGGTGGAGGAACAGGAAATAACCAAACAACTCCACAAGAACCTGAAATTAATTTGCCAGACATTGATTTAGATCCAAATGAACAAGTAGATAACAGTACAATAGTTCAACCTAAATTCAATGTTGAGAGTATGAATGTAACCACACTAGGATTTGAAAATTTAAGAATGACTGTAGAAGATGAATCAAATGTACTATATGGAAATAGAACAGTAGAAATAATAGAAAATACTACAGGAAGAGTTGTTCAACGCTTTGATGATTGGGATGAAGGAAGTCAAATTTATACAGTTAATTCATATTTTAGTTTAAAACCTAATACAGCATATACATTAACAGTTACAGGTCAATATAAGATAGAAGAAGATATATATGATAGAACTTTTGTTTCAAAAATGTTTAGAACTTTAGATATTGGGATAGAAATTACACAAGATTTTGTAACAAGTGATTCACTATCATTCAACATTTACAAAAATAATTATTCAGATGTAAATGGATTTACATATAGCATAAAAGATTCAGATGGTAATGTAATTATACAAGATGAAAAGTCATCTTTTGGTAGTCAGAATGAAGTCGTAATAACACATCTATCAAAATTCAAACCTAATACACAATATACAATAATTATAAAAGATATCCAATATGGTAATGCAGTATTTCAAACAGTATCATATGAGGCATTACAACTTACATACAACAGTAAAACATTAAAAGAAAATCCAAATAAAAATGCAGAACCAATTTATGATATAGATACTACATCTAATAAAATAAGTTTGGGATTACAAGGCGTAAATGATGCAAATGGTGGAGTAATAACTTATACATATAATATTTATGATCCAATGGGAGGATTAATTTATTCATCTGTTAAAGACAAATATAGCGATTTAGAACTAGACATTGAACAGTTAGGTCAAGGTGCAAGTTTCTATTTCAATGTTGAAATTAATTTTGATGATAATGAAAAAAATATTATATACACTACTACTAATTCAGATTTAATTACAACAGGAAATATGGCATATCCAAAAGTAGTTAAATTTGAAAGTTTAGATGAAGAAGATATAGATTGTGAATCATTAGAAGGACATTTAGTTTTAGATGATTCAGATAGTTTTATACAAGTAAATAAAATTAAAAATTATCGTATTTTAATAAAAGAAAAGGCTAATGCCACAATGGGAGTACAAACATATAAAGATTACTTGGATATAGAAACATCAACAGTTGGACGCCAAATTTATTTACCTGTTAACTTTAAAGGATTAAAGCCTAATACTGAATATGTATTATATGTATATTTAGAGTATGATAAAGGATATATTTATTTAGGATATGAAAACGCTAAAACAAAAGAACCAGATCCAATATATTTGAAAATTAAAACAAATAATGATAACTCAACTAATGTATTTGCCTTTGATGTTTCAAAAGGTGATGTAGAAACTACTTCCAATGCAGTACTTACATCAATAAATTTCACACTATATGGTTGTAGTAATAGTGGAGAGTGTGAAAAATTAAATTATTCAAGATCTATTCCAAAAGATCAAAACAGTGATGAATTAAATGATTTACAAGAAGGCAAGGCAATAAATGTTAATTCTTCAGAATTTAACTTTTATATGGAAGATTTTAATGCAATGTATGAAAATTATAAAGTTGTAGTATCAGCATTTGCAAAAGATTATGAAATTCCTGTAAGAATAAATGATACTGAAAGTAATGAATTTACTCTTAATATAAATGATTTACCACCTTCACTTAAAATAAATGCAGTTGAGATTCCTAAACAGGATTGCACTGAAGAAACAGAATGTTATAAGAAAAATAATAATAAAGAAAATGGATCATTAGATGATGATACAATAGTAGGATTTGATTTTAAGATTAAGACAGTTAAAAATGTAATGGGAAATTATGTAAAAACTGCTTACTATAAAATAGTTGAATCGAATGCTGAAAAATGTTCTTTAGAAAATATAACTGAAGAAGTTGAAGATGGTTATACAAGTGTAAAACTTGAAAAACTTGAAACTGATGAATTTGTTGCTGCTGGTAATAATGATGAACCAATAAAAAGAGGTACAAAATATTGCGTTATTTATTATGGAACATATGGTGACAGTGAAACATCACAAACTGATAAAGAAGTATTTGATTTATTTGCTCCAAAACAACCATCTAGTATATCTGGATATATTAAACAATATACGGGAACATCTTTAACATTTAAGTTAAAAATAATGGATGTAGATAAGGCAATTGAAAAAATATATCTTTCTAATGGAAAAAATAGTGTTGGGGAAGAAAAATCTGATATAGAAAATGGGGATAAAGAAATAACATTTAATGATATTAGTGGTAATACAAATTATACATTGATGTTAAGTGAAAATATAGGAGAGGGAAGTAAGACACATAAATTATATGATGCAAAATTAGATACAATTAAAAATTATAGCGATAATATAAATATAGTTGTAGATACAAGCGTATCAGGAAAAATAATACTTAAAGTACCATATAATAAATCTTGCCAGACTTCAGAATCTAGTTGTAAAACTAATAATGGACTTAACAAAGATAATATTGCTGGATTACTTATAAACAGTCATTATTTAGAGTTAACAGATAAAGACGAATCCTTAGATGGTGTAATTAATTTGAGTGATATTTCCAGTTTTGGATTACAGATTAAAGATGGAAAGGTAGAAATAAAAGATGTAAAATTAATATATGATAGTGGGGAAATTGAAGATTATTTAACTAATAATAATAGATTTTTCGTTAAATCAGTAAACGGAGAAGTTGGTGAAAAATATTATAATTTATCTTCAAATAGTTTTTCTAAAATATCTCCATTTGGTATATTTAGTACATCTGATGTAAATGAAGAAGGTAAACTAAAATCTAAAATAAGTACACTTACTTTTTCATCAAAAGTAGAAAAGTCACAAATTGGTACAACTTTTAGAACAACCGAAAGTTCTTTAGCGGTTTTAGTTCATTTTAATAGCGCAAAGGAAGCAGATACAAAATTATATGATACAAATGGTCAAGAAAAAGATGAATTTCAAGTTAATGAAACTGTTTCAACTGATGAAATAAAAACAGTATATACGACATCAGGAGCAAAATTATCATTTAATATAACAACTGACTTGGTTGATGGGACAAAGATAATAATCACTATAAAGAAAAAAGAAAATAGTGATTCAGAAGAGACATATGAATTAACATATTCAAATAATGCTTGGTCAAATGGAACATCAAAGCCATCACAGAGTAAAATAAAAAATGTAACAGGCAGTGAAAAAAATATTAAAGTTGAATTTGATGACATTAGTGATGGAGATTATATTTATTCAATAAAATATGAAAAAAATGAATCATCTACTACTAATAAAACCGGCTATACTTATAATGATTCTTCTGAAAAAGAAAATAAGGATATAACAATAACTTCATTAAAATATCTAAAAATAAGTAATGCTTATTCTAATTATTCAAAGACTTATTGGAATTGGAGTAATGCAGAAACTCACGAAGATATATTGTTTATAAAAAAATTAATTAATCATTTTGAGGTTGATACTTCAGTCTATGAATTAAAAGATGAAGAAAAAATTCAATATGAAATAGTCGCTATAAAGGTTGGCGAAGATGATTCTCCTGATGAAGAATCGCAAGAAATAAAAATAACTTCAGATATAAAAGATTTAAATGCAGTTTTAAATGATAAAATATCAGTTAACGAATTTATTATAGAAAACATAGATACTTTTAATCAAAAATTAGATGGAACTTATAAAATTGTTTTAAAACCAAAAGTTGTTACAAATGGAAGTGTAAAAGAAGATATAACTTTAGCAGATCACGATTTGGGTAATATAACAGTTACTAGAAAAGATCCAACGATGAACGTTACAAATAGTCAAGAGCCGGTTTTCTTTATAAGCATGGATGATGAAGATGGAGTTTTAACTGTTTGTAGTGAAGAAAATTTGCAAAAAGCAGATGTCGCTGAAGATAAAAAAGAACCTATGGATTATATTAATGACAGTGGTGTGACAAAAACATATTTTGAAGCACATAAAGAAAAATATGATGCAAAAGTTGTTTATTTAACTCTTTATGGAAAAGATGGGAATTTAATAGGTTATTCACCAGTTCCATTTGTTTATAAAACTTCAATTCTTAATTTATATGATTATTTTGATAAGAATTCATTACCAAGCGATAAATATAAGGTAAAACTTAATTATTGTATAGGTGATGAGTTTAAGTCAAAAGAATTTGGGGAATTCCAAATATATTCTGCTAGTGCATTGAACATTAAATTAGTTGTTATGCCTGATAGTTATATAATAGTTATGGAAAATCCTGATGAAAATATAAGAAAAGAAATTAAAAGGATAACTTATCAATACACTACAACAGATAATATTGTTCATAATGGGGAATTAAGTGATGTTGATATTAATGAAAATAATAATATTACTTATACGACTAGTAAAAATTCTAGAGGTGAAACAACATATTATCTGGGATTGCCTTTAGACAGTAATGTGGCAACTACGAATATAAGAAATATAGAAATCAGGTTCTATTCTAGTGAAAATGATGAAGATTTAATTACTATATATTCACATTAGACGAAAGGAGAAATTTTATATGTACAATAAATCTAAAAATAGAGTACTATTTGCAGTATTTATATTAGTAATCTTATTAACAGTTTCAATACTTGTCATATCTGTATATGGAAGTAGAGAAAAAAATACGATGGAAGAATATAAAATTTCTCTTAATAGTGCTATATATGATGAAAACTATAGTTATATATCTTTAGCAAAAGATGCAGTATTGAAAAAAGAATGGGATAAAAAATATTATTTATATCCTAATGATTCAAATGAAAAATATTCTTTAGGCACAGAAACTGTTTTTTATGATAAATCTATGAATCAAGTTACGATATATGGAACTGTTTATCAGGTTTATACTAATGGTGATATACAAGAAAAAACAAGTAAAACTGTAATAGGAAATTTATCAGATTTTCAATTCTTTAAATTAAATGATAGAAAATATTTAATTATAGGAAGTAATATTGGAAATGAAAATATATCTACAACAAAATATTTAGAAGTTTCTATAGATAAAGCAGGTAATGCATTACTTTTAAATAATAGTATAAATATTAAAACTATAAATCCTTTAGTATTAAATATAGGCGATATTAAATTTGATATTGCTAATGAAAAACTAATAAATGGTGAATCTGAAATAGATTTAAAGAAAATAAATGGTAGTACTAATGAGTATGTAGAAAAAGAACCTGAAGAGGAAAATAACGATAATAATAATTCAGGCAGCAATAACAATAATAACAATAACAACGGTGGAAATAACGGTAATACAGGTAATAACTCTAGTACAAATAATAGTGTAGTTCAAGATATAATAGACCGTTTAGCGCAACTAAGCGGTATGGTATCTGGAACTAAAAATCAAACGAACCTATATAAAAATGTTAGTTTAAGATCTGTTAATCCTAGGGCAAGTTATATAGATGTTGCATATTCAGTAGTAGATCCAGAAGATAAATATTTAAGTGTATATCTCGCACTTAAAGATGAAGATGAAGACATTATGTATTACTATTTAAGTAAAGATTCTACTGAATATAGAATAACTGGATTGAAGCCTAATGTTCAATATGATTTAACTATTAATTATATTGCGCAGGGTTCAAACGAATCAATTGTTGCCGATTCGATAATTGTACTTACATCAATAGATCCAACTGAAGTTAGAATAACAAAGATAAATGGAAATGTATTCACTTACAATATAAAAATGTATAACGAATTTGAATTTGGAAGTGCTAAAATAGCGCTTACAGATTGCAATGGAACAACATTAAATAGTTATGCACTTAATGTAGATGATGCTCTATCTAAGACAGGTCAAACGGGAGAGTTTTCTTTAGATTCTCTTTACACAGGCTCTTATCTTTGTTTACAACTTCAAAATGTACAAGATGTTTATGGAAGTGATATTAAAGTTAATAGTTATCACAAAATTAAGTTGAATTAGGAGGGAAAATTATGGAAGCAATATTATCATCAACACTCGAAGCAATAGGAACAATGTTAGGTTTATGCTTTTTAGGTATTGGAATTGGAGTAGGAATATTAGGTTCTAAAGTTGCAGAGGCAATAGGACGTAATCCTGAAACAAAAAATGAAGTTGTACACTCAGTTATGACAATTCTAATAATATTAGCAGTATTTATATTGTTGTTATTCGCATTCTCATTTATGCTATTATTCTTTAATCCATTGACTGTGTAGTATGCAAATATATGTAGTAGCAGTTTTAGTATCTTTGATTTTAATTGCTATTCTCTTTTTTGCTCTTAGGAGTACAGTTAAAAGAATAGATTATAATACTAAAAAGTATTTTGTTGATAAATTACAAGATTATGATTATTTAATTGAAGAAAAACAACAAATACTTGATAAATTAAATGAAGAAATAGAAAAGAATAAAAAGATTATAAATGAAGAAAAGCCAAAAGAAAAAATAGAAATAAAAAAAGCAGATCCAAAGTATTATGGAAATCAAAAAGTTCCTAGATATGAAGATCAGAAATTATTTGAAAAATACAAAAAAATAAAAGAAAAATTTAATTTTAATCATGAAAAAATTATAAAAAAATTTATTGATAATAATATTACTGAAGATAATGTTGATTATAGTACATTGAAGAAAGTAAGAGAAAAATTTTCAAATGAAATAATATATAAAATAATTAATTCAAAGCCTGAAGAACAAAAAAAATATATATCAAATATGCTTTCACAATCCGAAAAAAATACATTGAAAAAGTATTTTGATGTAGATAAATGTAAAATAAGTGATTTTATAACACAATTAGATGTCCTAATAGAAAAAAATGATCCAACTATTTATGTGTTAACAGGCGATGAAAAACGAAATTATGAACATATTTCAAATAAGATAAAGACTATATATGATAAAACGATAAATGAAGGAATAAAAATCAGTTATAAAGGTATTTTATACGATTATAGTTTATAGAATAAGAAGGATGTGATATAGTGGATAACTATATTAATGAATATTTAGATAATAAATTAAAAAAAATAAAAGAAAGTAAAAATTCGTATGAATATGGTAGAGTTGTAAAAGTTACTAATTTTATTATTGAAGTAACAGGACTTGACAAAGTATCTTTCTTTGAGAGAGTTAACATAGAAAACTATGGTATAGGATATGTAAACGCAATACTTGAAAATTCTGTTATAGTAGCAGTATTGAAATCAGACCAAACCATTAAAGTAAATGATAGAGTATATTCTACAAGAGAAGACTTACAAACTTATTTTAGTAATCAATTTTTAGGTAGAATTATTGACATGTTTGGGAATGATTTATATACAGGTGAAAAATTTGAAAACTTAACCAAAATTCCTATAGAAAATAAGGCAGTATCAATAATGGATAGAGGTCGTGTTACAAGACCACTTGAAACAGGTATAACAGGAATAGATTTAATATATCCAATAGGTAAAGGTCAAAGGCAGTTAATAGTTGGAGATAAACAAACGGGAAAAACTCAAATATGTCTTGATATAATTGCAAATCAGTTAAATAAAAAAATGTTATGTATATATGTAGCAATTGGAAAGACTAAAAAAGAAGTAAAAAGTATTTATACAGAATTACAAAAAAGAGGTGCGCTATCATATACAATAGTTATAAGTGCATTTAACGATGATAAACCACCTGTTATATCTTTAACTCCTTATGCAGCGCTTTCAATTGCTGAAGTATATATGAGAAATAAATATGATGTATTAGTTATAATAGATGACTTAAAGCGACACGCAGAAAGTTATAGGGAAATAAGTTTAGTTTCAGGAAAAACTCCAGGTAGAGATGCATATCCTGCAGACATATTTTATACACATTCAAGATTGCTTGAAAAGGGTTGTCAACACATCAATGGAGGTTCTATAACTATTTTACCAATTATGGAAACTAAGGGAGAAGATATAACAGATTATATTACTACAAACGTTATATCTATAACTGATGGACAAATTTATTTATCTAGTAAACTATTTAACAAAGGACAAAAGCCTGCAATAGACTATGGACTTTCAGTATCTAGATTAGGTGGAGCAGTCCAAAATAGTGACATAAAAAAATTGGGTGCAACAGTAAGATTAAAACTATTAAGTTACCTTGATACAGAAGATGTATATCAGTTCGCTAATCTAGATGAAATGAGTGGAAATTTAAAATCTAAAATAGAAGAAGGTAAAAAAATTATGCAACTATTAAATCAGTCAAAATTTTCACCTAAAACTATACAAGAAATAATAAATGATTTTAACTTTGTATTAGAGGATAATAATGAAAGTTAAAAGTGTAGTTAAAATCATGAATTTTCACTCTTTACTTAGAGTAAATTCAGCAAGAAAGAAAGCAGAAAAGTTAAATAATTATGAAAAAGAATTATCAAGTATGATAGACAGTATTGTAAATAATAAAAACTTTATTTTAGATAAAAAAAGTTTAGTACCACCCAAAAATAAAAATTCCCTTATAATATATATAGGAAATGATTATGGGTTTTGTGCAAATTTTAATACATCTATTAACGATTTATTAAAAAAAGATAAAGATAATGATAAGATAATAATAGGTAAAAAATTAACTAATAATACTAATAAAATAATAATGTCTATGGATAAAGATAATTTCTTTAAAGATTCTGTAAGCATAAATAATTATATATTAGATAGTTTAATTAATTTTAAATATAACAGCATAAAAGTTGTGTATAACCATTACTATAATATAAATAAATTAGGTTTAGTTGAAAAAATAATATTTCCAATTGAACCAATAAAAGATAAAAAGAAAAAAAAATATAATGAAGATTTTGTTGTAGAGGGAGATATAAACAACATATTAATAAATTTAGTATCCTTATATATAGGATATGAAATTCAAATTGCTGAATCAAGTAGTTGGGCTGCTGAAAACGTAATGAGGCAGTTAGTTACAAAAGAATCACTTGATAAAATAGAAAAAATAGAAGAAGAAAAAGATATTATGGTTAGAAAAGAGAAAAAGAGTAAAGCATTTAAAAGAATAATAGAAAATTCTAATCATATTTCGCAAAGGGAGGATTAATAATGATTACTGAAGATAGTAAGGTTGGTGTGATAGTAGCAATATCCGATCTAAATATAAAAGTATTATTAGATAGTAGTGATATAAAAGTAAAAGACATTTTGTATGCAGATATAAATGGAGAAGAAAGAACTTTTGAAGTAGTTGAAATAAAAGAAATGATTGCTACTACAATTCCCTTTGAAAGTGTAATAGGTTTAAAAAAAGGAATCCCTCTATATAAAAAACAAAATGGTCTAGAAATTCAATATTCAGATGAAATATTGGGAAGAGTATTTAATTCTTATGGTAAGGTAATAAATAATGTACCTATACAAAATGAAGTAAAAAGAAATGTATACGATAGAAAAGTATCTCTAGAAGAGATAAATATAGATGATAATATTCTATGGACAGGCATTAAAGTAATAGATTTCTTTGCTCCTATACAAAAAGGTTTTAAATTAGGACTTTTAGGTGGCGCAGGAGTAGGTAAAACAGTAATAATAAAAGAATTAATCAATAACATATATAAAAACTTTGCATCTAATGCAGTATTTATTGGAGTTGGAGAACGTTCACGTGAAGGAAAAGAATTAATAGATGATATGCAAGAATCTAATCTATTAGATAAGACATCACTAATATTTGGACAAATGGGTGATAATCCAATATCAAGATCTAAAGCAATATATAGTGGTCTTACTTTAGCGGAATATTTACGTGATGAAAAGAAGCAAGATGTTTTACTATTTATAGATAATATGTATAGATTCGTACAGGCAAAATCAGAAATTTCAACAGAATTAAAGCAAATGCCAGTAGAAAATGGATATCCTACTACTATGATATCTGATGTAAGTGAAGTAGAAGAGCGAATAAATTCAGTAGCGCAAGGTTCAATAACTTCATTTCAAGCAATATATATACCAGCAGATGATCTAACTGATGAAGCAGTACTTGCAATATCATCTCACTTGGATGGTAAAATAATACTTGATAGAAAAACTGCAGAAAAAGGAATTTATCCAGCAGTAAGCGTGTTTGGAACTACAAGTAAATTAATAGATCCTGAAAAAATAGGTGAAAGACATTATGATTTAGTTCAAAGAGCTTTAAAATATTTTTCTCGTTATGAAGAATTAGAAGAAATAATCGCTGTACTTGGAATAGAGGAATTATCAGATGAAGATAAAAATATATTCTATAGAACAAGAAAACTTAGAAATTATTTCACACAACCTATGTTTGTTGCTGAAAACTTTACCGGAAAACAAGGTAAAATAGTAGGAATAGAAGATATTTTACAAGATGTAGAGGGAATCTTAGATGGAAAATATGATGATTTAGATGAAAATAAATTGTTATATATAGGTAAGATAAATGAGTAAAAGTTTAAATGTTAAAGTACTAAATATTAATAGTGGAGTTCAAGTATATGATGAAGTAAGATTTGTTAGAATCTTAAGTGAAAAATATAATTTGTTAATAATGAGAGATTATTTGCCTATTATAGGTGAGATAAATGGTAATATTGAAATAGAAGGTAAAGATTCTATAAAATTAGAAAATATTAAAGGCTATTATATAAATAAAAATAACGAGTTTAGTTTAATAATAAAAGAGGAATCATGAGTGCGATTATTTATTATATACTTAGTTTAACAGAATTTATATTAGTTATATCAGTTGGTATAGCGCTTGTATCTATTGGACTATATTACATGAGCAATAAATTTAATTTAAAATTTATAAATGTATATGGTTTCTTTTCAAGCATGGATGAAATATCACTTCTAATGCTTACAAGTGCTATACTAAAGGAGATAACGCTCGTCTATTGTGTAGTTAAAATATCATCGTTTTCTATGATATTATTATATATATTTTCTATTTATTGCTTTGCTTACGCATTTTTTACATTTAAAGTAACAGCGTTCATAAAAGAATTAGTTGTAGGTGCGGTAGAATATTTAATAATTTTCTTTTTGAGTTTATTATCTTCATTTTTAGTGGAAGTAAGATATTCTGAGATGGTAAAATATTATATATTTATTCTATCTGCAATACTTATAAGTTGTTCTATATTTTTCTTTGCTAGAAATCTATCATTTATACTAGCCAACGATAAAAATGTAAGGAGGAATTTAATTGAAAAAAACTATTGATATAAAAAATATAAAAATAAGTCCATCAATATTAGTATTAATAATCTTATTATTAATTTTAGTTTGTTCCTTTGTATTATTTTTTGAAGTAAATGATTACAGAAATATTAGAGAACAGACATATAATTTTTACTATTATTTTGGCGCTGATAAAATTGACTTTACTGCAACAGTTTTTGTTAACGTAGATGATAAAATAATGTCAATTAGAAGCGATAATGCCACTTTAACAAGTTCACCTATATATTTTAAAAATGATTCAACTCAAGTAATTCTAGCAAACAATATGGAAATAGTATTCCCATATAAAAATAATCCAATGTATAAATTAGGGAATTTCTCTAAAATATATACAAAAAATAATTACTTATATATTAACTCAGAAGCAGGAAATGGAAGATTATATGATTGTTTCTTGTATGATGGTGAAGACTTATATTTATTTTTAGAAAATACAACGGTATTTATAAATGAAGAAAGATATGAACTTTCACCAATGTCATTTATAGAAGTTACAAAAAGTTATATAAGAATGTATGACAAGAAAAATGATAATTACACATTTATAGACGGTTATACAGGAGGTGTCAGTGCATATACAGATGAATATACTATAGATTTAAGCGGTGATACATTTACTTATAACAATTTATACTTTTTGTTGATAAAAAATATAGACGGATTAAGTCTTTATGAATTTTAAAAGAGGTGAAACATGAAAAAATATTTAATATTCACATTTGTTGCTTTATTATTAACAGGTTGTGGTTCTAAAAAATTAACTTGTACTTTAAAAACAGAGGAAGATGATTATAAATTAGAACAAAAAGTAATTTTTAAATCAAAAGGCGATAAAGTAGATAATGTTGAGATAAACTATACTATGATATTTGAAACAGAGGATATAGCAAATGATTATTTTAATATAATGAATTCTCTTGAAGAAGAAAATGACATAATTTTAGATAAAAATAAAATAACTATAAAGAGTATAAAAGATTATTCTAGTTATGAAGAAACAAAGAAAGAATTAAAAGAAGAATTAGAATCAAATGGTTATACGTGTAAATAACCATTTTTATATACTAAGAAAGTGCTTGGTAAAAAAATATAAAAAAGTAGGCAAAACTATTTACAAACATTTGTTTGCATGATATAATTATCTTATCGAGGTGATATGATGAACATTATAAAGGGTTTATACTTAGATTATATCCTAACTTAGAACAACAAAAATTAATAGAAAAATTATTTGGTTGTTCAAGATTTATATATAATTATTTTTTAGATAAATATCCAAACTTTATAAATGCATATAAATGTTGTAATGAATTAAAAGATTTAACAAAAGAATATAATAAATTAATAAGAAGTGTATTTAAAAAGTTAAAAACAGATAAAAAATTTATTGATATGTTAAATCAATTATTAAATAATGACTATAATTTATTAAAAGTTATACAAAATCAATTTTATACAGTTGATACTGAAACAAGTGATATTAAATATTTTATAAATATAAATGAAGAAAAAACAGAATTAAAGATTACTAATGGATAGTGTTTGCTATCCTTTTTGTAAGATTAAAAACTTTAATGATAATAATTTTTAAGCATTTATTGTATAAAAAAAATAAAGTTTGTTATATAATATAATTAGTGGTGATAAAAATGAAAAAATTAAACGAACTAATAGAAACTAATTATGATGTAAATATTAGTGGAGTAAAAATAAATTCTAAAGAAATAGAGCAAGGTGATTTATTTGTTTGCACTGATATGGGTACAATGGATAGACACGACTTTATAGATGATGCAATTAGCAAAGGAGCAAGTGCAGTAATTGTAAAAAAAGATGTTGGAGAAAAAAGTGTTCCAATAATAAAGGTAAAAAATCCAAATGATGTACTTCCTATTATTTGTTCTAAATTTTATGATGAACCTACAAAAAAACTAAAAATGATAGGAGTAACAGGAACAGATGGTAAAACGAGTGTTGCAACAATGATACAAACTTTAATTGGTGATGATTTATGTGGATATATAGGAACTAATGGATATAGTTGCTCTAAATTTAATAAAGACACAAATAATACAACACCCGATTCTGATAAACTTTATGGATATTTAAATGAATTTGTTATATCTGGGTGTAAATACACATCTATGGAAGTATGTAGTGAAGCACTTATGCGTGGCAGAGTAAAAAATATAGAATATGATGTATCTATTTTAACAAATATAACTAGTGAGCATTTAAATATACACGGTACACTTGAAAATTATATAAATGATAAATGTAAATTATTTAGTCAAACTAAAAAAGATGGTTTTTGTATATTAAATAAAGATGATGAACATTTTGATAAAGCATTTAAGGCATCAAATGGCAAAGTATTAACATATGGTAGTGGTAAAAATAACGATCTATATTTTAAAGATATAAAACTTTTTCCAGAAAGAAATATATTTACAATAGTATATAAAAATAAAGAATATAAAATAGACAGTCCTATGGCAGGGTTATTTAATATATATAATTTGTCTGCAGCATTACTTACACTCTTTGCATTAGGATATGATTTTAATTATATAGAAAAAAGAATACCTTTATTACATGTAAGTGGTAGATTAGAGTTAATTAATATGGGTCAAGATTTCTATGTAATGGTGGATTATGCACATACTCCTAATGGAATAACAAAATTACTTGAATATGTTAGTTTACTTCCTATAAATAGAAGTATAGTAGTCATAGGCCAAGCAGGGGAAAGAGATCCATATAAAAGAAAATATGTAGGTGAGATAGTCGCAAAAAATTGTGATAAAGCAATATTTACATATGAAGATCCAAGAAGTGAAGACCCTAAAGATATAATAAATATGATGATAGAAAATATAAAAGATAAAGATAATTATGAAATAATAATAGATAGAAGTAAGGCTATAAAAAGAGCAATAGATATTGCAAAAAAAGGTGATATGGTTTTAATACTTGGTAAGGGTAATGAAACATATGAAAAATTAAAAGATAAAACAATTTATTTTAATGATATAGAAGAAGCAAAAAAACATTTAAAAGATAGATTAGATAAAGTTTCTAATAAATAATAAATATTTATGTCTGGGTGTAACTATACTTATTAACTCAATAACACACCATCTAGTATTATCATAAGATATACTAGAGGTGTTTTTGTATGGATATAAAAATAGATTCTAGAAAAATAAAAAAAGGCGATACTTTTATTGCTTTAAGAGGAATAAATAAAGATGGCCATGATTATATAGAAGATGCAATTAAAAGAGGGGCTACAAACATAATATGTGAAAGAGGAAAATATAGTGTTAATACAACAATTGTTAAAGATACAAAAGAATATTTAAAAGAATATTTAGAAAATAACTACTATGATGATATAAAAAAATTAAAACTAATTGGAATGACAGGAACTAATGGTAAAACAACAACTTGTTTTCTTATATTTAGAGCCTTAAATAAAGCGGGAATTAAATGTGCATATATAGGTACACTAGGATTTTATATAAACGATGAAGCAAGGATATTAAGTAATACTACGCCAAGCCTTTATGAAATATATGAAATGCTACTTGAATGCGCTCGTAAAGATATCAAGTATGTTGTGATGGAAGTAAGTAGTCAAGGACTATCGATGGGAAGAGTTGATACACTTATATTTGACTATGTCATATTTTCTAATCTTACACAAGATCATTTAGACTATCATAAGACCATGGATTCTTATTTACTTGAAAAACAAAAATTATTTAAAATGACTAATAATAGTTATGCAATTGTTAATGTAGATGATGAATATTCAAATTATTTTTTACTAGATAATAAAAATATAACATATGGTAAATCTAGTAAGGACTATAAAATAAGTAATGTAAATTCTACTTTAAAAGGTTCTCATTTTAAAGTAAATGATGAAGAATATTTTACTAAATTAGTAGGTGAATATAATGTTTACAATATGACTGTTGTAATAATTTTACTTAAACTATTAAATGTAGAAAATATAAGTGAATTAATAAAAGATTTGGATAGTCCAAATGGCAGAATGGATATAATTTCATATAATGAAAATAATATAATTGTAGATTATGCACATACTCCAGATGCAGTAGAAAAAATAATAAGTAATGTATCTAAATTACCTCATAGTAAAATAATAACCCTAATCGGTTGTGGAGGTAACAGGGATAAAACAAAAAGAAGTATAATGGGTGATATTGCAACTAAACTTTCAGACTATGTAGTATTTACAAGCGACAATCCAAGATTCGAAGATCCAAAAGAAATACTTAAAGATATAACATGTAAACTTGACAAGAAAAACTATAAAATAATTGTAAATAGAAAAAAAGCGATAAGAAAAAGTATACAAATGCTAAGAAAAAATGATATACTATTATTGCTAGGAAAAGGACATGAAGACTATCAAATAATAAAAGATAAGAAATATCCTTTTAGTGACAAAGAAATTGTATTAAAATATTTGAGGTGATTATATGTATCAACTAACTAGAGGAGTACTCGCACTAATGATAGGTTTTATAATATCGATAATAACTGGTGTAATATTAGTACCAATATTAAAAAAACTAAAGGCTAAACAAACAGTAAGTAGTTATTTATTTAAAAAGCATAAAGAAAAAGAAGGAACTCCTACAATGGGAGGATTAATATTCATAATTCCTACAATACTATCTATATTAATATTACTTATTTTAGGTAAAATAGAATATTCATCAAATCTTTTTATAGTAATGTTTGTCTTCTTAAGTTATGCATTTTTAGGATTTATAGATGACTTTTTAATAATAAAAAGACATAATAATGAAGGACTTACCGAATTTCAAAAATTAGTAGGTCAGATTATAATAGCTTTAATATTTTTCTTCATATATATGAAAAGCGGTGCCGAACCAATACTTGAGGTGTATACACTTGGAATAGAGATAAATTTAAAATGGTTTTATGGAATATTTTTACTTTTCATGTTAGTTGCAAGTTCCAATGCAGTAAATATTACAGATGGACTTGATGGTCTTGCAGGAGGACTATCTATGATAGCATTCTTGACATTTGCTCTTATAAGTGCGAATTCTCCTGCGATAGAAGGTACATCTGATATAGCAGTGTTCTGCTTTGTACTTGTTGGAAGTTTACTAGGATTTCTCGCATTTAATTCACGACCTGCAAAAGTATTTATGGGAGATACAGGTTCACTTGCTCTAGGAGCAACTTTAGCAACTATCGCAATTATCACTAAACACGAACTTACATTTATATTTGTAGCAGGAGTATTTATATTTGAAACTCTAGTATGTTTGATACAAATAATAAGTATGGTTTATTTCCACAAAAAAGTATTTTTGATGACGCCATTTCACCACCATTTAGAAAAACTTGGTTGGAATGAAAGAGACATAGTAATAGTATTTTGGTGTATAGGATTACTACTTTCTATGGCGGCAATAGTATTTGGAGTGTGGTATTAATCATACTTTTTTACTTACAATTTGATTTACTTCCTTAATCTCTCATGATATAATTAATTGGGTGATGAAAATGACAGAAGAAATAAAAAAGATAATTGAACAATTTAATATAGATGGCAATATTTTGGATGTAGTGTGCAAAAATGTAGGTAATATTAATCAAACCTATGTTGCAACATATAAAATGAATGATAATAGTACAAAAAGATTTATAATTCAAAAAATTAATACAACAGTATTTAAAGAACCATATAAACTTATGAAAAACATTGAAAATATAACTAATTGGATAGAAAAGAAGTCAATATTTAAAGGTGATTTAAAACATCCTTGTCTAAAAGTTATATTAAATAAAAATAAAAAACCACTTGCAGTTATAACAGATAAAAATGGAGAAAAGCAGTACTATAGAGCCTACAACTGTATTGAAAATGCTATATCATATGATAACTCTCAAGATAGAAAAATAATATACAATACAGGAAGGGCATTTGGACATTTTCAAAAAATGTTAATAGATTATCCAATAAGGAGATTAGAGGAAACAATAACTGATTTTCATAATACTCAAACAAGGTATGAAAACTTTTTAAAAGACATCGAAAGAGATGTTTGCAATAGAGTATTTGATGCATCTAAAGAAATAGTATTTGTAATAAAAAATTCTGATTGTGCCAGGTCAATTACTGATTTAATAGAAGAAGGTAAAATTCCTATTAGAGTTACACATAATGATACAAAGGTAAATAATGTAATGTTAGATAAAGATACAAAAGAATATTTAACAGTAATAGATTTGGATACAGTAATGCCAGGTAGTTCATTATATGATTATGGAGATGGAGTTAGAAGTTGTGCATCTAATGCTTTAGAAGATGAAAAAGATTTAGATAAAGTGTTTCTTAATACACAATTATTTGAAAGTTATACAAATGGTTATTTAGATGAAATGGCACCTTACTTAACCGAAGCAGAAGTTTGCAATATGGGAGAGGCTATAAAAATAATAACATTTGAATTAGGCCTTAGATTTTTAAACGATTACATAAATGGTGATACATATTTTAAAACAGATTATGAACTTCACAATCTCTATAGGGCACGTAATCAGTTTAAATTACTATTAGACATAAAGGACAAAATGCCTTATATAAATGAATATATTTTAAATAAATATAAAGAAAAAGTAAAAAAAATATAGGTGATAAAATGAACAAAATAGCTCAAAAACTCTTAAATACAATAAATGATCATGGCTTTCAAGCATATTTAGTTGGTGGATATCCAAGAGATTTATATATGGGTAAAGAAAGCGTAGATTATGATATATGTACGAGTGCAACACCTAAAGAAATTAAAGAAATTTTTAAAAATTCGATACTAAAAGTAGAACAGTATGGTTCTGTAACTCTTATGAGTGATAATTTGAGATTTGAAATAACAACGTTTAGAAAAGATATAAAATATTTGAATAATAGAAAACCAATTGAAATAGAATACATAGATAATTTAGAAGAAGATTTAAAAAGAAGAGATTTTACTATGAATACTATGTGTTTAGATTCAAATGGCAATCTAATAGATTTGTTAAATGGTAGAGAAGATATAAAAAATAAAATAATAAGGACAGTAGGTAATGCAGATAAAAAAATAAGTGAAGATTCTTTACGTATCTTAAGAGCAATCAGATTTGCAACCGTATTAAATTTTAATTTAGATGAAGATTTAAAGAGTGCTATTATAAAGTATAAACATTTATTAAATAATTTATCTTATTATAGAAAAAAAGAAGAATTAGATAAAATATTTTCTAGTAATAATGCTATAAAAGGTATAAATCTTATTAAGGAGTTAGGATTAGATGAAAACTTGGAACTATCTAATATATCTAATCTTGTTCAAACCACATATTTAATAGGTATATGGGCACAGTTAGATGTATTAGATAAGTATAATTTTAATAGTAATGAAAAAGATTCTATAATAAAAATAAATGAACTATTAAATAAGGATATATTAAATTATAATAATTTATACAAATTTGGGCTTTATATATCTACTATAGCAGGAGAAATAAAAGGAATAGATAAAAAAATAATAAATGAAAGGTATAATGATTTATATATACATAATAGAAGTGAAATCGACATAAACGCTGATGATGTGTGCAAATTATTAAATAGAAAACCTGGTAAATTTTTAAAAGATATATTTAATGATTTAGAAGGAAAAATAGTAAATAAATTACTTAAAAATGATAATAGTCAAATAAAAAAATATATATTAAATGAATATTCAGATTAGAAATTAGGGAGACCTAATTTTTTTTAGTCTTGACACGTAGGGGGGGGGGCGTGGTAAAATGGGAGTGTAAGGATAGT
>CANRAT010000007.1 GCA_947628685.1 uncultured Bacilli bacterium
CCATATTATACAAAAATATGTTATACTAAAGATGCAAAAGCACTAGATAGTATAACAAAGTTTATAGGGCTATTTGGTATAGAAGAAAAAAGTATAGCAAATAAATTAAGCGAGGGCGATAAAGATATGGAAGATATAGTAAAGAGAATAGAAAAGTATAGTGATGATGATGTAATGGGAGCATACAATTATAGACTATTTGAAAAAGAGATACTAGAAGAAAAGATAGATAATGCAAAAGAACAAGGTTATGAAAATGGTTCTCAAAATAAAGCTTTAGAAATAGCAAAAAATCTTCTTAAAAAAAATATTGATATTAATGTCATATCAGAAGTAACAAATTTATCGATAGAAGAAATTAATAAATTAGCAAATTAAGTGGTATATGGATTTAGGTGACTAAATCCTTTTTATATATTGGGAACGTGCTTGATAAAAAAACAAGAACAAGCATATTATAGACTTTTATTATATTTTATTGTAATTTATTGAATTAAAAAAAAATTTGTGATAGAATTGATATGTGATAGGGTGATGATATGAATAATAAAGCATTTACACTTATAGAACTAACAGCCGTTGTTTTATTACTTGCTATTATATTTTTTGTTAGTTTTCCATCACTTCTAAGTTTATCAAAATCAGATGAAGAAAAAGGATATACTACAATGATAGATAATTTATGTATGGCAGGAGAAACATATATATATTCAAATATGGAAAAATTTAATGATTTAATAGAGCCAGATAATACTATAGAAATAAATATAAGTTTATTAGTAGGTAATGGACTTGTTGAAAGTTCCCTAGAAAATCCAAAAACGAAAGAAAAAGTTTTAAATCACAAGTTAATTTATACGGTAAATATAGATAATTCTTTAGAATGTCAATATGTAGAGGAGGAATAAGATGTTAGAAATAGGTCAAATAGTAAAATTAGAAGGGAATAAAGAATATATAGTTGCTAATATAATAGATGCTCATAGTTTAAAATATGCATTTTTGATTTCAAATTTTAAACCATTAAATATAATCATATCTACTGTAAAAAACGATAATAATGGCAAAATAGTTTTAGAAGAAGTTAAAAGTAATGAAGAAGTAGAATATATTTTAAGTAAAATAATGTCATCAAAGAGTGATGAATAAAAGATTATAAATAAACTTGACTTATTAAATAAAATGTGCTAGAATATGCAATATATTTTTATGGAGGGGAAAAAATATGGAAAATTATTTAAACGATGTTATTCAATTTTATATGGGTGAAAAATCAAATACTAAAAGCGAATTAGAGGCTATAGAAAGCGAAATTGAAGAAATTAGTAAAAAAGTAAATGAACAAAATACTGAAAAGAATTATCAAATAAGATTAAGAGAATTAAGATTAGAAAAATTAAGAGATAACAAAGAAAAAGAAATTGAAGAATATATGAATGAATATGCAGGAGATGTTTTCTATTCTGGTTATACTTCACACCTAAGAAGTAGACTTGAAGGCGCATATAAAGAAAAAGAAGAAAGCATAGAAAATGAGATAAAAGCTCTAAAAGTATTAACAGATGAAGAAATATCTTTACAAGAAAAATTAAAAACATTAACTCTAAAAAAAGAAGTTTTATTAAAGAAACAAAAATTAAATGAAGAATTAAAAGAATTAGAATTTAAATTTTTTGCTACAATGTTAGAAATGAAGAATTTTAAATTCTTATATGATGAAAATCATAAAATATTAAACCAAGCTGATTATATTGAATTAACAAATAAAAGCATGTTAATGTCTTCAAGAATGCAAGAAATTAAAGAATTATTAAAGACATTATCTGAGGAAGATATAAAAGAAGTAAACTTAAATAAAGAATCTAAGCTAGTAGAAGAGGTAGTCTTAAATAAAAGTTCTGAACCTGTAGAAGAAGTAAAACCTAAAGAAGAAAATAAAAATTTCGAAATGTATAAAATCTTAAATAATGCACCAACATTAAGTTCTATAATAGATAAAAAAGGTTCTAAACCCGTAAAAGAAATAATAGAAGGAAATGAAAAACAATATCAAAACTTTGAAGTTACTAAAATTCCAAAAAATAAACCAATATCAAGTTCAGTAAAAACTGGAGAATTAACTATAGATTTAGGCAAACAACCATCTGAAGTTCCAACTGTTAATGATGCAGATGCAAAGCAAACTTATATGTATCAATATGGTGGAGTAATTCCAAAACTATTAGTTCCAAATGATGCATCTAAGTCTAATGAAGATTCAAATAAAACAGACAATGTTGCAGAAGATATTGTTAAAGATATACTTGATGATATTATTGGTGAAGTAAAAGATTTAACAAAAATTAAATTAGTAAAAGGCAATAAAGAATTTGAACGTGAAATCTTTGTGAAAGATGGTAATGAGTATAAATTTGTTACTAATGTAACAGGATATGGAATGGATAATACAATTAATTTACCTAATGGACATTTCTTTGATGTAAGAGATATAGTTTCAGCGCTTAATGAGTTCACTAAAAACAATAAAAAAGGTAAAACATATGTAGTTGAAAGTACTAAAGAAAAAATTAAATTAAACAAAAGGAATATTAAAAAATTAAAAAATATGTTAGAACAAGCTGCACTTTTATGTTTTGAAAAAGATAAGAGTAGAACAAGTGATGATGTAACTAAAATATATGGAAAAACCGAAGGAAAAACTGAGTTTAGGATGCAAGAAGTAGGAAGTGTTGTCAATAGCCCAATAGACAATGGATATTATATTCTAGAAGATAGTTTAATGGAAAAAATAAATAGTTTACGTGTTAAACCTAAATTAAGTTGGTTAAAGAAAATATCTCAAAAATTAAAGTTTTATAAAGACGAATATGAAGATGATTTAGTAATTGATTTAGATGATTCTAATGAAAAACAATATAAGATATAAAATAAGGTTATTCCTTATTTTTTCTTTTGAAAAAATAAATACTCTTGAATTATAGTTGTCTTTAAGATAATAATTATATATGTTAAAAGCTGTATATTAAAATTAGATATGTTAAATAAAATTTTCTTTTATTCTTTAAAATAGACTTTATTTTTGGTATACTATATGTGGTGGTAGTATGGACTCTAAAATGAAAACATTGATAAATAAATTAAATTTAAGTGAGCAGTGTATTAATAAATTAAATAATGCCAAAATAGAAAAAATAGTAGCCAATAAAAGTAAGACCAATTATTGTTTTTATATCGATATAGAAGAAATTTTACCTATAGATATATACGAGGAATTTATAAGTAAACTTAAAATTTCATTCAAAGATATAGAAAATGTAAACGTTATATTTAATGTAAAAAATATTGATAATAACTTAATAGTAACTTACATAAAAAATATAATTGAATTTTTTAGTAAGGAAAGTTCAATATTAGAAATTTTTTTGGAAAATAAAATAGAAATAGAAAACGATAAAGTTATTATATATGTAAATAATGTAGCAGAATTAAAAAAATTAGAAGAATATCAAGAAAAAATACAAGATATTTTAAATGGTGTAGGGTATAAAAATATTAAATTAAATATACTTATAGATGTAGAAGAATCACAAAAAATTCAAGAGGAAATAGAAAATTCTAAAATAGATGGAAGTAATGTGGACCTTTCAATTTTAAATGAAAAGCCTAAAGAAGTTACTCCAAATTGGAAGAAAAATTATACTAAAAAGAAAATACAAACTGTTGATGATCCAAAAGTAATATTTGGTAAAGTTATAGATTCAAATGTATCTAGAGTAGATGAAATATCTGGTAAAATCCCCGAAATAACACTAGATTGTCAAGTATTTGGATTAGATATAAAAGAAACTAAAACAGATTTTAGAATATTTACATTTAAATTGACAGATGGAACAGACAGTATATATGCCAAATTATTTATAGATGATATTGAAGAGACGAAAAGACTTTCAGGCCTATTAAAAGAAGGAAATTGGTATAAATTTAGAGGATCAGTAAAAGATGATAAATATTCCGCAGAGGATGTTCTTAATATAACAGATATAAATTATAGTAATCATGAAGATGTAAAAATAATAGATGATGCACCTATAAAAAGAGTTGAACTTCACGCGCATACAATGATGAGTCAAATGGACGGTTTGACTAAAGTAGATTTAGGTAAACACACTTGTGAGTTAGTATCAAGAGCAATCGATATGGGGTATAGGGGAGTCGCAATAACAGACCATAGTGGTTGCCAAGCATTTCCAATTGCTTATGGTATTATAAATTCATACAATAAAAAAATAGAAGATCCAAAAGAACATTTTAAAGGATTATATGGTACAGAACTAACTCTTGTTGATGACACAGTAAATATATCATTAAGAAGTACTGAACTTCCTCTTAAAGGAACTACATTTGTCGTATTCGATACAGAGACAACAGGTTTTAATGCCGCAGGTAATGACCAAATGATTGAAATAGGTGCAGTTAAAATATGCGATGGAAAAATAATTGACAGATTTGATTATTTAATAGATCCTAAAAGACATATTCCAGATAAAATAACTGAACTTACTCAAATAACTGATGAGATGGTAAAGGGTAAGGAATCTGAAGAAGAAGTAACTCGTAAATTTTTAGATTGGACAGGTGACCTTCCTATGGTTGCCCACAATGCCAAGTTTGATATCTCATTTATAGAGATGGCTATGAAAAAGTATAATTTAGGTGAATTTAAAAATACTGTTATAGATACACTTGAATTATCACGTGCCCTAGATCAAGGATTCTCAAGACATAACTTATCTGCTCTTGTTAAAAGATATAACGTACCTTGGGAAGAGGATGCCCACCACCGCGCAGATTACGATGCAGAAGGTACTGCTTTAGTATTTCATAAAATGGTTCAAAAACTAATCTCACAAAATTTTAAAACAATAAAAGATTTAGATAAACTAATACCTAAAGATGAAATACATAAATTTGGTAGGACATATCACTTCAATGCAATCGCGCTAAATAAGACAGGTTTAAAAAACTTATTTAAGATAATTTCCCTTGCTAATACAGTTTATTTATATAAAACTCCAAGAATACTTAGAAGTAAACTAGAAGAACTTAGAGAAGGTTTAATAATTGGCAGTGGGTGCTACGAATCTGAAGTATTTATAGAAGCGAGAAGTAAAGAAGGAGAAGAACTTACTAATATAATTAACTTTTATGATTATGTAGAGGTTCAGCCTCCAGAAGTTTATAATCATCTAATTCAAACTAGTGATTTTAAAGATGAATTAGAACTTAAGTCTCATATAAGAAAAATAGTTGATGCAGTAAAGGAATCTGGTAAGATAATTGTCGCAACAGGGGATGTACACCACTTTACAAGAGAAGATAAGATATATAGAGAGATTATAATAAATCAAAAAGTACCTGGAGGAGGACGTCATCCACTTGCAAAAAGTAGTATAACTAAAATTCCTTCAATGCACTTTCGTACAACACGTGAAATGTTAGATGATTTTAACTTTTTAGGAGATGATTTAGCATACGAAATAGTAGTCACTAATACTAATAAAATACTTGATATGGTAGATGAGATAGAAGTAATTATAGATACTAATGGTATACCTTTCTCACCTAGAGTAAAAAGTGATGATGGACTTTCTTACCTTGATTGTCCTCGTGTAGTTACGGATTTAGTATATGAAAAAGCAAAAGAATGGTATGGAGAAGTACTTCCACATAATATAGAATCAAGAATTGCAACTGAACTTTATGGAGATATAGTGTATAAATGCGTTAAAGATAACCTAACTAAAGAAAATCCAAATAAAAGTTTAAATGAACTTGAAGATGATATATATTTAACTATGCATAGTAAAATTCTAGAAGGATTTGATAGTGTAAAGGAAATGCTAAAGAAATATATAGAAGAATCTTGGAGCGAAGAAGACGGGGAATTAAATGATAAAACATTAGAAAAGAAACTAAAGAAGTCTTTAGGTGGTATCATAGGAGGAGGATTTGATCCTATATACTTAATCGCACAAAGACTTGTTAAGCATTCAAATGATGAGGGGTATCTAGTTGGATCACGTGGATCTGTTGGGTCAAGTTTTGTTGCTACAATGATGGGAATAACAGAGGTTAATCCACTTCCCGCACATTATAGATGTTTAAAATGTAAAACAAGTGTATTTAAAGATGATTTAGGTAATGATTTAGGCGCTACATATTCGAGTGGATTTGACTTACCAGATAAAATTTGTCCTAACTGTAAAGAGAAAATGATTAAAGATGGACAAGACATGCCATTTGCGACATTCCTTGGATTTAATGCAGATAAAGTACCAGATATAGATCTTAACTTTTCAGATTTAAATCAAGCAAGCGCACATGAATATACAAAAGTATTATTTGGTGTAGATAATGTATATAGAGCAGGAACTATTGGTACAGTTGCTGATAAAACTGCATTTGGATTTGTAAAAGGCTATTGTGAGGATAAAAATATAGTTATGCGTACTGCAGAAGTTGAAAGACTTGCAATGGGATGTACGGGAGTTAAAAGAACAACAGGACAACATCCTGGTGGAATAGTAGTAGTGCCAGATTATATGGATGTATCTGATTTTACTCCATTCCAGTACCCTGCTGAAGATCCTACAAGTGCTTGGAGGACAACACATTTTGATTATCACGCAATAGATCAAGATTTACTTAAACTAGATATTTTAGGTCACTCTGATCCAACCCAACTACGTATGATACAGGATTTAACAGGAACTGATGTACTTAAAGTACCTATGGATGATAAGGAAACTATGAGCATATTTACATCTACTAAAGCACTTGGAGTTACAACAGAACAAATTATGAATGATACAGGAACTCTTGGTATACCTGAATTTGGTACAAACTTTACAGTAAGCATGGTTGCTGAAACTAAACCTACAACTTTCGCTGAACTTATTAAAATATCAGGTTTATCACACGGAACCGATGTATGGCTTGGTAATGCACAAGAACTAATTAAAAATAATGTAGTTCCATTTAAAGAAGTTATAGGTTGTCGTGACGATATAATGGTATATTTAATGTATAAAGGAGTAGAACCTATTAAAGCATTTAAAATAATGGAATTTGTTCGTAAAGGAAAGGCTTCTAAGGATCCTGATACTTGGAAGGCTCATAAAAAAACTATGGAAGATGCGGGAATAGAAAAATGGTTTATAGATTCATGTGAAAAAATAAAATACATGTTCCCTAAAGCACATGCTGCTGCATATGTTATAAGTGCATTTAGAATAGCATGGTATAAAGTACATATGCCTGTATATTTCTATGCATCATGGCTTACAAGTAAAGCAACAGATGTAGATATAGATGTTATGATAAAAGGGTATGATGCTATTAAAGCAAAAATAATTGAAATACAAAATAAAGGATTTGATGCAACTAACAAAGAAACTGGACAACTTGAAAGTTTAAAAGTATGCTTAGAAGCAACTGCACGTGGTATTAAATTTTTACCTATTGACTTGAATACATCAGATGCGACAGTATGGGGTGTTAAAGACGATAAAAGTATTATCCCACCATTTTCAAGCATAGATGGTCTAGGCGATGCTGCCGCTCATAATTTGGTTGATGAGAGAAATAAAAGACCTTTCTTAAGTATAGAAGAAGTACAATATAGAGCAAAACTTTCTCAAACATTAACTGATAGAATGAAATTTATGGGAATATTTGATGGTATGAGTGAATCAAACCAATTGAGTTTATTTGATATATAAAAGCACTTTTCATTAAAAAAATTAAAAATTTTAATAAAAATTGTTGCATTCAAAGATTAGATATGGTAATATTAGATTGTAAGCAAGATAGCTTATTAATTAGATAGGGAGGTAGTCATAATGACTAAAACAGATTTAGTAGATCACATTGCTGAGGAAGCAGGATTAACAAAGGCTGATGCAACTCGTGCACTTGATGCATTTATGAGTGGTGTTACAAAAGGATTAAAGAAAGAAGGTAAAGTTGCTCTAACAGGATTCTTTACATTTACAGCTAAAAAGAAAGCTGCAAAAGAAGGACGTAATCCTAGAACAGGTGAAACCGTAAAAATACCTGCAAGAGTAGCTGTTACAGGAAAAGCTGGATCTAAATTAAAAGAAGCATTAAACTAATGCTTTTTTTTCTTGACTAAAAATAAATTTAATTGTTATAATTATAATGGTGGTAGATATGAAGAAGTTATTTGTTTTGATATTAGTTGTATTTTTAATAGTAGGTACTTTAGTAGTAACTAAAATATCTTTTAAAAAGAATACTTTGTTGGAACAAACAGAAGAAAATAATTTTGACTTAAATGAAATTACTATATTTGGCACACACTTAAATATGAGTGGTTGTTTAAATTTAGAATTAACTGATACTTTATCATTAGTTTTAAAGAATAACGATGAAGAAATAAATATAGATAGTACTTTTAATAATAAAGATGGTCAAACATGTTTTAATTTATCAAATAAAAACAATGGTGGTATTTTCCTTGAGGAACTCAAAAATGGGGATTATATGTTGCTTGTAAAACAAACAATAAAAAATAACGATAAGGAAACATATAAATATTATTCTATCAAAAATAATACAGATTATAAGAATTTAGAATATTATACTATTACTAGAAATAATAAAAACAATAAAATAAATATAAATTCCAATGTAGATAAAAAGACAAATAAAAATTATATAGAATTTAAAATAAATGAAAGTAAATTACCTAATGATGTATACGATATAACTATAGATGCAGGACATGGGGGATATGATCCTGGATCAAATTATGTACTTGATGGAACTACATATTATGAATCTAATATTACTTTAAAGATCGCACTCTTATTAAAAGATAGATTAGAAGATATGGGATTAAAGGTAAAGATGACTAGGGAGACTGATATTAATGTTGATCCATATGGTGATATGGGTAGAGCAGTAATACCTAATGAGGTTAATTCTAAATATAGTTTATCAATACATCTTAATAGTGACTATGGAACTATGAACTATGGTGGTGTTGAGGTATACGTTCCAAATAATATAGACTATGATTTTGCAAAAACACTTGTAAATAATATTGGTGAAGTTGTAGGTTATTCTAGAAAATCAACAGATAGAATAGATAATGGAATTTATTTTACTTACTTTTCAAAAAGAGATATTGAAGATTCTAAAAATGATATGATTGATGAAGGAAATAAACCATATGATATAAAAGAAGGCGCTCCATACATGTATATGATACGTGAAGTTGGTGGAGTAAACACTTATGCATATATAGACGGTAGAAATGAAGATTATGGATTAAATAAATATTATAATTCTATTCAGACTGCTGAACCTTATTTACTTGAGTTAGGATATATTAATTATAAAAGTGATTTATTAAAATTCGTAAATAATCCAGAAAAATTTGCGGATGCGATTGCAAATTCTATTAACGAATATCTACATATTTCATAAAAATTACACATAGTTAACAATAAATAAACACATTAAATTAATATAATGTACTTGCAAGGTTAAACCTTGACGAACACTCCTTACTACTTTAAAAGCCTTTTTTAAGGCTTTTATTATTAAAAAAAGACTTTATCAAGTCTTATTTTTCTTCTTTATTTAATGTTCTTTTTTCTCTCGCACTTATTCTAACTTTTGTTCCATCTTCTAAAGTAACTAATTGTAAATTAACTTTTTGAGAATGTTTAGTAGCTCTACAAGAGTGAGATCTTCTATTTCCAGCAAGTGGTTTTTTACAAGTCGCTTTTTTTGCCATACTATTCCTCCGTTCAAAGTTTTTTTCCCTATGCCCATCAAGTTTATCATATTTTCTAAAATAAGTCAAATTTTTATTTAGAAATTGTTTAAAATAAAAATGTTTTATAGTAAAATATATGTAGGAGGGATAATATGTATACACCACTTTATATAAAAACAGATAATAGTTTGCAGACATCTTTAATAAGAATTAGTGAATTAATAGAATTTGCAAAAAAAAATAATATAAAATCCCTAACCATAACAGATAATAATTTATATGGAGCCATAGACTTTTACAAAATGTGCATAAATAATAATATTAAACCAATTATAGGTTTAGAAATAACATATATTGAAAAAAAAGTAATACTTTATGCAGAAAATTATGATGGTTATAAGAATTTAATAAAGTTATGCACACTTTCTAGTGAAAGAAAAATAGAACTATTAGATTTAGAAAAATATTCTAGTAATTTGCTATGTATAGTTCCAACAAATAGTATAGAGGTATATGATGATTTAAAAGGTTTTTATAAAAATATATTCATAGGCTATACAAAAGAAGGACAACTAAACAGTTCTACTAATAAAAATATAGTTTATATGAAAGAGACATTATATTTAACTAAAAATGATAGTGAATATATAAAATATATTGATGCTATAAGAAATGGAGTAACTGTTAATTTAGTTCAGAATGATAAATCTGATAATTATATATTGAAAGAAGAAGAATTTAATAAAAATTATCCAAGTTCAATAAAAAATAATCATTTAATAAGTGAGTTATGTAATTTAGAAATCCCTTTTAATCAAAAATTAATGCCTAAATTTGAAAATGAAGATGGTATAGATAGTTTTTCATACCTAAAGAAAAAATGTATAGAAGGCTTAAAGAAACATTTTGGCAATACTGTAAAAGAAATATATAAAACTAGACTTAAATATGAATTAGAAATAATAAATAAAATGGGATTTTGCGATTATTTCTTGATAGTTTCAGACTATGTTAAATATGCCAAAAATAATAATATAATAGTAGGAACAGGTAGAGGTAGTGCGGTTGGATCACTAGTTGCTTACTGCCTTATGATAACAGATGTTGACCCTATAGTATATAATTTATTATTTGAAAGATTTTTAAATCCTGAACGTATAAGTATGCCCGATATTGATATTGATTTTGAACATGAAAAAAGAGAAGAAGTAATAAATTATTGTATAGAAAAATATGGAAAAAAGCGTGTTGTTCCCATAATAACATTTGGAACTCTTGGCGCTAAACAAGCAATACGTGACGTTGCAAAGGCTATGGATATAGAATTAAAATTAGTTGATAATTTGTGCAAATTAATAGATTCAAGTAAGAAATTGATTGAAAATTATAATGAAGATATTAGAATAAAAAATTTTTTAGATAGAAAAGATGAATTAAAAGAGTGCTACAAAATCGCATTAAAATTTGAAGGATTAAAAAGACATACATCAATACATGCGTCAGGAATAGTAATGTCAAATGTGGATTTAGATGAGATAATACCACTCGATAAGAGCCATGATTTCTATACTAGTGGGATAGATGCTACTTACTTAGAAGAAATAGGACTTTTAAAAATGGATTTTCTTGCAATTAAAAATTTAACAACAATACACGATATTATAGATAGTATAAATAAAGAATATAATACTGATATAAAATTTGATGAAATACCTCTAAATGATTCAAAGGCACTTTCTATATTTAATAAAGCAGATACTATCGGTATATTTCAATTTGAGTCTGAAGGAATGATTAATTTTTTAAAAAAATTAAAAGCGACAAGTATGGACGATTTATTTGCTGCAATAGCCTTATTTAGACCAGGTCCTATGCAGGCAATTCCTACTTATATAAATAGGAAAAATGGTAAAGAAAAAATAGATTATATGGATAAATCATTAGAGCCAATATTAAAACCTACTTATGGCGTTATGATATATCAAGAGCAGATTATGCAAATTGCAAGGACTATGGCAGACTACACATTAGGTGAAGCAGATTTACTTAGAAAAGCAATGGGAAAGAAAAAGAAAGATATATTAATTAATGAAAAAGAAAAGTTTGTATCTAGAGCAGTAAACAAAGGATATGATAAAAAACTTGTAGAGCAAGTATATGATCGTATGCTTAAATTTGCAGAGTATGGATTTAATAAATCACATTCTATTGGATATTCAATAGTAGCATACAAAATGGCATATTTAAAAGCTCATTATCCCAAAAATTTTATAACTTATTTACTTTCTATGGAAGTAAGTGATGATGTTAAAATAAAGCAGTATATTTATGAGGCAAAAAAAAATAACATAGAGATATTATTACCTGATATTAATCTAAGTGGTAAAAAATATATAATTGAGAAAAATGGCATTAGATATCCACTTTCAAATATAAAAAATGTTGGAGTATCAGCAAGTGAATTAATAATTAAGGAAAGGTTAAATGGAAATTTTACTGATATATTTGATTTTGTAAAGAGATGTTATGGCAAAAGTGTTACAATAAAAACGCTCGAGTCTTTAATATATGCGGGTGTATTTGATAGTTTTGGATATAATAAAAAGACACTCATTACAAATCTTGATTTAATAATTAATTATGGTGAATTAATCAAAGATTCAGATAGATCTTTAGCTATTGAACCTGAAATAGTTAAGGTAGATGAATTTACTAAAAAAGAACTTATGGAATTCGAATTAGAATCATTTGGATTATATTTAACAAATAATCCTATAACCGAATATAAAATGAAAAGGGAAAATATAGTAAATATAAATGAGATAGAATTATATTTTGATAAAAGAATAACTATTATTATGTATGTGGATAAATTAAAAGAAATATCTACATCATCCGGTAGCAAAATGTGCTTTATAACAGGGAGTGATGAGATATCTACTACTGTGGTAGTCATGTTTCCTAAAATTTATGAAAAAAATAAAGATTTGCGCCATGGTGATATTATAGCAGTCAAAGGAAGAGTAGAAAAACATTTTGATGAATATCAACTTGCTGCAAATGAAATTATTAAATTAAACTAAAAGACTTCATTAAGTCTTTTTTCAAAAAAAGAAACTGCCCCCTGAGCAGTTTCTATAAAAGAATAAAAAGGGGTTGGCTAGTGTGATACTAGCACCAATTCGCCTAATCGGAATTGGTACTGTATATACTAATCTAAAATTATAATTTTGTCAAGCATTTTTTGCAAAAAATTAAAAAAAGTTGAAATATTTTATTTAAAGTGATAATTTATTGTTTGATTAAAATATTTTAATTTACTTAAATTAACATAAATGATATAATTATAAAGGTGATAATATGGCAGAAAAAATAGTAAATACTATAGTAGCAAGTTTAGGTTCACTTATATCAATACCTTTTATGAAAGAAATAATAGTATTTGTGATTTCACTTTGTCCAATACTTGAACTTAGAGGAGGACTTATTGCAGCATCTTTATTTGATATGAATCCAGTACTTAGTTATATAATATGTATGATAGGAAATATTCTTCCCATACCGTTTATATTGTGGCTTATAAACAAAATATTAAATAAAATGAGAAATAGTAAAAGTAAAAGACTTAATGGATTTGCTAAATGGTTAGATAAAAAAGTAGATAAACATAAAGGACAAATAGAAAAATTTGGATATTTAGGACTTGTTTTATTTGTTGGTATACCACTCCCTGGAACAGGTGCTTGGACTGGATGTTTAATTGCAAGTGTACTTGAAATGGATAAGAAAAAATCATTCCTTGCCGCTTTAGCCGGAGTATTTATTGCATCTATTATAATGATGATTATATCTTTTGGACTTTTATCTAAAATATTATAGGTGAAATATGGATATTGGAGTATTAAAAGGAATAGGACCTAAAACAGAAAAAATATTTAAAAATGCAGGGATAATGACTACAGATGATTTAATCAGTTATTATCCTTTTAGGTATGATGTTTTAAAAAGAAGTAATATAAGTGAACCTTTAGATGGTGATAAAATAATAATTGATGGATTAGTTGAAACACGTCCAAGTATATTTTTCTTTAATAAAAAAATGAATAAGATGTCATTTAAGTTTAATACAGGTACTCATTTGCTTAATGTAGTTATATTTAATAGGGGTTATTTAAAAAATAAATTAGAAATAGGTACTAAATTAATTTTAATAGGTAAGTTTGATAAAATTAAAAATACTATTGTAGCAAGTGAGATTAGATTTGGAGTTCTACCAAGCGTTCCAGTAATAGAGCCTATTTATCATCAAATAGGTAGTATTACAAGTAATCAAATAAGAAGTATTATAAACAGTATAAAAGAGTTTAATGTAATAGAATATGTTCCAGAGTATTTAAAAGAAAAATATAAATTAATAGATAAAAAAGATGCAATAATGTGTATACATAATCCTAAAAGTGAACTTGAATTAAGAAAAAGTTTAGCGCATCTAAAATACGAAGAATTATTTTTATTTATGCTTAAGATGAATAGTTTAAAATTAAACAAAAAAAATAAGATAGGACTTAAAAGAAATGTGGATAGATCTTTAGTAGATAAATTTATTAATGGGTTACCATTCACGCTTACTGATGATCAAGTTTTGAGTGTGGATAAGATATTTAATGACTTAAATAGTGAAACAAGAATGAATAGACTTATTCAAGGAGATGTTGGAAGTGGTAAAACTATAGTTGCCATAATATCTTTATATATAAACTATTTAAGTGGGTACGAGGGAGCGCTTATGGCTCCAACAGAAGTACTTGCCAATCAACACTTTAATAATTTGAAAAAAATCTTTAATGGCTATAATATCAATATAGAATTACTTTCAGGTAGCCTAAAACAAAAAGAGAAAAAAGATATATATAAAAGATTAGAAAATAAAGAGATAGATATAATAGTTGGAACACATGCACTATTTAGTAAGGATGTAGTTTACAATAATCTTGGATTAGTTATAACAGATGAGCAACACCGTTTTGGTGTAAATCAAAGAAGCAATTTGAAAAACAAAGGTATTACTCCTGATATACTTTATTTGAGTGCAACTCCAATACCTAGAACTTATGCACTTACTATTTATGGAGATATGGATGTATCTAGTATTAAGACTATGCCAAGTGGTAGAAAAGATATTATTACATATTTAAAGAAAAATAGTGAGATTAAAGATGTATTAAGTCTTATGTATGAAGAAATTAAAAAAGGTCATCAGATATATGTAATCGCACCTTTAATAGAAGAATCAGATAAAATAGATTTAGAAAATGTAAATAAACTTGAAGAGAAAATGACAAGTGCATTTGGTAAAGTATGTAAAATAGGTGTAATGCATGGTAAAATGGATTCTAAGGCTAAAGATAAAGTCATGGAAGATTTTAAAAATGGCGATATTTCTATACTTATAAGTACTACTGTAATCGAGGTTGGAGTAGATGTAAAAAATGCTACTATGATGGTTATTTTTGATGCATATAGGTTTGGACTATCACAACTTCATCAATTAAGAGGTAGAGTAGGTAGAAATGATATTCAAAGTTACTGTATACTTATAAGTGATAGGGAGACTAATAGACTTGATGTTATGACTAAAACTAATGATGGATTTAAAATTAGTGAAGAAGATTTTAAAATGAGAGGTAGTGGAGATATATTTGGAGTTAGACAAAGTGGAGATATGAATTTTAAACTTGCTGACTTTAAGGCTGATTATAATATATTACTTAAGGCTAGGGAAGATACACTTTCTTTAATAGAGAGTAAAAGTATAGAAAATTATCCTGAACTTGTTAAACTTCTAGATGATTCTATAAATTTAGATTAACGTCTTGACTATTTTAGAAAAATACTTTATACTTATAATGGTATGGTAAACCATACCGGGTGTTCTTTACGATACTTGTGTGAAGGACACACAACCAAAACCCCCTGAAAGAGCCCGTATGGGCTCGTTTTTTTGCTTATTTTACAAGGGTTTTTAGTGATTTTTAAAAGCATTCAACCACCCAACCAACTACCCACTTTTAATTTTTGTTATAAATCTAATAATATTTATGCTAGTGTATTTATAGTATTTACAATATCATTTAGTTTATTTTCATACATATGTGAATAGGTATTTAAAGTTTCATCTATTTTTGTATGACCTAGATATTTTGCAACGAGTGTTATATTTGCTCCATTATTAATGAGTAGGGAAGCGCAACTGTGTCTAAAATCGTGTATTCTTATTTGTCTTAATCCTGCTTTTTTACATATATTATTTTTTCTTGTTCTAACTGCCCAATTTGTTATAGGAATATCAGTTCCAAACACATACCACTCTTTATTAAAACCAACATAATTTTTATCGCTTTCTAAAAGCATTTTAAAGTCATTTAAGAGAATATCAGGAATAGGTAGTGTTCTTATACTAGAACTTGTTTTTGGAGTTGATACGGAGAATTTATTGGAGTTTTCACTACTAATTTGAACTATATTTTTATTTACTCTTAATTTTTTGTTCTTAAAATCTATATCATTCCAAGTTATAGCCCTTGCTTCACCTTTACGTAGTCCACAGTAGTATAAAGTTTCAAATAGACATTTATATTTTAAGTCTGTTTCGCAACTTATAAATTTTTTAAATTCTTCAAGTGTGAAAAAGTCCATCTCTTTTTTTATTTCATTAGGATTTTTAAATTTAGTTATTTTGTTATAAAATTCTCTAAAATTAAATCCATATATTTTTTCACCCCAATTAAGAACAATTTTAATAAATTTTTGAATAGCATTTTTATATGCCGTGCTTATATCTAATTTATTTAATTCTCTTCTCCATAATTCATAGTATTTAACATTAAAGTCTTTTATTTTAACATTATCTAATAATTTCATATATTTAATTCTATCTCTATAAGTCTTTAATGTAGTAGGTTTTACTTTATTTTCTTGATATGAATAATAGGCAGTATATAAATCTTTAAAAGTCATATTTTTATCCACAGTCATATATCCCATTTTTATAATAAATTCACGTTCAGCATTAAGTGCTTCTGATTTACTTTTATATGCTTTTGATGTGTATTTTTTTCTTTTGCCGTCTAAAGATGGTACCCAATTATAAAATACCCATTTACGACCATCTTTTGTCCATTTATAAGGTTCTAATAGTCTTGTAGCCATAACATACCTCCTTTTCGCTTACAAAACTATCACGCACTCCTAAATATATTTTAACACGTTTAGGAGTGCTTTAATAGTTTTTTATTAAATTTTATAAAGATAAGTCATCTGATTTATCTTTGCTATATTTATGATTAATTCTATTCGCTTGACTTTCTATAAAATCATAATCAATTTCATTGTCCTTTATATTGTGTATACCTAATAGGTGATATATTGCTTTTCCTAACTTTTTACAAAATTTTTCTACTGCATATTTAAAGTTATCAATTTTTTGTTGTAAATGAGTTAAACTTATTTCTAAATTATTTATAATATTATTTTTTTCATTAATAATTTTTCTTTGTTTAGATATAGTTTCTTTTTGTTCGTTAATTAGATTATCTCTTTCTTTTATAGCCTTACCATTTTTGAGTTTAGAATTTTCAAAATTTAAGGTTTCAATTTCATTTGCCATATCTTCAATAAGCAAATCTTTCTTTTTTATAATTCCCTTATTGTTAGAATTTTCTTTTTGTATTTGCTTTGAATAACTAATAAGTTCTTCGACATCATTTTCTTTATATCCACCTAACTTTTTTTTAGTGGGTGATAATATTTCATTAGAATCAATTTGTCTTATTTCTTCATTAGTTTTAAGTTCAATTTCATTTAACTTTATATTATTTTCAAGTTGTAATTTCATTTCATTTATTTGCTCGTTCAAATCTTCTATTTCTTTTTGTGCTTTTGTTTTATGATAAACATTATCACCAACATTACCACGAAATAGATTATAACCATTATCGTTTACATATTTATTAAAATTGTCTTGAATTTGTGCAAATGAGGTTTTTCCACCTTTATCTTTCCAAAACTGGTCGCAATTTAGAAATTTGCCTTTTTCAATGGTGTATAAGCAATTTCCTTTTTCATCTTTTTTTTGAATAGGTACATAGTTTATTTTCCCATTTTTACCAATAACCTCGTGTTTTAAAATATTCCCATCTTTATCGGTTTCAAATATTTTTCTTTTAACCTCAGTTACAACAGGCAAGAAATAGAATTGTAAGTGTGGTGTATCTTCATCTAAATGCACCTCAGCATACACTACATTTTCTTTTCCTACTAAATCTTCTAAAAACTTATAACTTATGTCAAAGAAATTTTTAACTCTTTCTGGAATATCATTTTCATTTTCAATAGATGGTACTAAAACTTTTTTTCCTTTGTTTTTTCCAACTTTATATGTTCGATCTGACTCAACAAATTTCATACCTAAACTTTCAAAAAATTCAGGGCCACTTGTTATAATTGCACCGTTTATTAAGTTTACATTTTTTCCTTTATTATAATAGATATTATTTTCTTTTAGAGTTGAATATACTTTGCTAGATAGAGTATTTTTATTTAATGAGACATAATTTATATTAAATTTAGTTCTATTTTTATCATAATTTCCTGTTCCTTTTCTATCAGTAAGTTCTATTCCAATTCCACCTAAATCACTTGCTTTATATTTTGTCTCAAATCTTAATACTTGATTTCCATCATACATATAATTCCCCCTTTGTATTACTTATTTAGAGAAAAAGGTCATTTATTGACCTATCTCACTAGGGCATAGCCCTCTGTGAGATTAGGGAGCTCCCTAATAACCCCTTGCTTGTTATAAGCAAATGCCTAATCTTACGAAAAGGCAAATGCTATAACAAGATTAAATAATAAATATCTACTAGATACTTATTATTTAATAAATTTTTTAAAATAATCTTTTAAAAAATTGTAAAAATATTCACTATCGCCACTTTCATTTTCTTGCGAAAACAAAACGTGCCACGTTCATTTTTTACTAACTTTTTAGAAAAAAGTTATCAAAAACTCCGATAAAAATTATGAATTTTCATCAGTAGGCTCTTCATAATGTGCGTGGTATGAACGCATAGTAGCATTTCTATTATTTGTAATGAATATTCCTTCTTGTTTTAAAAAGTCTATATTAGAATTTAATAATCTTCCAAATTGTTTAGGTGTTAAAAGAATATTTGCTTTATTGATAATTTCACTACAAGTAAAATCAAAATCTTTTTTATCTACTACATATTTAATAAACAAAATTAGATTATAATTTATATCTTCATCATTACTTGGATTTGTTACATTAAAGATTTGGTTACTTGATTTTTTTAAATATATATCTTGTCCTGAAAAATATCTATTTATTATATTTAACTTAATTAATGATTTATCGTTTTTATCTTCAATTAAAGTTAATTTACCATCTACAACTCCATCAAATGCAGTACTACCGAGAATTTTTCCTTGCTTGTTTAAATGATGTGTAAATAAAATTGCAACACCGTATTTATCACAAATGCTTCTTAACTTTGGCAATACTTTTTGTCCTATATCTTGATAATTATTTATGTCATAATTTATACCTAAATCAATATCTTTAAGCATATCTATAATAATTAATTTACCTTTTTTATTTTCTGCAAAATCTTTTATGTCAAGTTCACATTCAGATAAATCAATATTTCCTTTCCCATTCCTGTCAATTACGAAGAAAGAGTCTTTAGGGAATTTTAAATTTAGTAATTCTATTCGCTCTTTAGTTTGACCAAAATCCGATTCTGTGCTAATATATAGTACAGGAGAGGGCATTGTATTATGCCCTAAAAATTGCGTACCATTAGTTATTGCGTTAGAAAGTTGTAGGCAAAACATTGACTTTCCAACCTTTGCTTCTGATGAAAGGCAATATAATCCGCGAGACACCATTATATCTTCAATAATGATGTCTTTTTTTTGTCCTGTATCATTTTCTTCTATTGCTTTCATTATTCATTTCCTTTCTTTATTCTTGACTCTAAATAGTTGACATCTATATCTAAATACTTAACAACCTCTTTCATAGGAAGTAGTTGATTAGGAATTTTATAACCTTTATTTAATAAATTATCTTTTATTTCTCTTTTAATTTTTAATGCAGAATTTCTGCCTATTTCTCCTAATTTCATTAAATCTTGTAAATTACACCATTGTTTTGCTATTAAATTTAAAGTTTGTTCTGCTGTCATATTATACCTTCCTTTCCTTTTATTTTTTATAGATACTATTTCTAGCAACCTATCTATGGATGGTTTTAGTTTTACCAACAACTCCCTTTAAGGATGTATATATAGTTTTAAGCCATATATGTAACGAGGATTTTAGATTATCCACAACTCTCGTGCCAATAGAGATATTTAACCCTTGCGTTTATTTTGAGTGTCGGCATATCGGGGGTTTCCAACACTAATGAGTTATCAAAGAACAATTTTTATGCTAACTCATATATATCACTCTCCATCCCATATTTGCTCTGAATTATAACTATCCGTGCACTTTAGCACCATTATAGCACGTATTTATAAAAAGTCAACCTTTTTTGCACGATTTTTAAAAAAATGTTGCAAAAATAAACGAAATGTGCTAAAATTATATTTGCAAGGAGGAATATTATGAAAACTAAAGTAGGGGAACTTATCCAAAAAGGTCGTGAAGATAATAATTTATCTATGACTCAATTAGCAGAGTTATCGAAAGTTAGTAGGTCTGATATATCTAGGATTGAGTCAGGAGAAAGAGAGATACCTAACCCTAAATTTTTAAGAAAAATTAGTAAATATATAGGTGTAAATTATAATGATTTGATGTATGCTTCAGGTCTTGGGGTACAAGTTAGTCCACTTAATCCATATTTACTAGAACATTATTCCAAATTAAAAGGTGATAAGTTGAAAGATGCTATGGATAGTATCGAGAGCAGTATAAAAAATAATAATGTTGTTATTGACTCACTAAAAAAATCTGCCGAAGAAACAAAAGATGAACAAAAGAAAGATATTTTATTGGATACAATAGAAGATTTAGAATATCAAAATGAAACTAACGAAGAAATTATGAAATTGCTAAATAGTATGGCTATAAAGGAGTTTAGAAATGGTAAATAGTTTAAAAAGATTAAATTGGATGCAAATAGTTGGTCTATTAATTCAAATTGTTGGTTACATAATATGTTGTTTTAATGAATCTGATTATTTTATAAATTTTTTTTGGTGTGGAGTAGGATTAACTGCTTTGGGGACTTATTATTTTACTGATAAATGGACTAGTGAAGGTAAGACTTGGTATAATAAAATGGATAAGAAAAGAGATAGTAATTTTACAAGAAAGCCATCAGATTTTATATTTTGGGTTACTATTGCTTTAATATTTGTTTTAATTCTAACGTATATATCTGAATTATGGTTTAAAGGAATTACAAAGGATAATTCTACTTTATGTGCTGTTTTAGTAGTTTCATTAGTCTATACAGCAGTTATAATTACAGTAGTTGAAAGGACAAATGATGAGGTAGAAATGATACTTGACACAGTAGAAAGTAAGAAAAGAAAAAAAAGAAAATGACGTTATGACGTTATAATTAAGAGGGGTATTTAAAAGTTAATGTCATAATGTCATTAATATATTTTACATAGGAAAGTTGGTGATAAAATGCTTAAAATAAATTGGAAACAAATATATGAAATAAATAATAAATGGATTTTAATATTATATGATATATCTAAAAATCATTATGTAGGGTTACCTGTTTATGTAGAAGAACAAGAGAATAGTATATTTCTTAAATCTATAAATAAATATATAGTATTAGATGAAATAACAGACTATAATTTTTCAAATATAAAAAAATGTATTTATATAAAAGGCAAACCATTAAAGATAACAAATGCAGAATTTAATAGTATTTTATTAAAATCTAAAATATCATTTTTAAATTATGTTAAAAATAATACCGATAATACTCCTGATGGAATATCATATAATAAGTGGTGTAGAGATAAACTTAATTTAATGCAAAAAGAAAGTGAAGAACAAAATTTAAAAACAGGTGCGATTTGTTGGATAGATTTAGGATATAATATCGGTAATGAGTTAAGAAAATTAAGACCTGCTATTCTTTGGAGAAGTTCATCTAATAAAAAAATGTGGACTGTAATACCTTTAACATCTAAACATCAAAACGACAATTATTATTTTCACTATGATTTAAGCGATCAAAGTTTAGGAACTGCAAGAATAGAAAATTTAATAAATATTAGTTCTAAAAGAATAAGAGAACCATATTTTGTTAAAAATAAAATAGCAACTATTACAAAAAAAGATAACGATGCCATATTAAAGATAATAAAAAAATACTATGCTTTTGAAAGCATAGAAGAACAAAGCAATACTAAATTGATATCAAAAAGTCATAAAAAAATTAGTAAAAAGTACAAAAAAAGTAGTGAAAAAGTATTGACTTAATACTTAAATGTGGTATAATTAAGTTACTTTAGATTGTTGCAGGTGTATTTACATACACTTGGTAGTTGTAATTCGAAAGGAAGAGTTTATCTCTTCCTTTCGCTTTAATAAAATTAACATCATCTTTATAATTTTTTAGTACTATTTTAAATAATACATACAAATTCAAATAACTTATGATATAATTGTAATAGTAGGAGAAACGTTTATGGATGAAATAAAAAATAAAAGGAAAGAATTACTTGAAAATTTAATAATTCTTTTAGTAGTTGCAGTATTTGTTTTAGTTATTGTTGGATTTTACTTGATAAAAAATAAAAATAATAAAGTTAATTCTAATAATGTTCCGAGTATTACGGAACAATTATATATTGATTATAATCAAGGTATAATTTCAACAGATGAATATGTAAGATATATGTTATATTCGGAATATGATATGAATTTATTAAATGATAAATATAAATTTTTTAGGAGTAATTCTTTAATACATACTGATGAATTAATAAATGAATATTACGATGAATTATCAGATGAAACTCTTAAATATTATTTGGGAAAAATAAATTTAGATGATGTTACATTTGAACTTAATAATGAAAATATAGAAAATAATAAGTTTTCATTTTCTGATTTAATTGTTGATAAGGTGTATGCAAAAGCACAAAATGTTACAAACTTAAATAAGGTAGTACTATCAAAAAATGGAAATTTTATTGTATGGTATACAACAACAGGAGATAGTGCTACTGACTATGAATCGGCAAAAAAAGTTGCAGATGGGTTAGAGTATACAGTAGAACAATATGAAAGATTATTTGGATATAAATACAAATATTCTGCTAATATTGTTTCAAAAGGTAATACTTATAATAATCAAAAAAAGATTCTTGAAAATAATGGCATAAACTCTACTTATTTAGAAAGTGCAATGCAAGTATATTTAATAAATTATAGTGATAGTTCACTAGCAAAGTATGTTGGAAAGACAGCTAAATTGGGGGAATTATTTAATAAGTTCAAAGGTGGAGATAGTAATGGAGCAATAATAGACCCATATATTTTAATAAAACCGTCATCATTTGATGATTTTGAAAGATTAGAACAATTATATAATCACGAGTTATTTCATCATTACCAACATTCAATTTTATGCGGTTCTGATATTTGTGAAATGGGCTCTGATCCATATATTGGTGAAGCAACGGCTAATTGGGCGAGTTCACTTACAACAAAAAAAACAAATGATTATGGATTCTTAAATGAATGGGCTGGTACAGCAAGGTCATATTCAAATGTTTTGATGGGGAAAGATTTTGTTGATAAATATAGTGCTGGAACAGTAGGATATGCGTTATTTGTTTATTTGAATAATTATTCTTCAACTGTAAATGATGGTACAACAAAAATAATAAAATCAATGTATGAAGATGATAGTTTGAAATATCTTTCTGACAATGCTGAAAGAGAACAATTAGCAAATATACAAGAAAATATTGCATTAAAAAATTTAACGCAAGATTATTCTAATAAAAATTTAAATGCTGATAAAAACTTTGGTAGTAAAGTACCAATAGAAAGTATTATTTCATCAACTGATTCTAGTAATAATTTAAGTAATTTTTATAAACAGATTCGTATACCACAAATAGGTGTGCATTATTATTTAATATCCGATAATTCAAAACACGCTTTTAAAATAGAGTTAACACGTGATAATTATTATATTTCTATTTATATTATCTCAAAAAAAGATGGAAAATATAGTATCGTAGATAGTTCTAAAAATAGTAATCAAAGTATAACGTTTGATACTAATAAATATGGTGATTTTGATAGTTTATATATTGCAATATCTAATAACCTATTACATTTAGATAATTATTATACATTAAATATAGAAAATACTGCAAAACAGCAAGATAAAGTAGAGAAGAATGATTTAGGATATATTTCATTATTAGACTGTGATGCTACTTTTGATGAAGAAAAAGAAAAGATGATTGATACTTATTATTATGATAAACAAGGTAATATAAATAAATGGTTAGTCACAATATATTGGAATACTGAACAAATAGCAAAAGAAAATTATGAAAATAATAAAAATAATAAAAATTATACAAACGTTAAAATTAATGGTAAAGTTGTATCTTTTGAATATACAAATGATGCACTATTAAAGTATTTTCCTGGAATTACAAAAGAAAGTGTTGTAAAATCGCATAATATGTCTTGTTCTGGAGATGCAACCGTTAATTTTAATCCAAGTTAGTAAATAAGAGATGAAAATATGAAACAAAAAATATTATTTAGTTTAATATATGTTGTATTAGTTATATGTTTATTTGGCTGTGGTAATGGGAAAACAGAAGAAAAAAATTCATCTGTTTCATATGATGATAATTTAATAATTAGTAATTTAACTATAAATAATGTGAAATTATCTGAATTGAATTCGGTAAAAGACATATTAACAAAAGTTAATGGAAGCAAAAAAAGTGGTATAACTGTTTGTTTAAAAGATGTGGATGGATGTCCTACTTATACAATTGATGAGTTTGATAAAATGGAAAAAGATAAAAATATATCTTCAATTGGAATAAGGATAGAGTTAGGAGACACTCAATCAAATATAATTCAGTATTGGTTATATTATAATAATTATAAAAATGATTTAGACAATGCACCATATTTTATGATGGAAATTATGTCTAATAATGGACTAGTACAATTAGATAATAAGGATATAAAGGAATATACAAAAAATGAATTAAATAATAAGTATACAATAACTAAAACAGATTTTGGAGATAGACAATATATTTATGAATTTGTAAATAATAAAAATGATAAAGTATCATTAAGTGGATATTTTGGTAGTAGGAATATGGAAATATTTAATTATGGAGAAAGAGATAGGAGTGTAAAATAAAGTGAATCAAGAAAATAATTTTCAAAACAATAATGATGTGCAAAATAATCAATCGCTAAACAATAATAATCAAACACAAAATGTAGGGAATAATTTTCAACAGAGTGATATGACACAAAATTATTGGCAAACATTAAATCAAACGAATGGTCAAACCAATGAACTATCTTTAAACAGTTCAAGTAATAGTAATAATCAAAATTTTAACCCAAAGAAAAATAATAAAATGATTTTAATTGTTGTTGGAGTTGTCATTTTATTAATAGTTGCAGTAGCAATATATTTTATGTTTTTAAAAAAAGAGCAAAGTAATAGCAATAATAATCAAAATTCTAATTCAAACATAAACGTTAATGATGAATTAGATGATAATAATAAAAATGAAACCAACATTAAAATAGTTTCTGCTCCTGGACAAAAAATATATGTTGATTGTCCAACATCACTTCGTACGAAAAATCGACCTAGAACTTTAATAATGTACAACAGTAGGAGTTCATTAATTGGATTAACTTTTTTAAAAGCAAATGAATTTGAGGGAAATATTGAAAATGTTGTCTCATCTATTAATGATAGTTTCTTTAAAGATATATCAGGATATTCTGATGGTGAATTAGATGGATCTAAGATTAAAGTTATTAATCAGGAATATATAAAAGTTGGAAATTATAATTGTATAAAATTTGTAGGTACTGCGAAAAATAAAGATTTTGATGGAAATGAGTGGGACAGTTATGTATATGGATATTCATTTATTATAAATGATATTCCTGTTGCAGTTATAGGTATAGTTTCAGATAAATCACAAGAAACTAATATGATTAATGAAATAAAACAAAATGTTGACGCTATAGCGAGTACCATAAGGACTGAAAAATAGGGAGGTAAAATATGAATCAAAATTTAAATAACCAAAATAATAATGATTTTAATATGCAAGGTAATAATGAAATATCAAATAATCAAAATGCAAATAACATTGTTCAACCGTTAAATAATAATGTTTATCAAAATCAAAATTTTCAACAAGTTCCAAATAATAATCAAAATTTTAACCCAAAGAAAAATAATAAAATGATTTTAATTGTTGTTGGAGTTGTCATTTTATTAATAGTTGCAGTAGCAATATATTTTATGTTTTTTAAAAAAGAGCAAAGTAATAGAAATAATAATCAAAATTCTAATTCAAACATAAACGTTAATGATGGAAAAGATGATGATGCTAATGATAAAAATCTTGAAAACACTAAAGTAGTAAGTGTTCCAGGACATAATATATATGTAAATTGTAGTATGGATTTAAGAACAAAAGAACAAGGAAGAACTGTGCTGATGTATAGTAGTAAAGATAAACTTGTAGGATTAACTTTTAATAAATCAGAAGAATATAAAGGAAATTTAGATGGTGTAGTTGAATTTTTAAGTGAAAAATTCTTGCAAAATATAAGTAATTATCAAGATGGTAACTACGAAAGTTCTAGGATATTAATAGAATCTTCTAGTAAAACTAAAATTAATGGATTTGATAGTTTAAAATTTGAAGGCAAGGCATTAAATAAGAGTAATGATGGAGAATGGAACAGTTATGTATATGGATATTCATTTATTATAAATGATATTCCTGTTGCAGTTATAGGTATAGTTTCAGATAAATCACAAGAAACTAATATGATTAATGAAATAAAACAAAATGTTGACGCTATAGCGAGTACCATAAGGACTGAAAAATAGGAAGGTAAAATATGAATCAAGATTTAAATAACCAAAATAATAATGATTTTAATATGCAAGGTAATAATCGTATATTAGACAATCAATCATTAAATAATACGCAAAATTCTAACAATACCATAAATCAAAATACACAACAAAATTTTAATGTTAATCAATTTCAACAACAATCAATGCAAAACGTTCAACAATCAATTAATAGTTCTAATACAAATATGTCAATGTTAAATACACAAAATGGAATAAGTCAAGGCAACGCACAATCATCAAATCAAATTAGTAACACATCATATCAAGACTATCAGCAACCATCTCAACAATATAATGGTAATAATATTAAGAAAAATAAAAAGTTATTAATTATTTTAGGTGTTATAGTATTATTAATTGTTGCTGTAATTGTTGTAATAATAGTTGTAAAGAATTCAAAAAATGATGGCAATACAAATGTTGATCCGACTATATCATCCTCAACTTTTGAAAAATCTGGTGATTATTATGTGTTAAAAGCAGATAATGATAAGATTTTATTGGATAATATTAAGAATTATGGAGATATATATACAAAAGAATTTTGTAATGGCACTATAAAAATAACTACAACTGACAATCAAGTAGCAATAATAAATGACAAAGGTAAATTTATAGTTGAACCAGGTAAATATAAAAATATATCCCAAACAGGTTGCTATTATACTGTTACAAACTACGATGAGCAAATTAAATCAAAAATTTTAAAATATGATGGTAATATTTTCTTTCAAGACTCAAATGATGTTTATTTGCGTAAAAGTTCAATAGAGTGTGCTGTAAATTATTGCTTTTCAAAAAAAGTGGCATTATTTACAACAGAAAATAAATATCAGTTACTTGATTCAAAGGGAAATGTTATAAAGGAATATCAAAAGATTGGAAATGAAAAAGAGCCAGAGGTTGATTCAAAATATCAAGATGAAAAAGAAGATAGATACATAACATCATACTATAATGGGAAAACTGATGTTATTGATACAAATAATTATAAAATTATTGTTTCTTTAAATGGAAAATATTATGTAAAAGATATAAATAAAAATAATAAAAATCAATTTATATTATATAAAAATGACAATAATAATAGGCATACAATAGTTTTTAATAATGGTAAACAGTCATTTGAGGAAACTACTTGTTTAAATGTAGCATTTGAAAATGATAATGTAAGATGTTTAATAGAATTAGGTGGAACATTTAAGTATTACGATATTAATGGGAAGGAAATTTCAAAATAAAACTAATATAAGAAATTAATATTATTATATTTTATTTCAGTTTATAGATTATAAAATATCAAAAAAAATAATCCTAGTATCCAATAATACTAGAGATTAATTAGGTAATTTTTAACCACCCATCTAACCACCCATAGTTAAATTTTCTTTGATATTAGTTTAAATTTTATTGTCTCGTTTTAAACTTTATTTTGTTGAAAATCATAGATTTTTTAAATATTTAAATTTAGGAGTGCGTGATTTCAGTTTGCCCCCTGAAGTCCAGCAGAAATGCTGGACATTTTTGTTTGCCCGTATTTATAAGGGTTTACAAGAGAGCCAAATTTTAAAAATCAATTTTAGGTAGCATTTAGGTAGCAAAAAAAATTTGATTTTAAATCCTTAATTTATCAGTTTCTAACACAGGTTACAATAATACGGATAAATGATATAATATTTATTAAAACAAATAGTAATTTGTAAGAATAAAAATATGTGATTAATTAGAAAAAATGTCCTATTTTTGAAGGAGTAATAATTAGAAAAAATGTCCTATTAAAATAATAGGA
>CANRAT010000008.1 GCA_947628685.1 uncultured Bacilli bacterium
TTTGCGTAAAAAGAAAAGCCTAATTTCAATAGAAATTAAACTTTTTTTATTTCTTCATCTGTCAAACTCGGGTTATATCATAAAAGCGATATAAAAACTACCGCTAAAATCTTTTTTAATCAATAATGTTAATCAATAATATGTATATAATTTTTTATAACAACATATTTCTATAACATTTTTTTGTTTTTTACTTATAAAGTTATTTTATTGTATGTAATAAATCATAATCAAAATAATATTCAATTTTCTTATTTTACATCATATATTTTATCTATTTTTTTTAATTCATTAAATGTATCTATTTCTATTATATCATCAAACTTACATTCTCTAACACTTATCTTATAATTTTCTTTTTTTTCAGCTAATTGAACTTGTTCCCAATATTTTTCCTTACCCCCAGGTGAATTAAATACTTCTTCAATATCTTTTTTTAATTTTTTACCATCAATAGCATCATAATAAGATATTCCTACCATTTGGTGACAATTTAATCCACCTATTTTTTCTTTTGTAATTATATTGTTTCTTGATTCAATACACCAATCATCCGTTTTATCTACAGGTATACCAAGAAAATTACTAGAATATTCATATTTTCTAATCAATTTTGGATTTGATAATAATAAGTCTGATTCTAATACGTATGAATTTTCCAATAAATCTTTTACTAAATATGCTGATGATATATTATTCGCCTGATTATATAAATCATTTTCAATAAATTTAATATTTGGATACTTATGTAATAAAATTTCAAATTGTTCACCTAAATATCCTCTAACTATTATAATTTCAGGTATTTCTGCCTTTACCACTGCATCAAGTAAAGTTTCAATTATTCTTTTTCCATGAACCATAACTAATGGTTTTGGAGTATTTAAAGTTATAGGTACAAGCCTTGAACCAAATCCGGCTGCCAAAAATATAGCTCTTTTAACTTTATATGGTTCTAATGCCTTTAATCCATTTTCTGTTATTTTAGAATCAGAATCTATATAACCTACATTAAATAATTCATTAATTATTTTATTTACTAATCCTACTGATATATTAGTATCACTTGAAATATCTCTTTGCGAATATTTGCTTTTTTTGTTTTGCTCTATTGCGACAAGTACATCAAATTGTCTTTTAGTCAAGTTCATAAATATACCTCCTTTTGTGTTCTTTTCTATTTATTAAATAAATTATTGTTTTTAATGTAATATTAAATACTAATATTATAAGTGAAACTATCGCTGCTTCGCCAAGAAGCATGCTTCCCTCATAATTATTTATAAGAAGAGAAAGTGGCATTGTATCTACACTATATAAGAATGCTACTGCTGATATTGTAACCATTGAATTTACAAAAAAATATGAAAACATTTCTCTTATTGTTTTTTTCGTACAAGGAATTATTACATCTTTAATAAGTCTAAATGTCGAAATATTGCAAGTTTTCGCTACTGCCTCAAAATTTTGATTTACCTTTTGAAGAGCATTATATGCCATTAAATATGGAGAAGCTATAAAATGTATAATATTAACTAATATTAAGATAATAAATGTATTATATATAAAACTACCTTTAAAACTAATAGTATAAGATAATCCTAATACTATACCTGGTATCGCGAGAGAAATTATAGTAAAAATATGTATTATCTTTCTAAATTTTCCCTTTTTTCTTGCTGTAATATAAGCATTTGTATAAGAACAAATAGTACCAAATATCGATACAAAAATGGAAATAAATAATGAATTAAAAATATAACTACCTATTCCATTTTTTATTACATAATTGAAATGTATAGCAGATATTGTTTTATCTAACATTGGGTTATTAATAAGCGCATAATAAAGAAATGAACCTAGTAACAAGAAGATAAATGCAAGTACTAAATATACAAAAACCGTAAGTATTCTATCTCTTATTTTATTTTTTTTAATTTTGTAATCTATTGAACTTGTAGAATTACTAAAATCTTTAGTAAAATTATCAAACATAAATGATATAAAAGCAGGAATTAATAAAAATAATCCTATCATAACGCCTTTAGAAAAATCTAAAAGACCTATAACTTCTTTATATAAGAATACCGGAAGAGTTAAAAACTTACCCCCAACAGCAATTGGTACACCATAATCTGTAAATATTAAAGTAAATACCGCAAATAGAGTTGAAAAAAGTGGTTTTTTCATATAGCACATAGTAACTTTTTTAAATGTTTGAAATTTATTTAAACCTAAAACATGTGCAGTATCATACATAGAATTATCTATATAATTAAATCCATCATCAATCATTAGAAAAGCAACAGGAAATGCATATATTATAGAGCCTACAATTATTCCAGTACTTCCAATTATATTAAATCCAAAATATTTAGAGATTAAACCATTCGCTCCAAATAGATTAATTAATCCTAAACCATGTGATATTGATGGAATTAACATAGGAGTGGTTAAAAGCATTTTTAAAATTGCCCTATGCTTAATATTTGTTCTATTTAAAGTAAAAGCCAAGATATAAGCAATTAAAATTGATATTAATGTTGATATAACTGTTACAAATAAAGAATTAAGCAATGATTCTAAAAAATTTTTAGAAGTAACAAGAGTGCTAAAATTACTCCATTCTACATTAAGTAACATCCTAAATAACGGATATATAACTGTTAATATTAAAAATAAGAAAATCAATATTTTTGTTTTACTAATTTTTTTTATCATAGATCTATACCCGTACATTTTTCAATAGATGAAACTTTTTCATTTAAATGATTTACTACAAAATTTTTTACATAATCATTTTTAGGATGATTATATATTTTGTTTGGTGTATCAATCTGTTCAATATTTCCATCTCTCATAACCATAACTCTATCTGATAAAGAAAATGCTTCCTCTTGGTCGTGCGTTATATAAATTATGGTTGTGTTTAATTTTTTTTGAATTTCTTTTATTTCTCTTCTCAACATTAATCTATTATCTGCATCAAGTGCTGACATAGGCTCATCAAACAATATTATATCTGGTTTAAGTACTAAAGTTCTAGCAATTGCTACTCTTTGTTGTTGACCACCAGATAATTGGTGAGGATATTTTTTTAGATGACCTCCCATATTTACCAAATTTAACATTTCTAGCGCCTCTTCTTTTGCTATTTTTTTATCTTTTATTTTTAAATTTAATGCATACATTACATTTTCCAAAACTGTCATATTAGGAAATAAAGCATAGTTTTGGAAAACTATGCCCATTCCTCTTTTAGAAGAATCTAATTTAGTAATATCTTGTTTATTTTTGATTATTTTTCCACTTGTTGGATTTTCTATTCCAATCAAAATTTTAAGAAGTGTTGTCTTACCACATCCGCTTGGTCCCAATATTGATAAAAACTCACCTATTTTTACATTAAAATTAAGTTCGCTTAATACTGTTTTTTTACCATATTTTTTAGTTAAATTTTCTATTTTTAAACTATCCATTTATCTCGCTCCAAACATTCATTAATTTCTCTTTAGTTGCTATGTCTTCGCCATTAGTCATATTTGCATCTTTTAAATTTGTTGGATAATTTTCAACTTTAATTTCTTGATCTTTTGTTATTATATCTGGCATAAAATGCTCCCTATCATATTTTGCAAAATCTGAAATTAACCATTTAAATACTTCACTAACATTTTCATCATTTTCTCTATCTTTTATTATAGCAGCTGCTGTTGTATTATAAGGTGAACCTGTTTCAAGTTCCACTATTTGAAAATTATATCCTTCATTTATTGCAGCTACACCTTGACTAGTCATTCCAAGAGCAATCGCAATTTCACCTTGTTTAAGTAAACTAGTTGGTCCAGAACCTGAAGTTGTAAATTCTCTTAAATTAGTTTTTAATTTTTTGAAATATTCAACCGCTTTATCCTCACCCATAATATTTACTGTATTTAAGAAAAAACTATATCCAGTACCAGATGTTTTAGGGTCTGGCATAGCTATTAATCCTTTATATTCTTTATTCAATAAATCTTCATATGTTGTTGGTACCTTTAAATTATGCTTTTTAAAATAATCTTTATCTATTATTAAATTCATTGTATTTTTTACCCAAGTAAAATATTTATTTGAATTATTTACTCCATCTAAATACATGCTTGAATCATAATTAGATAAATCTGCAAAATTGCTTTGTAAATTAGCAGCATGGGCAGTTTCTAAGTCTATAATTATATCAGCCTCTACGTCTTTACCTTCACTTTTTATTTTTGCAGCAGCATTTCCTGTAGCCATAGGTTGAACTTTAACTTCAATATCCTTAAATTTTTCTTTCAATTGTTCTTGCAATGCTTGATTTCTATTATCTTCCATACAAGAATAAATAATAACCGTATCTTTTTTATCCGCACACCCTGATATTAAAAATAGTGATAACAACATAATCAAAAAAAATCTTTTCATACATCTTACCTCCTTAGTTGTTCACTATAATAAATATACAATCATTTTTGAACGCTGTCAATAGTTTTTTTATACTTTTTTGTTTTTTATACAAAAAAATAATTTGTATTTGAGCAAATTATTTTTTCTTTCTTCTATCGACCAATATATCTGTACTAAACACAAATATAATGAGTCCAAACATAAGTATTCCATATATTATATATCCAATTTTTTTATCTACTAATAACCATATAATAGATGCTGCTGAAAATAAAGCAGTAATTAAATATATAATTAATACAGTAGTTCTAACACTATAATTTCTTCTAAGCAATTGATGATGAAAATGACTTTTATCAGGTGTACCTATACTTTCTCCTTTTAATTTTCTTCTTATTATCGCACACAATGTATCAAGTATTGGAACTATTAAAATAAATAACGGAATTATAATTGAAGATGTTATAATAGTCTTAAATCCTAAGAGTGTTATTACAGATATTATAAATCCTAAAAACATTGATCCTGAATCACCCATAAAAATCTTTGCAGGATTAAAATTGTGTACCAAGAATCCTAACGTTGAACCTAGCATTATAAATGTAAGGACAACTGATAATCCTATTCTTCCTTGAAAATAAGCAATGATTCCTATTGTAAGAAAAAATATTGAACTAACCCCTCCAGCAAGGCCATCAAGACCATCTATTAAATTCATACAGTTTATGCAACCTAATATAAATAAAATCGTTATTAAATAAGACCATATTCCAAATTCAAAATAAAATCCAAAAAAACTTACATCTCTTAAAAGTAATCCTCCATAAAATACAACTATTAAAGCAGCTATTACTTGTCCTATTAATTTATAAGATGCTTTAAGAGGCTTTATATCATCTATTATTCCAGTAATTATTAAAACAAAACTCCCTATAAGAATTGAATTCATAGTTGGAGTATGTTCTCCAAATATCATATATCCAAGTAAAAATCCAGCATATATTCCAAGACCACCTAATCTAGGCATTGGAGCTTTATGTACTTTTCTTTCATTAGGTACATCAATTGCTCCAACATGAACTGCTATTTTTTTTATAAAAGGTATTGTTAAGGCTACAAATATAAAAGGTATAAATGCCATTAATAATATTGTTGTCAAATTATTTCCCATTTATCTCACCATTTTCATTATAGCACATTTAATATTATTTATAAATAGTTTATCGTTTTTTTATATTTTAAACTTTATTTTTTTTTACAAATAAGTTATAATTATATTGGTGATAGTATGGATAAAAGAAAAATAGATTTATCTGATATAAAAGAAAAAGATTTAGATAAAACATCATCATTTACTGATTTAATGTCTAGGAATGAAAGAAAAAATAGAATTAAAGAAAAGGAAAGTAATAATGATGACATCATAAATATGATTGAAGAAAAGAAAAGAAATACTCAAGATTTAACAAAAGAAATAAAAAAAGTAAAAGAAGAAACAAAAGAAGAAGATTTAAACAAAACTCAAATATTAGATATAACTAGACAAATGAAATTTAATTTTGAAGAGACTAAAAAAGAAAATAATAAGAAAAAGAAAAAAGGTATTTCAACCTTAAATATTATTGGAGAAGTAAATTTATTTTGTATAGGTTATTATATTTACCTTTTAGCTTTTACAACTTATCAAGAGGCTAAACAGAATTATTTAGTAACAGGAAGTCTTATAGTTTTACTTGTGTTACTATTTGGATTATCAGTTGTAACAGGTAAAAAGATGAGCAAAGTATTTAATATTTTAAATATATTAACTATTTTAATATTTATAGTATTCAATGCCTATTCATTGATAAACTAAAAATGAAGATTAATCTTCATTTTTTCTTTTACTATCACGATTTACCTCTATTAAAAGGAATAACATTGTAAGAAAACATACAAAACTTAAAACTAATACTATAGATAAATATCTATCTTTTTCCTTTGTTAATTTATTTAACATAGATGTATTATATCTTTGTATTGTGTGCTCAATAGAATCATACATATAAAAATCTTTATTACCTGTATTCAAGTTCATACCATAAATTATATAATATATAGAATCATCATCTATTTTATATGCAGTTACATCTTCCTCATTAATTTTTATTTTTGTTTTTTCCAAACCTTTTGGAATATCTTCTGCATCTAGTAAAAATAATTTATTGCTATTAAAACTTAATTCTTGATATAATGTATAATTCTCATTATCTGAATCATATATATATAATTTTATATTACCATTTTTATCTTTTAAACCAACAAGAGTATAATTTATTATTTCATTATATAAAGCAGGTATTTCTTCTCCTTTTAAAGTTACAGTAGTTTCAATATAATTTTCAGGAATTTGCAAAGCATTTTTTCTTTTTACAATAGTATATTCTTCACCATCTACATTTACATTTATAGGATTTTTTTCTTCTACATTTATATTGATTACATAAGTTCTAACATTTCCATTTTGGGCTGTTACTACAACCTCTACTCTATTATTTCCCTCAATTAAAGATATTTGTCCATCTCCACTTAAACTAGCCTTACTATCTTCTAATTTTGCTTTGATATTTACACTTTCAACTGAACTATCTAGAGACATTGAATATTCTAGTGTATCCTTATTAAATTGAGGACTTAACTCATATCCTTCTATCTCTAAACTACTTAAGTAATTATTTTTTGAATAAGAAGCCTCTATTTCTGCTTGCGTTTTAATACTTACAGTCTTAGAACTAGTAGTTACACTCATTAATTTTTCATCATACCCATATACAGTCTCACCATATACATAGATCTTTGCATTTCCACTTTTTAGTGCTTTAAATACTAATGTATAAGTTTTTGATGTTTGACCATTTTTTGTTACATATCCAACAGATCTTTGACCATTAGATTCCATATTAGAAGACACAAGTCTTAAAAGCGATGTATCATATCCAACAGTAAAATCCCAAGAACCTAAAGATGATGATGATGAAAGAGTTACTGTAACTGTAATATTATTACCTACAATTGCTGTATTATTTGATTTGACACTTATAGTTGAATTTGAAGCGCTTACTTTATTATTAAAAAGCGCTAATGAAAATAAGAGTGTTAGAACAAATAATGCTTTTTTTATATTTTTTCTCATAATTACCTCCTACTGTTCGATAGAACCTTCACCTAATATATATTTTTGTATTTTAATTAAACTACTAACTTCTACACTTGATTTTCTTGATACATTTGCTGCTTTTTCATATTCATCTGTTAACTTTATAGCATTTAAAATGTGTTTTTGAACTCTTAATATGTCTAAAGAATTAATTTTAGCATCTCCGTTAGTATCACCATATATTATTACTTTAAATGATTTCGTTTCACCTGCACTAGTTATAGATACTATATCACCTGTTGCAAATGTCTTAACATCATCTTCTTTTTCACTATTATTTTTTATCTCTACTATAGCATTTGGATTAATAGATTTAACTTTATTTTCTAAAGTAGCGACTTCAAGTGATAAATCTATTCCACTAAAATAAACTCCATCACATTTAACACCCAAATTATCAACTATATCATTAACAGTTGGCTCTTTTGATTCATTTTCATTTCTAATGATATTTAAAGTATATATTCTAACACTTCCATTTTGTGCGGTTACTACTATATCAAATTTGTTATCACCAACATTAAGTGTTTTTTCACCTATATTACTTATACTTGCTTTATTTTTTACTGACGTTGCATTTATTGTAACTTTACTTGCACTATATGGTACATATAATGTATAGTCTGTTTTATCGCCATTAAAACCATTTATACTTAATTCTTCACCATTTACTTTAACACTTAAACTACTTAAGTAATTATTTGGATTACCTTTTTTTGGAAGTTCTGTTTCATCTGGCATATTTTCATATACAGGTATAGTAAATACAAATGCTTGATCTAATATATTTAATTTATAATATGCATTATATATCTTTTGACCTTCAGAGTATGCTCCTTGTATATTTGTTTGATATTGATTTGAATATAAATTCCAACCTATTGGATGCACATTAAATTTTTTTGAATATATTGTGTACTGTCCTTTTTTTAAATAATTAGCACTTATAAATTCTGCTCCACCTGTTATTGCAAGTGATAAACTAGTCCAAGGTCTACTATATGAAGTATCATTTTTATTTTCTCCTCCCATAGCATACACTACACTATTTTGAGCAGGTTTTGTGTCTGTTCCAGCGCCTATATTATATACGTTATAAAATCCAGCATCTATCCATTTACCTCTTAAAGATGGATATTTTTTATTAGATTCACTATAATAAAATCCCTCACCTGAAGTAGCCTGTGTCCCTTTACCTACTTCTTGAACTGCTAATGCAGCAAGATAAACACTATTTACTCCACTTAAGTTTTCTGCGTTTATAAAGTCTTCACTATTACTAAGTAAAAAATTACCTTTTAATACCTCATTTACTGCATCTATAGTTTGCAGACTAGGATTTGATTCAAGAGTTGAAAATTGAAATATGTTCATATCATTTAAGAAGTTTCTAGGGTCCATAAAATAGGCTACTACATCACTATTTGCAGCATACCAATTAGTACCTTCTTTTACAAAAAATTCATCTTTCTTGTAGTCATAAGATCCACCAAGCGTAGAATAATACCCTTCACACTCTTTATTTCCTTGAATTAAACTTACTCCAATTGCGCTTTCAGCCTCTACAGCATCTTTCCAATTTAAGTTAGTTTTAATTGCTTTAAAAGTCCAAGTTGGATGCATTTCTTTTAGTCTTACTAATTTATTTATATAACTATCAGGGAATCCTAAATCCTTAAATTCTTGTTTTAACTTATTTATTTCTTCATCTTCTTCATCTAAATCTAAAGGTTTTAAATATGCATTACAATAATATCCATATTTTAATCCATAATTCGTAGATCTATAAGATGTATAGACATAGTAATCACTACATAGTGCAGGATCATTAGTGGGTACTTTCTCATGGTCTGTAAGTACTGTAACTTCATCTAAATTATCTAACCAAAGTACGTGGTCTACAATAGAATTTAAGTTTTTATCAGTATAATAACAAAAACCAGAATTTCTAAGATTTCCCTTATATATATTACAAGTTGCGCCATCTTTATTTTCAACAACTGCCTTATAATCTGCTTTTACATTTTTTACATAAATAAAAGGTAGTATTAAAAAGATAAACATAAATAAATATTTATAATTCTTCTTCAATATACCACCTACTCTCTTTAACATTATACCAAAAAACGACAAACTTGTACAGTCTATCACAAATATTTCATTTATTTTTAAGTTTATATATTGTTATTTTTTTACTGCCATAACTTTTTTCTTTTATAATTGTTAAAGCGTCATTATTTAACTTTTCATCTTCATATTCACAAACTATAATACCTTCTTTATTTAAAAGGTTATAGTTTATTATTTTACTTAAACAGTCATTTATTAAATTTAATTTATATGGTGGGTCTAAAAATATGATATCAAATTTAATTTTACTATTTTTAAATATTTCAAGTGCATTTTTATAATCACTTTTTATTATTTTTATATTTTCAGACATGTTATTGGTATTTCTTTTTATTATATTTATAAGGCTTATATTATTATCTACAAAATAACACTCACTAGCCCCATTACTAAGTGATTCTATACCAAGAGAACCACTGCCAGCAAAAAGGTCTAAAACTACACTATTTTTTATATTATTTTGTATTATAGCAAATACCGATTCTTTTACTCTATCCATAGTAGGTCTTGTACCATCAATATCAAATCCTATTAATGTCTTACCTTTATACTTACCACTTATAACTCTCACAAAATCACCTATTTAATTTTAACACATTTTGTTATTTATTTAAAGATGACATTATCGCACTTAACATTTCAAATGTAGAAAGTGCTTTATTGATTTTATCAGATGGTCTTAATTTATAATTCGTTTTAACTTCTCTTACAAATTCATTAAAAAGATTGGGATTTCTATTTAAGTTTTTATACCAATATGAATTTTCGTGTAAATACTTGACATATAAAGGATTACTTTTTATTTTAAATTGTAAATCTAACGTCATTTAATCCTCAAAATGTTTATAAAGCGGTCTTGGTTTATATACCTCTTTAGTAGTATTACTATCTTTTTTAGAAAAATCTTGTACTACTCCAAGTACTCTTTGTACGTTACCAATACCTTCTTGTATCCCATCTAAATCCATGTTTTTAAACCAATTTACTACTTCACTTAAAGTTAATCCTGCAATACCTGATTTTTCTACTTTTTTTACTTGTGATGTAGTATTTCTTGTTTCATTTTTATTTATATAGTCCTTCCAAACCTCATTATCTTCCCCGTATAAATCATACATTTCATAAAATTTTTGCCATGTCATTTCATTTGTCTTTACATAATTAATTAATTTTGGATTCTTCTTAACAAATTCTTTAAATTCTTCTTTTTTCACATTACCACCTAATAAATTATATGTATTTTGTATAATTTATTTCTAAATAATTAATAGATATGTCATTAGGCATATCTACTTTATATATTCATTAATACAATACTTAAATAATTTATTATAATATTTTATAGTTTTAGATTCCATTTCGCTTTTATAAAGGTTTAATTTAGTATATAATTCTTGTAATTCATCTAAAGACTTAAAATTAATACTTTCAAAACATCTATCTATAAAATCGTGTTCAAAATTTAGTTTATCACTATATGTATAATTTACAGTTTTCAAGGTATCAAAGAATAATTCTACATTTGTCGTATTTTTTAATATTCTTAATTTTTTCTCTATACTATTTTCTTCTTTTATAAATGTTTTTATTTTTTGTTTTTCTTTGTTTATTTTTGATTTATTTTTATTATTTAAAAACTTTTTCAATTTCTTTTTTATTTTTTTAATTCTCTTTTTAATTATTATAAATAAAACTAAAATAATAAATATAACTACTAATATAAATATAGGCATGTATGCTTTTGTTTTAAATTTTATATCTTTATCTAGTTTAAGTTTTACTGTTTTTATTAAATCTTTATCATAGTATATAGAAAGCGTGCCAAGTGTACTTCCCTTTATATTTAAAGGAGTTATTAGATTTGTTCCAATATATTTATAATTTATTAAGGATTCATCATAATCGTTTGGTAAATATAATTTAGTGTTTAAATCTATTTCATATTTATCTAATTTAGCATTACTGATATCTATATTGAATTTTATATTATAATCTTTATATCCATAATTATTAAAATAGTAATTATATATTTTAGAATTATCTATTAATAAATCTTTAAAACTATCCGCACAGTTTGTAACAGTTATTAGGGTCACACCATTATTTTCTCCATATGAAACTAATGAATGCTTGGCAAGTGAGGTAAATCCACTTTTAGCGCCATCAATCATAGATAAATCTATATTATATTTAGTATCCATTTTATATAAAGGACCATTTATTTGTAGATTAAGTGAATCTATATAATACATATCCGTTGAAATTATCTTTTTAAAATCTTCATTTTTAAGACAATATTCCATAATTTTAGCAATGTCATATGCACTTGAATAGTTACCTTCATCTTTTCCTATCGGATTAGAAAATTTTGTATTTTTAAGTCCTAACTCGTTAACTTTTTTATTCATTAAATCTACAAAGTCTTCTTCACTAGAGGTAGTTATTCTAACTGCAGCATTGACTGCATCAGAACCACTTTTAAGCAATATTCCATATAATAATTCTTTTATTGTTACTTTATGTCCATTTTGAAATCCTGTTGTTGTATATTCAAATATATCACGTAAATCTTCTTCTTTTATGGTTATTGTTTTATCTAAATCCTTGTTGTTTTCAATAACTATTATTGCAGTCATTATTTTTGTCATGCTTGCAATTTTTGCTTGTTCATCTTTATTTTTTTCATACATTACTTTATCATCTGTTAAATTATATACATATGCATATTTAGAATTCAAATCAAAATCTATTGCTTTAACAGAAAATATAGTAAAGAAGGATAATAATATAAATACTGCTTTTTTCATACTTCTCCAATTCTATTTATAAAAGGTAGATACTATCTACCTTGCCATACACTTACTACATTAACATTGCTACTATGAGGTTCTGGATTTGGAAGTGGCATTTTTATTATCATTGGAACAGTAAATGCACGTCCGAATGCAACACACATACCTGGTTGCAAACTTTTTTGCTTTTCCATTATTTCCGCACTCATATTAGGTAACATTTTCTTTATATACTCTAAATCTCTTGGGTGTGTCATTTTAAATATTAGAAAGTTACTAATTTGAGATATAACGGTTTCTGATAATTCAACTGGTCTTTGTGAAACCAAATTTAGCATAAGTCCAAATTTTCTACCTTCTTTTGCAATTCTTTCAAATATGTTATATCCTAACAAAAAGTTATCTGTGTCGTTTTGTACATATCTATGCGATTCCTCTAATAATAGATGAAAAGGAACCGCACCTCGATTTGGTAAATGTTTTGTAAAATCAAATAACATTTTTGAGTATATTTTAACTATTGTTTTTGCTAGTCTATCATCTATATCTTCAAGATTGAAATTTACAATTTGAGACTTTTTGTTATTTTTTGCAACTAAACTTGCAATATATCCATTTAAGTCTACATAATTTGGATAATAGAAGAAATCTTTATTTTCACTTATTGCGATTGAATGAAGTCTAACCTTTAATGTGATTGCTTCATCATATAATTTGTCATTTCTTAAAAATCCATCGCTTATAAGTGTAAAATCAAGCGCTTTTACCAAATCTTCTATTTGGAAAGCATGGTCATTAGGTGCTTCATAATTATCTAATGATTCATCTATAAAACTTGTTATATATTGAGTAATTAGTACACTTTCTGTAAAGTCACCACTTCTATCTATTACGAAACATTCTCTAAATTTTCTTACATAACCTATACCTTGTATAGGTGCTTCTAGGTTAAACTGTTCTGTTTGGCAACCATCAACTATTGTAAATATATCATTTCTTTTGCTTGCTGATGTTTGATTTGTATATAATGTATCTAGTATTGCTTTAGCAATTAAATGATTTTTATATTTAATAGAATCTTCTGTATCTTGTGAAATAATACGAGCAAGTTTAATCATTTTTTCTATTATTTGAAGTTGTGAATGCTTTTCTGCTTGAAGTAATAAAGCAAAATCATCTATATCAAGTAACCATAAAGGTATTCTAATTAATTCGCCATTTGTATCTGTTCTATTTGTCGTATAATACTTAAATTGATAATTAGGATTTACTTCATTTAATCTTTCAAAAGCATTGTGATACTCACCATAAGCATCGAATATCATATAATTTGCTCTAAAGGGATTAAATTGTTTGTTATAAAATAGGCTTTGTATGAAACTTGCAACTCCGTATGATTTACCACTTCCTGTATTACCAAATATGGCTAAATGATTACTACAAAGTTCATTTATATCTACATAAATTGGTTTATCATTATAAAGTGGAGAAACTCCAAGTTTAAACATACCTTCTTTTTCTACACCAGTTATTAAGTTAAGTTCTTCTTCAGTAACCATTCTAATTTTGGCTTCTAAAGTTGGCTTTCTTAAAACTCCTAAAATAAATTTGCCATTTTCTATTACACCTAAAAAATGTACTTTTATTTCATTTTCAGATACATCTTCTACTTCTCCTAATACTTTTCTATCGTTATCTTCAAATACAACGTGCATATTCATAAGATCCATACTAACAGGAGTTCCTGCAGGAATGCTTATATGAGCAACACTTCCACTAATATACACTATTTTTCCAAACATATTATCACCCTAAATTAATTCTTCTATTTGTAATTTTATATCATTATCTAAATTTTCAATTATTTTTTCTATTTTTATCCTATTTTTGTATAAGTTTAATTTTTCTTCATAGTAATCCAACTTTTGTAATATTTCTTTTATATTTTTATGTACTGCATTTCTACTGACACTACTATTTTCTGCTATTTCTTGTAAAGTTAAATTATTTTCATAGTAATCTTTAAAATATTCTTTTTGTTTATCTGTAAAAAGTTCTCCATAATAATCAAAAAGTTCTACATAATGAAGTTTCATTAAAAATACTCCAAAACAGTTGCAACGGCTACAAAAATACCTACTACTATATAAATAGGAGTTAGATACTTTTTCTTATATATTTTAACATTGTTGTATGCCATAGTAAACATTATCATAGTTATTATTGCATAAAATGCAGGAAGAAAAGCTTCTGATAAGAGTGTTATTATACCAAATATAAGCATAAGTTCCAAAAGCACAACTTGTACAAGTAATCCTACTTCTTTGTTACTATATTCTTTTAATTTTACCATTTTTGTATTCATAAAATCTCACCTCACATATCTTTAAATAATCCATATATATATTTTTCAATATCAAAGACTCTTAAGTCCTCTTCTTTTTCCCCAAGTCCAACAAATTTAACTGGGATATTTACACTCTCTTTTATTGCAAGTACGATACCTCCTTTAGCAGTTCCATCTAATTTAGTTAAAACTATTCCTGTAATATTTGTTATCTCTTTAAAACTTTTTGCTTGACTAATTCCATTTTGACCTGTTGTTGCATCTATTACAAGTAAAGTTTCATGTGGAGCGTTAGGTATTAATTTACCTATCACTTTATTTATTTTATCTAGTTCGTTCATAAGATTTACTTTGTTTTGAAGTCTACCTGCAGTATCTATTAAAACTACATCATAAGACTCATCCTTAGCAATCATAAGTCCGTCATAAACTACACTAGATGGATCCTTAGATTCACCATATACTACTTTAGAGTTTGTCCTTAAGCCCCATTCTTTTAACTGTTCTATCGCACCAGCTCTAAATGTATCTCCTGCAATAAGTAAAACTTTCTTACCCTCTTTTGTTAATTTATTTGCTATTTTACCTATTGTTGTTGTCTTACCTACTCCATTAACTCCTACAAACAAAATTACTGTAGGACCACTATCGCTATAATTTATTTTATTTACTACTATTTCATTATTAACATATATTATAAACATTTCATCAATTATTACTTCTTTTAAGTCTTCACTGTTTATAATATTTTCTTTTTTAACTCTTTTTTTAAGTTTATCTATAAAGTCCATTACGGTATTAACACCTATATCTGACATTATAAGTATCTCTTCTAATTCATCGAAATATTCAGGGCTTACTTTTTTGTATTTATTATTTAAAATACCTATTTTATTTACGAATTCTTTTCTACTTTTTTCTAAGCCTTTATCGAATGCCTCTAAATCCTCTTTTTCTTCTTTTTTAAATATGTTTTTAAATTTGCTAAAAAGTCCCATAAATCACCCTTATCGTTTCTATATCAATTTTACTACACTTTTAAGTAAAAGTCAAAAATATATTTAATAAATTTTACTTTTTTAAATCTTGTGTTATAATGTTGTGGGAGGAGAATATGGAAAAGTACTGTAGTAATTGTGGAAAGAAATTAAATGAAGGTGAAAATGTTTGTTCAAACTGTCAAAATCAAAATAATGATGTAATAAGCAAAACTGATAAAAATGCACTAATAGGATTTATTTTAGGCCTTGTATCTGTTGTTAGTTGGATTATTCCAATATTTGGATACGCAACAGGTATATGCGGTTTAGTATTTAGCATAAAAGGAATGAATTCCGAAGTAAATAGGGGTAAGGCTATTGCAGGATTTGTATTATGTATTGTATTTTTAGTATTTTCATTAATAAATTCCATTATTGGCGTTATTATTAATTTAAATAGTTATTATTATTTATAAAAAGTGTTAGAATTCTAACACTTTTCTTATAGATAAATCTCTACTATTTCAGGCTTAAATATTTTATTCATTAATTTATATGGCAATACTCTAAGTCCTGAACTTATTATTATATTTGTATTACCTATTTTTATTTTACCATATGCATTTTTGGGAAATAATTTTTTATTTGGGCTTATTATTCCTCTTGTTTTAAATATTGGTCTTAATATATTTAATACAACACCGCCATGCATATGTCCACATAACACTAAATCTATATTTTTATCTTTTAATGTATCCTCGCTACATATATATATAGGTGAATGACATAGTAAAATATTATAATATTTATCATTTGTTTTCAATTTTTCAAAAGATGTTAAAAATTCTTTAAAACTTGCATCTTTATTTATTTTTTCTGTAAGTCCTAAAAAATTAATTTTATCTATTACTATACTTTCATTATCTAATAAATATATGTTTTCTATACTTGATAATTTTCTTATAAAGTCTTTATTTAAACCAAATTTATTTTTCTTTTTATCTATATAAAATTCATGGTTTCCAATTGAAATTATAACTTTTGAGATTTTTGATAATTTTTTAAACCAATTTATAAGTGGAATACTATTTTTTATTTCTGATTTATCTATTATATCTCCTGGAATACATATAAAGTCAGGAGATAATTTTTTTATGTTATCTAGTATAACATTTAATCTTATTAAATCTTTTTTATTTGAATAATGCATATCTGATATAAGTACAATTTTTTTATTTAGATTTTTATCTATCTTATATATTTTATTTATTATTTTCATGTAAGTAATCTTTCATAAATTTTTCCTTATATTCTAATATATTATTCTCATCTATTGCTACTCGTAAGTCTTCTGTTAGACGTATTAAAAATCTTATGTTGTGTATTGAAAGCAATCTTTGCCCAAGAGATTCATTTGCAACTATTAAATGTCTTATATATGCCTTTGTATAACTTTTACAAGTATAACAATCACAATTTTCTTCAAGAGGTGTGAAATCCTCTTTATATTTTGCATTTTTGATATTTATCTTACCAAATCTAGTAAATGCATTACCGTGTCTTGCAATACGTGTCGGAAGAACGCAATCAAACATATCCACTCCCCTAATAACTCCTTCTATTATATCTACTGGATCTCCAACTCCCATCAAATATCTAGGTTTATCTTTAGGTAATTTTTCTATTGCATAATCTATCATTTTATACATTGTTTCCTTATCTTCACCAACGCTTGTTCCACCTATTGCATATCCATCAAAACCTATTTTAACTGTTTCTATAGCGCTTAAATGTCTTAAATCTTCATACTCTCCCCCTTGAACTATTCCAAATAAGGATTGTCTTTCATTATTAAATACTGCTTTACCTCTTTTAGCCCATCTAAGTGTCCTTTCTGTTGACTTTTTAGCATACTCATAACTTGCAGGATATGGAATGCATTCATCAAAAGACATTGCTATATCACTATCTAATTTATTTTGTATTTGGATTGATTTTTCGGGTGTTAAAAAAAGATTAGAACCATCTATATGACTCTTAAAATGTACTCCTTCTTCTGTTATATCCTTAGCCTTATTTTTTACCAAACTAAATACTTGAAATCCACCACAATCTGTTAATATAGGACCATCATAATTCATAAATTTATGTAGTCCACCAGCCTTATTAATTATATCTTCTCCTGGTCTAAGCCATAAATGATATGTATTTGATAATATAACCCCACTACCAAGTTCTTTTATCTCTTCTTTAGATAAAGTCTTAACTGTTGCTTGCGTTCCAACAGGCATAAACATAGGTGTTTCATATGTTCCATAATTAGTGTGTAATAAACCACGTCTTGCATTTGTTTTTGTATCTTCTTTTAATAATTCATATTTTACTTTCATGTGTCACCTCAAAGCAAAACAATTATATCATTTTATGAGTAATAAGTAAATATTGACTTATTTTTGTTTTAGTGTATAATATATGACTTAGGTGATTTTTGTGATTAAACGTGCATTTGGACCTAATGCTTTAGAATCATTTTATTTGAACTTAAATCGTGAAAGTTTAAGATTAATAGAAAATGAAAGATTAAAAGAATTGTTTGAAATTTCAAAAAAATTAAACAATTTTTATAATCATGATATTCTAAAAGTACATAAATCTGAAGCACATTATAATGTATCTAAATTTTTGAGATATAACATTCATAATTATAAAATTTATAGTCAAGCAGAAAAATATGTAGTTTTTATGTTTGCTGTTGATCCTACTTTTGAGGCTATTAAAATTTATAGTGAATCGAACAAAGTATGTGAGATGAAAAATAAAATGATAAGTACATTCGGTATGTTTGATGAAAAGTTAATAATTTTAGAAAAAGAAATTATTGGAAAAATATTATCAAAAGAAAAAAAAGAAGAACTTGAAGAGTTTTTATTTAAAAATTCATTTAAGTAATTCTTTTTTTTTGACTTTATTTTTAAAATAATCTACTACTATATCTAAATTCATTTTCCTCGAACCTTTTATATAAATATAACTGTTATGTATTTCGTTATTTTCTAAATATTTTATTAACTCTATTGAATTATTAAAATGAATTCCTTTAATATATTTAGTAAAATTACCAACTGTTAAAACCACTTTATTATCAATATTTTTAATACATTTATTTACCTTTTTATGCATTTTTTTAGAATATTTCCCTAATTCTAACATATCTCCTAATATTATTATTTTTTTATTATTTATTTCTTTTAAATAGTTAAATCCTGCTTTAATAGATTCTAAACTTGCATTGTAACAATCATCAATTACGATATTATCATCACACTCTAATAGACTCATGCGCTTTTCTGTTATTTTGAATGTTTCTATTCTTTTTATTATATCGTTTATATCAATATTATAATCAAGAGCAACTTTAATAGAAAGCAGTATGTCATATATGAAGTGTACTCCTGGATTATTAAATCTTACTAGATATTCTTTATCTAGATATATGTTAAAAGTGGTGTAATTTATGTAGGATTTTATATTATAGGCTTTTAAGTCATTATTATTTCTAGTACCACATTTAAAACATTTTAATTTTTTTAAGTATTTATCATCACCATTTACTATTAAATCCTTATTATTCATACCATCTATAACACTTAATTTTTCTTTAAATATATTTTTTCTTTTTTTAAAATATTCTAAGTGTGATGAACCAATATTAGTTATTATAGCTTTAGTTGGATTACACATATTTGAAAGACGACTTATTTCTCCTAAATGATTTGTTCCAAGTTCCATTACGATTATATCAACATCATCTTTTAAATTAAGCAATGTCTCAAAAACGCCAACTATATTGTTTTTATTACCGCTATTTTCTAATACATTGTATTTTGCTTTTAAGATATGAGATAAAATATCTTTTGTAGTTGTTTTACCATTAGATCCTGTTATTGCAATTAATGGAATATTATATTTATTTCTAATATAATTACCTATTTTAAATAAACTATCATATGTATCATTAACTATAATACTCCTTGAAACTACATCACTTTCAACTATACACGCTATTGCACCTTTTTTTATTGCTTCACAGGCGTATTTTATGCCATCATATTTTTTACCCTTTAAAGCAATAAATACATCTTTTGGATTAATTTTTCTCGTATCAGTTTTTATTTCATTTATATTTTCGTCACTTACTATATTAGTTTTTCCATCTATAATTTTTACAAGTTCACTTAAAGTCACGTTACCACCAATAAAATATATTAAAAAGAAATAGAATTAATAACTATTTCTTAAGAGATTTTATTTTTAATACGTTTTTGATATAACACTCTCCACATAAAGGTTCGTATTTAATAATTGAATTAGAGCCGTCTATTTCTACTTCTTCACCAACATTTGTAAAATTTGAATTAACCATTCTAGCATTAAATTTTGCTTTTTTACCACATCTACAAATAGTAGCCAATTCTTCTAGTTCATCTGCAACTTCTATTATTGCTTTAGAACCCTCAAATAATTCACCTTTGAAATTTGTCTTAAGTCCATAACAGATTACTGGAATATCGTACAATTTTGATATTATCCATAATTCTTTTATTTGATTTGGTTTTAAAAATTGTACTTCATCTACTAATATACAGTTTAAATTATTAAGGTTTATTTTATCTATTATATTATCATCTGGACTAATAAGCATATCAACTTCCCTTTCAATTCCTAGTCTAGATACAATATTTTTATTTCCTTTTTTATCAATTGAAGATTTCATTACGATTACTTTCATTCCTTTTTCTTCATAATTATGAGCAACTTGAAGTAAAGCCGTAGTTTTACCACAGTTCATTGCGCCAAATCTAAAATATACTTTTGCCATATTACCTCCTAGCACGTGGATGTGCGTTTAAATAAACTTTTCTTATTTTATCATTAGTTAAATGGGTATAAATTTGCGTTGTTGAAAGGTTTTCATGCCCAAGCAATTCTTGAACACTTCTAAGATCTGCACCTTCATTTAACATGTGTGTTGCAAAGGTATGACGTAGTGTGTGAGGAGATATGTGTAACTTAATACCAGATATCTTACATGCGTCATCTATAATTGCTCTGATTTCTCTATCATTTATTTTTTTACCAGTTTTACTTAACAATAAATATTCTAAATTATTTTTATTTAATTTGTTATAACTATTTTTTAAATATTCATTTATTAAATTTAAACAAATTTCACCAAAATATACTATTCTTTCTTTACTACCTTTTCCTACAATTCTTATAGTTCTATCTTTTAATGAAATATCTTTTACTTTTATATTTGTTAATTCACTAACACGTATTCCTGTTGAATAAAGTAATTCTAATATAAGTGAGTTCCTTAATCCCAAATAATTATTATTATCAAATGCATTTAGTAATTTATTTGTATCTTCAAAATTTAGATATTTTGGAAGTTTTTTATCTAATTTTGGATTAGATATTAAAGTACAAGGATTATTTTCTATTATATTATTAGATTTTAAATATTTAAAAAAACTTTTTATAGAACTTATATGTCTAGAAATTGTCTTATTATTGTATTTAAGTTCATATAAATAACTTATATATAATCTAATATCTTGATAATCTATAGAATTATAATTTTTTATATTGTTCTCATTTAGATATTCTAAAAACAAATCCAAGTCTTTTAAATATGCCTCTATTGTACATTTAGAATAATTTTTTTCATATTTTAATTCATCTATAAATTTTAAAATAACATCTCTCATATAACCACTGCCTAAAATAATTATATCAACTATACATACGTTTGTAAATATTTTTAAAAGAAAAGAATAGATTTCTATTCTTATTCTTGATTATCTGAAACATCACTTGAAATTGATGATCTTGTATCATTTACTCCACTTGTAAATGAATTGACAAGTTCATTAAATTTAAGTAAATTGTTGGCTAACTCATTTTTATCAGATTCATATTGAATTTTATCCAAACTTAATTGATTTCTCTCTTCGTCAAGAGCATCTTTCTGTTTTCTTAATACATCTTCAATATGGCTTAATTCTTCTCTTCTTGAGTCATATGCTTCTTGAATTTCTTTTTGAACTTTATCTATGTTATCTTGTTCTGATTTCTTATATTGTTCAAATTCTTGTTTATCCTTTTCTAAAGATGCTTGAGACTCTTTAAGCAAATTAAGTCTTTTTTCTATTTCTTCTTTTTTCTCTGTTAATTTATTAAATACTTCTTCTTTATAACTATTTATTTCATCTATTTGACTTTTTTTAGCATTTTCTACTTCTGATTGTAATTTTTTTAATTTATCAAAACTAGCATCTATTTTTTGTTTTAAATCAGTATTTTTTCTAAATATTTCTGATGCATCTTTTACATTTACGCTAACTTTTTCAAACAAAGAATTTATATCAGTAGATTCTATTTTTTCATCTTCATACTCAGTTAATTTATTTAACTCTTCAATTGGAGTGTCATCAAACGTAACTTGTTTATCTTCGATATTTGAATCTTCTAAAGAAGACTCACTAGAATCTGAAACTTCAGTATCAGATGAGTTTTCAATAGGCTCCTCTTTAGAGTCTTCAGTATTTTCATCTACTTCTATAGAACTATCATCACTTTGCTCATCAGTTTCAGATGAATCTTCACTTTCGTTATTTGAAACTGAATCATCAACGCTATCTGGACTTCCAACGAAGAAATCACTGTTATCAGGTCCTTCTAAAGAAAATGTTGTATCTTCTTCAACTTCACTAGTTTCTTCATTTTCTGAATCATTATCTAAAGATACACTATCATCTTTTACTTCATCGCTGAATAATTCAGATGCACCATCATCTTTTACTTCATCAGTAAATAAATCTTCATTTTCATAGTCACTTTCTCCAAGGCCACTTATAGAATCATAGCTAAAATCATTTTGTTCATCAAAATTATTAACATCATTTACTTCAAAATTATCATTATTAGTATCCATATTACACCTCTTTATTCTTCCTCAGTTATTATTGGCTTAAAACTAGAATTAAATTGACCTATTAAATCTTTAAACTTGTCACATTTTTGTTCTAAGTTTTTATTTTCTAGTTCTATCTTTTTATTATTTACTTCCTTATATCTTTCAAATTGATTCTTTTCTGACTCTAGTATCTCTTGTGCGTGACGAATTCTATTCATTTCTAATTCTTTATATGTTTCAAATTGTTCTTTATCTTCCTCTAATTTTTGTTTTTGTATTTCTAATTCCTTTTTAGATAGTTCTAATTCATTTAGTGAATTATCCATATTAACCTTAAACTCTGCTTCAAGCCTTTGAAGATTTTGTTTTTGACTATCTGCATATTGTTCTACTTGAGCAATCTTCTTATCATATTCTTCATTTCTTGCTTTTACATAGTTTTCAAATTCTATTCTAGATTTATCTATTCTAAGTTTTTCCTCTATTAATTCTCTTTCTTCTAATGAATTTTCCTTCTTTTTCTTATTAATATCATCAATATACTTATTAAAATTTGATATATCAGTTGTAAGATTATTAAATAAATTATCTAAATCATTAAAAGAATTGCTTTGTGAAGTTTTGGAAACATCATTATTTAGCAAAAAATCATCATACATAAATTCTCACCCTTTATTCTTCTATCTCGTACTATATTGATTGTAACATTTTTTTTCTAAAAAAACAATATAAATGTATAATTTTTATATCAATTTTTATATTTTTTAGATTTTTTTTGGATTTAAATCTACCTCAATAGTTATTTTATTATTGTTATTTACCTTTTGTATTACAAATTTAATAGCATCATATATATCTTTTATATTTTTATATTTTATTATTATTTGAAAATAATATTTATTATATATTTTTGGAATTGTAGCAAGTGATGGGCCTAATATTTTTGTATTAACTGTATTATTTTCTAAATGATTTTTTATTTTATTTGCCTCGTTATTTAAAAGATTATAATCTTCTCCAATTAATCTTATTAAGCATAGATTAAAAAATGGTGGATATTTTAATTTTTTTCTAATAGACATCTCTTCATTATAAAAACTAGTGTAGTCATTCAAACTTGCATATTTTATACTATAGTGGTCCTTATTAAAGCATTGTATAATAACTTTGCCATCTTTTTTAGATCTACCTGATCTACCTGATACTTGATTTAAAAGGTCAAATGTTCTTTCTGCACTTCTAAAATCAGGAATATTTAGTGTAGCATCACCATTTAATACACCAACAAGCGTTACATCATCGAAATCCAATCCCTTAGAAATCATTTGTGTTCCTATTAAAATATCATATTTTTTATTTTTAAAATCATTGATTATTTTTTCATGACTACCCTTTTTTCTTGTTGTATCGATATCCATTCTAACTGTTTTAGCAGATTTAAACAAATTATTTATCTCTTCTTGTAATTTCTCTGTTCCTAGACCATAATTAGTTAAATTTTCACTATTACAAGATGGACATTTATTAGGTTTATAAGTTGTATAGTTACAATAGTGACAATTAAGTTTATTGCCACTTTTATGATACGTTAATGGTATATCACAATTTGGACATTTAATTACATTTCCACACTCACTACAACTGATAGTTGTAGAATAACCTCTTCTATTTAAAAGAAGTATTACTTGCTCTTGTTTATTTAATCTATCATTTATATCATCTATTAATTCTTTAGATAGTATCCTATAACCTTTTTTTATTTCTTCTTTCATATCTATAAGTTTTATAAGTGGTGTTTTTTTATTTACTCTATTTTTTAACTCAAGCAATTTATAAATTCCCATTTTTGCTCTTGTATAACTTTCTATTGATGGAGTTGCACTTCCAAATATTATTGGACAGTTATATGTCTTAGCCCTTTTTATTGCTATATCAATAGCATCATATTTAGGAGTATTATCCTGTTTATATGTATCAGAGTGTTCCTCATCTAAAACTATCAAACCTATATTTGTAAATGGAGCAAATATTGCACTTCTTGCGCCTATTACAATAGATACTTCTTTCTTTTCTATTTTTCTCCATTCATCATATTTTTCTCCATCTGATAATGCACTATGAAGTATAGCAATAGAATTTTTAAATCTACTTTTAAATATATTAACCATCTGTGGAGTTAAACTAATCTCAGGAACAAGAACTATTACTTCTTTACCACTTTTTAATACTTCTTCAATTATGTTCATATATACTTCTGTTTTTCCGCTTCCTGTAACTCCATGGATTAAATATGGTATAAAAGTATTTTTATTTTTTAATATTTCGTTAACTACTTTTTGTTGTTCTTCATTTAGTATAACTTTTTTATCAGTATAAAAAGTATTATCGTTTAATCTATATGTTTCCTCTTTAATTTCCTCTATTACTTTTTTTGAGAGTAATGTATTTACGCTAGATAAAGATATTTTAGTTAATTCATTTTTTAATACAATTCCTTTTTTTAAAAGAGTTATTATTTCTTTTTGATTATCATTTTTAGGTATATAGTTAAAATCTATTAATTTTATATAACTTATATATTTTTTATTTATTTTAAATGATTTGTGCGCTTTAAGAGCTGTAGGTAGCATTGTTTGATATGCACTTATTAAATTACAAAGTGTTTTAGCACTTATATATTTTCCAAGATTTAGCATTTCACTATTTAATACAGGATAACTATCTACAACATCTATTATATCTTTTAATTCGTAATCATATTTTTTGTTTTTCTCTATTTTTGTTACAAATCCTTCAAGAGTTTTGGTGTTAAATGGGACTAATACTCTTATACCAACTAAAACTTTATCTTTTAACTTTGAAGGTACAGAATATGTAAATGTTTTATCTATTTTTTTTGCTTTTAATTCTACTAAAACTTCAACTGAAACTCCCATATTATCACTCCATAATAATTATATCAGTGAGATTTTTTTTTGTAAATATTTAAAACAAAAAAGGAATAATATTCCTAATCTATTTTTATTTTTACTATTGTACAACCACTATTATTATAAAAAAGTTTAAAATCAATAACATCTTTATTCTTCTTTAATACACTATGTATTTCATTTTTTAAAATCCCACTACCTATTCCGTGTATTATACAAATTATTTCATTTTTCATAATTTTATTATCTTTTATAAATTCTAAAACTTTTACCCTTGCTGTATCTTTATCTAATGCGTGTAAATCAATACTTGGTAAAGAGGATAAAAATATAACTTCATCTAAATTCATAAATATTCAACTTAAAATTTAATTTTTCCATAAATCCTCCACGTTTTAAAATTTAACGAAAAATGAATGTAATTTTATTAATTTTGTATATAAATTTGTTGACCTTTTATTAAGTCGTAACTTATTAATTCGCTACTTTCCAAATTTTCTTTATGCATATCTACACCTGTAATTTGACTATTTTCATAAGTTGTATAGTAGTATATACCTTTATCTAAATTCAAGCAAGAACTATAAATAGTTATTTCATATTTATCTCCGCCCATATGAACACAACCTCTTTGTTGCTCTACTGAACCTAAAATATGAAAGAATTGACTTATACTTTCTGATTCACTATCACCTGATAGAGAATTCATTTTAGTAAATGTCGCTTTAACAAATCTTGATGCTGATGATAAATCACCTGGTAATCCTAAAGCGCCCATACCACGACTATATGCCTCAAGATTTAACTTTTTAGAAAATGTATTATCTGGTTGCTCAATTGACATGTTCATATAATTATTTAAATTGAACATATGGATATCAAATGTTGGATTATTAGTTAAAACTCCCACTGGATTATCATATATTTTTAATCCGTCTTTTACACATTCAACTGTTATTGAATTTTCTTTATCAGATATAATCCAGTGAAGCGGAGATACTTTTAATTCCTCACTAAAATCTATATTAACTATATTTATTTTACTTAACAATTCTTTTGCTTCTTTAAGATTAGCGCATTGAGATAAAATCCAAGGAATAAATTCAAATGGAGCAATATTATCTTTATTACTTTGCTCATTTTTATAATCTGCATTTTTTGGAAAGTTTAATCCAGCCATTCCTAAGCCTTTTTCATTCATGGCATCATAATAAAGTGGATAATTATCGTTTACAAAAGCCATTCCAATAAGTGCATAATGTTTATTAATATCTTTTACTTTTCTAAATTTAAAGTTATAATTTCTTGGAGTTATTGTTACTGTCTCTTTATATGAATATTCTAAATCTAAATTCCTTCCAAAATAATGATTTTTTGTATTATAAGTTATTGCCGTACACATAATTATTACCTCCTTATGTACTCTAATTATATCATGCAAACAAATGGTTTTAAATATATTTATATTATTTTTTTAATTTTTTACCAAGCACTTTCCTAGTAAATAAAAAATAACTTTTGTTCTTGAATAAAACTTTTTCATTATCTTTATTAAAGGCATTTTATTCATTTAACTATATAAGTTACTGACAAAAATGTCATTTTAATAAATGCAAAAGAAAACACGTTCTTTTTCATAGTTTCTTTTTTTAGAAAATTAATATTTTTATTTGTTACCACATATTTTTTACCAGTCAATTTTCCAAAATCATTTATTGCCTTTAAAGGTATAGGTTTCATTTCAAGTGATTTTGCTAAATAATTAAAATAATTATTTAACAAATTATAATTTTTATCTCTAAGAAGATTTGAACAATCACCATCTGTACCTTTACAACCTAATTTTTTCAATTTATCTTCAACTTTTTTTTCTGATATCATTCTAGTTGTTAATTCACTTTTTACTTTATCGAATAATCTTTTTGTGTTAGAACCTCCCAAATCTATTAACCATGAAAGCCAATCATTACAGTTTTGCGTATACGAAACAGTATTTCCAATAACTCTGTCTGCTCTTAATATTAAATCTGCTAAATCAAATTCTTCTAATTCCTTTTCAAAGTTAAATGAATAACTATCATTAATAATTCCTATTTTTTCTAAAACTGCAATGATAAAATGAATTGTTCCAAATGGATATTTCATAATATATTGGTTTTTTCCATTTTTATCTAAAAAAACTCTTTCTCGAATTATATTAGGATTAAGTTTATTACTATCGTTGTTATATTTTTCTATTGTTTCCTTATCAAAAGCAATAAAATGTTGATCAATCGTTGAATATTCTTTTAAATACACAGGTAAATCAACAAATACGCATTCACTTATATCTTCTTCCTTATCAAATAACCATAATTCATCATTCGATTTTCCGCAACAACTACTAAATCCAACAATATCCCATCCAAGAAATTCTTGCAAAATCATACCAGATAATAATCCGTCTAAATCCGCATTAATAATACATTTTTTTTTAGATTTAAAAATATTGATTATACCATTACTTAATTCCATCTAATCCCTCACAATCTAGGACAAAAATCAAAATAAATAAAATTTATATAAAATTAAGAATTTATTGAAAAAAATAGGGTTCTATCCTAAAATAGACCCCTTGCAGAAATGATTTAACATTTCCCTTCCGCACAGATAATATATCACAAAATTATATCTATGTCAAACTACCTTAAAATGACTTATTTGCAATTTATTTTATTTCTTCTAACATTTTTTCTTTTAGTTTGTCTATATCCGTGAAAAATAAATTTGTACCTCTCTTTTTTAATCCTATCATATTTTTAAATAAACTTTTAATTTCATTTTGTAAATCTGTTGGAACTCTTAGTGGTACTCCATCAACAGTATGAACATGGTCTATATATTTTTCTAGTGTTGGAAAAGCATTTTGTAATAGTATAGCAGCATCTTCATCGGCAATTTTTCTAATAATTAT
>CANRAT010000009.1 GCA_947628685.1 uncultured Bacilli bacterium
ATTCTTGACTTTTCTATTAATTGTAATACTTGTGGAATAGCAATAAGTGAGATTATTGCTAGTATTACTATTACTGCAAGTAATTCAACTAAAGTAAATCCCTTCTTCATACATATCCCTATCCTTACACTTCTATTCTACCACGCCCCCCCCCCCTACGTGTCAAGACTAAAAAAAAAGAACTTACGTTCTCCTATTATCTTTATAAGATATATCATATATACTAGGTCCCTTAATACATTTACCATCTATATTAAATCTAGATGAATGACAAGGACAATCCCAAGTTTTTTCTACTTCATTAAATATTAAACTGCATCCTAAATGTGGACATTTATTATGTACTATGTGATTATTTCCTTTTTTATCTTTATATATAGCAAGATTTAAACCATCTTTTTTTACAAATGAAATTCTTTTATACCAAGATTTATTCTTATTTATTTTTGGACCTATAAATGATTTAGTTTGACTATATATTATATATGGTAATTTTTTTATATTAGATAAATTAAATCTAAGTGGATTAAATATGTCTTGATATTTATTTTGTTTATTTTGTATCATATCTGATATTATACGAGATGCAAGTACACTATTTGACATTCCCCAAGTATTATATCCACAAGCAATATATAAGTTAGGTTTTAATTTACCTATATATGGTAAATTATCTGGAGTCATTATATCTACATTAGTATATTTTAATGTAATATCACTTCCCTTTAAGTTAAATATTTCTTTTACTTTTTTAAAGTGTTCTAAATCATTTTGTTTAAATGCAGTATTGTGACTTTCGGATAATGATATTTGATATATAGCATCATTATCTTGATAAAATCTAAGTGAATATGTAGGGGAAGTTGTATTTATGCAAGTAAATCCTAAATCTTTTTTTACTTTACTTACTATTATGTATGATTTTTCTATATGAGATTTTATAGGTAAATAAAATGGTATTGTGAAGTATGGATAGTGAGATGCTATTACTACATTTTTAGCCTTTATTTTATATTTATCAGTATAACAGTTATAATGGGTCCAAAGTTTTTCTATCTTAACAATCTTTGTATTTTCATATATGGAAACTTTATCTTTGATAGCGTTATATATTCCTTGTAAATATTTTATTGGATTAAATATGTATGTATCATTAACAGAGTATGATGCATATGAGGTAATATCAATTGGAAGTTGTTTCTCTTTTACTTTAACCTTTTGTTCTAATAAAAACTCTACTTCTTTTTTTAATGGTTCTACTTCACTTTTAGTACTCGCAAATACAAATGAAGGAACGCATTTAAAATCACAGTCTATATTTTCTGCTTTAATTATTTTTTTTATACTATTAATTGCATACTGTTGTGATTTTAAATATTTAATGGCTGTTAATTTATCTTTAGAATTTATTATTTTAGTATATATTTTTTCTTGAAAATAATTTATTTTAGCAGTAGTATTTAAGGTTACACCATGTCCTATTTTTGATGCATCAACTACGCATATATTTTTTTTATCTTTTAGGTAATATGCCGTGTTCATACCTGTCATTCCTGCACCAATTATAAGTGTATCTACTTCTATATCGTGTTTTAATATTTGTTTTTTAGTCTTAATTTCTTTTTTATTCCATATACTCATATAATCACCAGTTATATTTTGTACATATTAAAAAAAAGTATGAATTAATCATACTAATCTATCTCTTTTTCCCAAAGTCCGTGTTTATTGCAATATGAATAGAGTGTTCCTTTTCTATAGGTAAATGTTGCAACTGCATCATCTTTAGGATTCAAATAAACATATTCTTCACTTTTGTCATCTACAAAACAAATCCATTCTATAAAGTGTTCATCCTCCATAACATGGTTTACTTTAACTAGTATTTTTCCATCTTTAACTTCATATTCTGGAATATGTTTTTCAAAAGATGCATCTTTAGAGTTAATCTCTACATCTACTAACTTTTTCCCACAGCATTCAAAATTACAAGAACATTTACAGTCCTTTATTACTTTTACTAGTGCGCCACAACTAGAACATTTTTTTAAAACTAACTTTCTCATATTATCACCAACTTTATTATAACACAAAAAAATAAAAAAAGGCCTAAGATTCACTTAAGTCTGTTAATTCTTGTTTTAACATTTGATGTTTTTTATTTATTTTTTGTTCTTCTGCTACTTCAAGAGAATACCATCCTTTTTTAAACATTACTTCAAACACTTCTCTTTGGAAATCAGCATATTCTAAAAACATTTCCTTATACTGTTTATATAGTGTTTCATTACTTGCTTCAGTTAAGGCTATTGCATAGTTTTTAACCATTTCTTTTAGTGTTGAAAGAAGTGAATTCATATAATCTTTATCGTTTAAATTTTTACCTTTAGGTACATTCGTTTTAGGATTACTAATTTCTTTATTATTCATTTGCTCCTCCATTACATAAAATATTTAAAATTTTATTTAAATTTCCTTCAAAAATATTTGATGCTTTAGTTAAAACACTTTTAAGTTCTTCATCATTTAAAGAACTAATAGCATTATAACTACACTTATATGCTCCATAAGTCCAATTGAACATATCAGATAGATAATCTAAATCTTTACCACTTATAATATCAGGCACTACATCATATGTTTTATTCATTAAATTTTCCTTTCTATAAAAATTGTTTTAATTTTTCTACTGCATTTTCTTGCATATCTACATATTCTTGTATTAAAGAATGTATGTGTTCGTTAACATCCTTATGATTTAATAGTTTTCTTCCTTCTATTATTCCCATATTAGTTCCTTCTAATAATAATTCTGCTATTTTAGATGTACTTTTATCTGTTAGAGTTTTCATCTCTATTCCATACCAAGTCATGGCCTTATTCATTGTATTTGTTTTATGAGGCTCTTTATCGCTATACTCTTTATATAATTCTTCTACTCTATCTTCTATTTGTCTATACTTATTATATTGATTATCAAGTTCACGTTTTAATGCATCATCTTCAACTTTATCAAGTATAAAATGTATTGCGTCTTTTCCCATAGATGCTCCTTTAGAAAGTTCATCTAAAACATTTACTTCGTTTTTATCTTTACTCATATAATCCCTCCGATTATATCTTGAACATTCAATTAAATATTTATACAAAAAAAGTATTAATTTTTTTCAATTAATACTAATTTTTCTAATTTTGGTAAATAGTATGAATCTTCTAAAACTTCTTTAGTTACTTTAAGTATAAGTTTATTTCCTGATGCGTTTATAACATAGTGCTTATTATCTTTTATACCTATATATATTAGTACGTGACCTTCCATATATAATAGTGATGGAACGTTTTTTTCTATTATATTTAATTTATCACTACTTGATTTATCTGATAAATCAAGTAATATTCCAACACTATTATTTTGATCACTAGTATTTCTTGGAAAAACAAATCCAAAAGTACTATAAATATTTCTTACATATCCTGAACAATCTACGCCATAATCCATACTACCCCAACTATAAGGTATTCCTTCATATTTAAATGACTCTATTAACACATTCTTTTTAGTATATGGTAAATATCCTACGTGAGTTTTATCTTTTGATATAGTTACATTTTCAACCTTTATATTACCATTTTCATCTTTAGTTGGAAGTGAGACTAAATATCCATCTGAAACTGGTTTAATAAGTGGTAATGTAACTCCCATATCGAGTAATGTATTATTTATTTCTATAAAAGGTTCTGTTACTACTACAAAGTTTTTATTATTTGTAAAATATTCAATATCATCATCACTTGAAAATGCGATATCATCACTTTTTACCCAACCTATATATGTTTTAGATAAAACAAATAAATATTTTAAATCTTTGCTTTCATGGATAATTAATACTGGTGTGTTTACTTTTAGTTCAGTTTCTTGTAGTGCGTCAAAGTTAGTGTCAGTAATACTATCAAAAAAATGCATATCAGTTGGATTAGACTTTAAATTTGTTCTATTTACAATTATTCCTTTTTTTAAATTTACTATATCAGGAATATTTTCTATATTTCTATTATCTAATATATTTTTAATATCATTATTTGTAATTAATACACCATTATTATATTTTGGCAAATTTGGAAGTTTATATTTATTTATATAGTTTAATACTTCATTTTTGGTTAAAGAATTAATATTTAAATTATATAATGAGTCTGTTTTAGATTCTATTATATTGTTATATTCTTTTATTTCATCTTGATTTAATAAAATTTCATTGTCACTTAATTTTGATATAAAATAATTAGAATCTTCTTCAAGTATTTCTATATAAGAATCATCTATTTTATCTTGCTTATCTTCTATAACAAATTTGTTATTACAACCTAGACAAATAAATATTAAAAATATTACTACTATTTTTCTCATGATATCACCACTTATATTATGTAATGAATTTGATTTTTTAATAATATGAAAAGAGGTTTTTGCCTCTATTCAGTTCTAAGTGCGATTACAGGGTCTTTTTTACTTGCAAGTTTAGATGGAATTAATCCTGCTATCATAGTAAGAAGTGTGCTTATTATAACTAATATAATTCCACCAACTATAGGAAGAGCTGCAGATACCCTAACTCCTGTAATACCATTTATTAAAACGTTAATAAATATATTTAATATACATGTAATAAGTATTCCTATTAAACCTGATGTAAGTCCTACTATAAATGTTTCAGCATTAAATACTCTTGATATATCTTTTTTACTTGCACCGATTGCTCTTAAGATTCCTATTTCTTTAGTTCTTTCAAGTACAGATATATATGTAATAATTCCTATCATTATACTTGATACTATTAAAGATATTGAAACGAATGCAATAAGTACATATCCTATTACATTAACTATAGTAGTTACGCTGTTCATAAGAAGTCCAACGTAATCAGTATATTCTATTTTATCTTCTTCCTTACCTTCAGCAATTTTTTCATTATTATATTCATCAATAATTTTCTTTATTTCATCTTTTGATTCAAAATCTTTAGGATAAATATTAATTGTATAAGGATTTTCTTTATCTACTATACCCATTTTAAGTAAATTAGTTTCATATGACTCAACATTTTTAAATTCTTCATTTGTAAATACATTTATATCTTTATTAGTTAATTGTGATATAGCAATTTCACTTTTATTTATATTTTCTATAACATAATCTGTTAATTCTTTTGTATATCCAACACCATTTATAACTGATATATTGCTATCTTCTTTTGGTCTTATTATACCTACTATAGACATATCAAGTCCATCATTAACTATTTTTGCTAAATGAGTTAAATCTGTACTCTTATCTTCCCATTTATCTCCTTTTTTTACATAATAATCTGTATTAAGAACAAGTTTATATTTTGTATTCATTATATCTTCATATGTATAAGTACTATTTTCAAACTCTTGTATTGGTTTTCCTGCATACATATTTTGCATAGTCTCTTGTATTTCTTTTTGGTCTTTAAGTCCTATTGAATATAATACATAATCACTTATTTCGTTATTTTTATCTACTATTAGTACTAATTCATTATATTTATTAGGAAGTCTTCCACTTACTATATCGTATTCGTTAGATAAAAGTTCACTATTAGTTGTAAGTTCATTAAATATTTGAATTCCACCTGACATTCCTAATTCACTATTAGTCTCAATTCCGAATACACTCATCATATTACTAGGATTTACTTTTAAATTATTAGGTGTATATATTTGTAAATCTAAAGCATATGTATATCTAATATCATTTGAATAATTTTTCAAATTTTCATTATTTTCTATGAATTCTTTGAAATCTTTTAAATTATTTGATTTTATTCCACCATACATAGTAGAAATCATATCAGTCATTATATTATTTGAATAAACTTTATCAAGTGGGTGATTTTTAGTATCACTACTATCCATAAATGAAGTCATCAAACTTGATGCATCTACACTATTTTTTTCTATAGTTAATGGATAACTTGTAAGTGTCTCTTCTTGTACTCTATCTATATAGTTATTAACTCCATTTGATAAAGAAAGAATTAAGGCTATACCTATTATACCTATTGAACCTGCAAATGACGTAAGTAAAGTTCTACCCTTTTTTGTCATTAAATTATTTAAAGATAATGATAGTGCGGTTAAAAAACTCATACTTGTCTTCTTTGTTTTAACATTTTTATATTCTATAATCTCTTTACCATCATATGGATTTGTATCGCTTGTAATCTCACCATCTTTTAAACTTACTATTCTATTTGAGTAATCATGCGCTAAATCAGGATTGTGAGTTACCATTATAACTAGTTTATCCTTACTTATCTTTTTTAGTAAATTCATAATTTGAGTACTTGTCTCTGAATCTAGGGCACCTGTTGGTTCATCTGCAAGAATTATATCTGGATCATTAATTAAAGCACGCGCAATCGCAACTCTTTGCATTTGTCCACCACTTAATTGATTAGGACGCTTATATATGTGTTCAGAAAGTCCAACCTCTTTAAGTGCTTTTATTGCTCTTTTTCTTCTTTCTTTTTTACCAATTCCACTAAGAGTTAGGGCTAACTCTACATTTGATAGTACTGATTGATGTGGGATTAAATTATAACTTTGAAATACAAACCCTATTCTATGGTTTCTATACGAATCCCAATCTTTATCTTTATATTTTTTAGTTGATACTTCATTAATTACAAGATCTCCACTAGTATATTTATCAAGCCCACCTACTATATTGAGGAGTGTTGTTTTACCACTTCCACTCGGACCCAATATAGATACAAATTCACACTCTCTAAAATTTATACTAACTTTATTTAAAGCTTTTTGGGTAAATGTTCCTGTTTTATATACTTTTGTAATGTTTTTTAATTCTAACATAAATTCCTCCCAGTCTAAACATATAAAATTATATCATAATTAAAGCGAATGTCAAATATATAGATATATAGAAAAAGTGAATTACTCACTTTCTTTAGATTTTGTAAGTTCTATTGTTGTTTCTTCTAATTTATTTTCTCTATAATATTTCACTTTTATTTTATCTCCTACATTATACTTATATAATATGTATTTAAAGTGAGATACATCATCTACTTTTTCACCTTCTATTTCAACTATTACATCTCCTACTTTAAGTCCTGCATTATATGCCGGATTATTTTCTTCAACAACGCTTAGTACAGCGCCAAACTCTACATCAGGACTTATTCTTATATTGTAATAATATTGTAAAGCGAATGTATTTGTTAAATCTACAAGTTGTACTCCTAGATAAGGTCTTTCAATTTTTGCTCCACTTTCAAAATTATCTAGTTTTTCAATTACTGAATCTATTGGAATAGCAAATCCCATTCCTTCTACTCCACTGCCCATTATTTTAGATGATGTTATACCAATAACTTCACCTTTTATATTACATATAGGTCCACCACTATTACCACTATTTATTGAGGCATCAGTTTGAATTACTTCCATAAGATATGAACCACTTGTAAGTTTAACTGAAACTTTTCTATTTACTCCAGATATTATTCCTCTTGTAATTGTTCCCATATAATCTTTACCAAGAGGAGCACCTACTGTAAATACTGTATCACCTAATTCAGCACTAGAAGAACTTCCTAAAGTAGCAACACCCTTTACTTTAGATACATCTACTTTTAATACTGCTATATCATAATATTCATCACCGTTAACTAAACTTGCTTCTACTTGTTCGTTATCGTTAAATGTTACTACAAATTTTGTAGCGTCTTCTATAACATGGTAGTTAGTTAAAATGTATCCATATTTATCATCCTTTTTGTATACGAAACCGCTTCCTGATGCACCTGAGATTTTAGGACCAGATACTTCTATATATACTACTGAATCATAAACATTTTTAATAGCGTTTTTAAAATCACTTATCTCTTCTACTGTAGTAGTTTTTACGTTTTCACTTACTACTTTTTGCTTTAATAGTCCGCCTCTTCCTGTAATTATTAAGCCCCACATTATCACTGCGCCAAGTACAAATGCACATACTGCAATGATAATTCTAACTGTTAAAAAATCATTATTATTAGAATTTTTATTCTTTATATGCTGCGTCGCATCCTTTTTAACATCTACTACTCCTTCTATTATTTCTTCTTTTATTTCTTCTTTTTCTTTTTTATCTTCCATAAATTTCCTCCTAACTATATTAATATTATACCTTTTTTATGAAATTTATATGAAATATAAATAATTTTTTTCAAAGAAAAAAGAGTTTTAATTACTCTTTGCTTTAAACATTTCAAGAACTTTGTTATATTCTTCTTCTTTAAATACATTTTTTTCAAATGTTAAATATTCTCTTGATTTTTTAAATTTAATTTTGAAATATTTATTTTTAACGACAATTTTACTTATACTATTATATTTATAATCTGTTTTTGATTTGTTTATTGTTAAAGAAAATTTATTAGGAGTTAATTCTAAGGTATATTTTCCATATGTATTATAGTTTAACATATCATTTACTTTAAGATACATAAATACATATAATAAATTAAGTAAATATATTAAAAGTATTAAGCCTATTATAAATAGTGGCAAAAATATTAAAGATATTTTATTTAATGAGAAATATAAATATATACCAAGTCCAACTATAAATAAAATTATATTATTTATAGTTCTTGATCTTATTAAATATTTTTTATAATCACTTTTCGTATATTCAAAATTTACTTTCATTTTAACATTCCTTTCAAAAACTGTCCTGTATAACTTTCTTTTACTTTAATAATTTCTTCAGGCGTTCCAGTAGCAATTACTGATCCTCCACCACTACCACCTTCAGGTCCTAAATCAATTATATAATCAGCAACTTTTATAACATCTAGGTTGTGCTCTATAACGATTACAGTATCACCATTATCTACTATTCTATTTAATATTTCAAGTAGTTTTTTAATATCGTGTGTATGTAATCCTGTCGTAGGCTCATCTAGTATAAATAAACTTTTTCCTGTAGGCTTTTTTTGAAGTTCTTTAGCAAGTTTAACACGTCCTGCCTCACCACCTGATAGTGTTGGTGCGCTTTGTCCAAGTTTCATATATGATAATCCTACATCCATCATAACTTGTAATTTATCTCTTACTTTAGGTATATTTTTAAAGAATTCTAAAGCCTCTTCTATATTCATTTCAAGCACGTCATATATGCTTTTTCCTTTGTATTTAATTTGGAGAGTTTCCCTGTTGTATCTTGTTCCTTTACACACTTCACAAGGCACATAAACATCAGGCAGGAAGTGCATCTCTATTTTTTTAACGCCATCACCCCAGCATGCTTCACATCTACCGCCCTTTACGTTAAATGAAAATCTACCTTTATCGTATCCTCTAATTTTTGCTTCTTTAGTAGAAGCAAATACATCTCTTATATCGTCAAATACACCTACATAAGTAGCAGGATTACTTCTTGGCGTTCTACCTATTGGGGCTTGTGATATATCTATTACTTTATCTATATTTTCAAGTCCTATAATCTTTTTATGTTTACCAGGTTTTACTTTAGTCTTGTATAAATTTAAAGCAACACTCTTATAAAGTATTTCGTTTACTAAACTACTTTTACCACTTCCTGATACACCTGTCACACATATAAATTTACCTAGTGGGAATTTAACATTAATATTCTTTAAGTTGTTTTCTTTTGCTCCTTTAATTTCTATATACTTACCATTACCTTTTCTTCTTTTTTTAGGTACTTCTATTTTTAATTTACCACTTAGATATTTACCTGTCAGGCTATTTTCATTTTTCATAACTTCACTTGGTGTGCCACTAGCAACAACACACCCGCCATGAATTCCTGCAAGAGGACCTATATCAACTAAATAATCACTTGCAAGCATAGTATCTGTATCGTGTTCTACAACGATTAAGGTATTACCTAAATCACGCATTTCAAGTAGTGAATTTATAAGTCTTGCATTATCTCTTTGATGAAGGCCTATACTAGGTTCATCAAGTACGTATAAAACTCCTGTAAGATGAGATCCTATTTGAGTTGCAAGACGAATTCTACCAGATTCTCCACCTGATAGTGTTCCTGCCATTCTATTTAGTGTTAGATAACTAAGTCCTACATTTATTAAGAATTTTAATCTATCTTTAATTTCTTTTAAAATTAAATCGGCTATCTTTTCTTGTTCTTTATTAAGTTTTAAATCGTTTAAAAAATCATATAAATCGCCTATTGAAAGTTCAGTCATTTCATATATATTTTTTTTATTTATTTTAACTGATAAAACAGATTTATTAAGTCTTGCACCCTTACAAGTTGGACATGGAAGTTCCATCATAAATTGTTGTAACCAATCTCTTATCCATCCACTTTTAGTTTCTATATAACGTCTTTCTAAATTATTTATTATTCCTTCAAAATAATCAGTAGTTTTTCTTGTATTACCGTTGTTTGCAACATAATTGAATTCAAGTGGTTTATCTGAACCATATAATATTAAATTAAGTTCTTCACGTGTTAAATCTTTAATAGGTTTATTTAAGTCTATATTATATTTTTTTGCAAGCGTTACTATTTGTGTATATGATATTGAAGCATCCATGTTGTATGCAACTATACCACCTTCCATAATACTTTTAGTCTTATCAGGCATTATTAAGTCTTCATCTATTTTTTGTTTAAATCCAAGTCCGTTACAATCAGGACATGCACCATATGGAGCATTAAAACTAAAAAGTCTTGGCTCTAGTTCTGGAAGTGAGAAATCACAATCTGGACAAGCATATTTTTCGCTCATTACAAATTCATTTGATCCTACTACATCTATAACACATTTACCCATAGATAGTTTACAAGCAAGTTCAATCGCTTCACTTAATCTACTTCTAATGTCTTCTTTTATTATAAGTCTATCAATAACTACATCTATGTTGTGTTTTTTTGTTTTTTCTAGTGATAAATCCTCAGTTAATTCGTGTTCCTCACCATCTATTCTAACTCTTGAATATCCATCCTTTTTTAAATCTTCAAGTAAGTCTTTATGCGTACCTTTTTCTCCATGTACTACAGGAGATAAAATTCTTATTTTAGTACCCTCACTAAGATTTAATACTTGATTTGTCATCTCTTCATTACTTTGACTTGTTATAGGCCTGTTATGATTAGGACAATAAGGTACACCAATTCTAGCATATAAAAGTCGCAAATAATCATATATTTCTGTTACAGTACCAACTGTACTTCTAGGATTATTATTTGTTGTTTTTTGGTCTATGCTTATACTAGGAGAAAGCCCTTCTATACTATCTACATCAGGTTTTTCAGTACCGCCTAGAAACTGTCTTGCATATGCACTTAGACTTTCTACATATCTTCTTTGTCCTTCTTTATATATTGTATCAAATGCTAAACTACTTTTACCGCTTCCTGATACTCCTGTCATTACTATTAATTTATTTTTAGGTAACTCCAAAGAAACATTTTTTAAGTTGTTTTCTCTTGCTCCTTTAATAATAATTTTATCCATAACAACCACCAAGCACTATTATAACACCATTTTAAAAATTACAAAAGGAAAATAGAAAAAAAATTAGGTTTCCCTAATTATTTATTTGGATCTACTATAATCTTTACTGCATCACTTACACCTGATGTTAATTTTTCATATGAACTTTGAACATCTTCAAGTCCTACTACGCTATCTAAAAATTTTAACATATCAATTTTTTTACTTGACATCAAATCTATGCAAGTTTGAAATTCTTCTTTAGTATATGCGATTGCACCTTGAAGTTTTAATTCATGCATTACTGCAATTGCAGTTGGTATACTAACAGGATCTATAGATACTCCAACAAGTACTACTGTACCTCCTGTTTTTACTGCCATAAGTGAACTACTAACAGCTTTAGCATTTCCGCAACACTCTATTACTATATCAAAACCTATTTCTGTTTTAGACATTACATTTTCCATAAATTTTGGATCTGTTGCATCCATCCAATCATCTGCTACACCTAAACTTACGGCTTTTTCTCCTCTTGCCTTATTTGTTTCTGATACAACAACCAAACTTGCACCTTCCATTTTAGCAAACATAGCAGATACAAGTCCTATTATACCTCCACCAACTACTAAAACTTTATCTCCAACTTTAATATCTGCAAGACGTGATGCATGAAGTCCTACTGCAGTAGGTTCAGTCATTGCTGCTTCTTCATCGGTAATATTATCAGGTACTTTAACTACCATATCAGGTCTAATAGCCATTTTAGGAGCCAATCCTCCTGGATTTGTAAGTGAAAGTCCTGTAGCATTATCCCATGTATGTATACAGTATTGTGGATTTCCTGATTTACACGCATGACATGAAAGACAAGGTGATATTGGTAGAGCTGTTACTCTATCTCCTACTTTTAAATCTTCTCTACTACCTGGATTAGTTACTACTCCAACGTATTCGTGACCCATTACTAATCCAACAGGTTCTCCTGCTACCCAGTAGTGTATATCAGATCCACAAATACCTGTTTTTTTCACATCTATAATTACATTTTTACCATCACTAACCGGTTCTGAAATTTCTTTTATCTCAAACTCTCTTTTTCCTTTTATTGCAACGCTTCTCATAAATTCCTCCTAACAATATTATTATATCAATTATGTATTTACAAAAAAAGAGTTTTAAACTTTAAAGTTTAAAACTTTACACTTTTTAACATATATTAAAAGTTTATATTTCCACCAAATATATTTTTTAAATATTTCAAATATAATTCAAAAACATTACACTTTTTAACATCATCACTTACTGTAAGGTCAACTTCGTTTATTACTTCATCATTATTAATTACATATAATTTACCAATTATATCTCCCTTTTTAGTAGGAGTTTTTATATCGTCTATTTCTACTTCATATGTTGGATTTATTTCTCCATCTATCCTTTTATAAAGTATATTAACGTCTCTAACAGGTACTATTTTAACTTCATCTACCTTTGCTTTAGGAAGTACTATTTTTTTAATAACGCTATCTTTTGATAAAACTCTTTTTAGTCCTACTTGAGCAAATGCATAATCTAGCATTTGAGATACTTCATTATTCCTTGTACCACTATCTGGCTCTCCCATTACTGTTGCGATTACTCTCATACCATCACGTTTCATCGTAGCAGTAAGACAAAATCCAGCTCCACTTGTATATCCTGTTTTTAAGCCATCTACTCCTTCTTTAAATCTTACTAGTTTATTTGTATTTACAAGCCATATTTTTTTATTAGTATTTTCTCTTAAATATGTTTCATATATACTTGAATAATCTAATATTTTTTGATGTTTAACAAGTTCACGAGCAATATATGCCATATCATATGCACTTGAATAATGTCCTTCTTCATCTAATCCATGACAATTTTTAAAATTAGTATCTTTAAGATTTAACTCTTTTGCTTTATCATTCATCATTTTAACGAAGTTTTCTTCTGTACCTGCAATTGCTTCTGCTAAAGCAACAACTGCATCATTTCCACTTGCAATCGCGATACCTTTAATCAAATCATCAACACTCATTTTTTCTCCTGTTTCAAGCAAAATTTGTGATCCACCCATACTAGATGCATTACTTGATACAGTTATCATTTGATCGAGTGTTATAAGTTTATTTTCAATAGCCTCCATGATAAGTAATAAACTCATCATTTTAGTCATACTAGCGGGTTCTAATTTTTCATGGGAATTAAACTCATAAAGTATCTCTCCTGTACTTTCTTCTAACAATATCGCACTTTTTGCATTTTTAGCAAGTGAGGTTTCTGTTTCTTCTGCACTTACATTTATAAATGGAATAATTAACAATAACGATATTATAATCATTAAAACTTTCTTCATAACTCACCTCTAATAAAGATTATGACTTAATAAAAAAAATAGAATAAAATTTATAGAAATCAAATGTCTCATGTGGCTATTAGTCTATATAATTTTTCCAAATTTTGGTAGAAAATATATATTGACTGGTGGTGAACCTATTATGAGAGATAGAATAATGGATAAAAAATATACATTAGACGATGAACATTACTACGGAATAATAAGGGATAATATTAAAAAATATAGAAAGATGCGCCATCTAACACAACAAAATCTTGCAGATATGACTGATATTTCTCGTGAATATATTTGTGATATTGAAAATAAACATAGAAATAAGCATATTACAATTGCTCTTTTAGGTAGAATTGCCGAAGCACTTGATGTTAGTATTGCAATGCTTTTAGAAAAAGATAATAATGAATAATTATTATTTTTTTGTACAAAATAGTAATGTGTAAATTTTGTGAATTTTAGCACTCTCTTATTGACACTGCCAAAAAAGTGTGCTACAATGAAATTGTAAAAATGATTGGAAACGTTTTTACAAATTAAAATAATATACACATAAAATGTTAAAGGAGGGATAATATGTTTCCAAGAATTACAAAATTTGATGTATTAGACGACATGTTTGATGATTCATTCTTTACTAAAAGGGATACTAACATTATGAAAACAGATATCATAGAAAAAGAAGGTAATTATGTTTTAAAGGTTGATCTTCCTGGATATAAAAAAGAAGATATAAAACTAGAATTAAATGATGAATACCTTTGTATAAGTGCGACTACATCTAGTGAAAATGATGAAAGCGAAGAGAAAAATAATTACATACATAAAGAAAGATTCTATGGTAAATGTTCTCGTAAATTTTATGTAGGAGATATTAATTTTGAAGATATTAATGCATCATTTAAAGATGGTATATTAACTGTTACATTCCCTAAAGAAGATAAAAAAGAAGAAAATACCAAAAAATACATTGAAATAGGAGACTAAAAGAAGCATCACGCTTCTTTTTTTATATCTTAGATACTATTGATATCACACTATCTATTACATATATTAAAAATACTGGTATCATTATTAATAACAATGTTTTTTTATTTAATTTATTATATAAATTCTTAAGTAAAGGTTCTATTATTATTATATATAAAGTACCTAATACTCCCCAACATAAACTTATACATAAACAAATTCTACCATTTATATTGAACATATAATTACCATAATCCCACCATACTTTATTAAATAAAAGTTCGAGTATGAAAGAAGATATATATTCAAATAAACTACAAACTATAAGTGAACTTATAAATATTAAAAATACATTTTTATTAACTTTTTTACCTATAAAATGTAAAAGTAAAGATCCCCATCCATAAATAGGCCTAAAAGGCCCATTTAAAAATCCATTTATTTTAACACTATTACAAACTAGTGATTGAAAAAATATTTCTATTACTCCTCCAAATAGCGCACCAATAAGGAATATAAATACCAAATATAAAATATAATAATATAATTTTTTATTCATACAACTCACTTCTAAATAAATTATATCAAATATAAATTTTTTTACAATATTTATATAGCATTATATTTTTTTCTTTAAAATTCTCATTGTATTTAGTATAGTAAGGAGTGTTACTCCTACATCTGCAAATACTGCTTGCCACATATTTGCAATTCCAACTATGCTAAGTAAAAGTACTAAAACTTTAGTAGTTATTGCAAATATCAAATTCTCTTTTATTATTTTGCTGACATATTTAGAAATATTTATACTAGTATTAATTTTACTTAATTCATCTGTCATTATAACTACATCTGATGCTTCAATTGCAGAGTCCTCTCCTATACCTCCCATTGATATACCAATATGGGCTAAAGCAAGTGTTGGTGCGTCATTTACTCCATCTCCTACAAATGCAGTAATAACATTATCTTTAAGCAAATTTTCTAACTTATCATATTTATCTTTTGGAAGTAATTCATAACTAACACTATCTAATTTTAAAGTCTTATTTATACTAAGTGCATTTGTTTTACTATCACCAGTAAACATATAACATTTAATATTTTTATTTTTTAATTCATTAATAGTAGTTACTGCATCACTTTTTAATTTATCAGTAACATTCAAACTTGCAACAACATCGCCATCGATATTTACATAAACATATCCACCTTCATCTTTAGATCCACAATATTTATGATTTCCTATTTTTATTTTAGAATTGTCTATTTCAAAATATATTCCATTACCTTTTTCTTCTTTAAAGTTTTTAACATCGCTTTTATCTACTTTTACATCTATCAAACTTATCAAACTTTTAGCAATAGGATGATTAGATAAAGCCTCCCCTTTTACTATAATTTTTTTTATTTCTTCTTCGTTATATTTGTTATTTATTATATTTATTTTTATGTTTTCAAATTTTCCTGTTGTAAGAGTACCTGTTTTATCAAAAATAATTCTTTTGATATTTTTTAAGTTATCTAGATAATTACTACCCTTAATTAATATTCCTTCTTTTGATGATTTACCTATTCCAGCAAAATAACTTAGTGGAACAGATATCGCAATTGCGCAAGGACAAGATATTACAAGAAATACAAGTGATTTATATAACCATGCATTAACGGGATCAGAAGTAAATATAATTCCATATAAAAGTACTAATATTGCAAGTATAAATACTGTTGGTGTATAAATTCTTGCAGCCTTTGATACAAAGGTTTCTGTCTTAGCTTTTTTATCAGTAGCATTTTCAACAAGTTCAAGTATCTTATTTACAGTACTATTTTCATAATCAGTAGTTACTTTAATTTCAAGTAATCCATCAACATTAATCATTCCAGATAAAATAGTATCTCCTTTTTTAAAATTTTTTAATGTAGATTCTCCTGTTAGTACACTTGTATTAATCCTTGAATTTCCACTTACAATTATTCCATCTAAAGGGATTTTTTCTCCTTCTTTAACTAAGATGATATCTCCTATTTTAACGTTTTCAGGATTTATTTTTTTTATAGTATCATTAATTTTTAAATTGGCAAAATCTGGTCTTATATCCATAAGACTTGATATAGATTTCCTTGAATTATTTAACGCTACACTTTCAAGTATTTTTCCTATTTCATAAAGAATTATAACCATTAATCCTTCACTTTGCTTATTAATTAAATATGCTCCAACACAAGATATAGTTATTAAAAAGTTCTCATTTATTGTTTTATCATTTATAAGAATTTTTATAGCCCTTATGAATGTTTTAGATAAAAGTATTATATAAGATAAAATAAGTAATATTTGACTTACATAATCTATATTAACTATTAATCCTATAATACCTAAACTAATACCTAATATAAGTCTTAATATATCATTTTTTATATTATTTTGCTTTATTTGTGTTTGATATAAAATTGCATCAGGTTCACATTTTTTTACAATTTTATTTACATATTTAAAAACATCTTGTTTTAAATCTGTTTCAACAGTTACTTTAAGATTAGAAAAATTAACTGTTGCGCTTTTTATATTTTTATCATTATTTAAGGCATCTTCTAACCTTTTCGCACAATTAGCGCATTCTAAATTACTTATATTATATTTATATTTCATTTATGTGTTCACACCCCAATCTAAATATTTTTTCAACATGCTCATCATCTAATGAATAATATACCTCTTTACCGCATTTTGAACATCTGACAAGTTTAGATGATTTTAAAATTCTTAATTGATGTGATACTGCAGATTGACTCATATTTATTTTATCTGCTATATCACCTACACACATCTCTCCATAAAGTAAAACGTTTATTATCTTAATCCTAGTAGAATCTCCAAATATTTTAAATAATTCTGCTAAATCTATCATTTTATCTTCATTTAACACATGTATTACCTTCCATATATGAATAATTGTTCATACATTAATATTATATACCAATTAAAACAGAAATACAACAAAAAAAATCTAAAATTAGATTTTTGATTTCATAATTATTTTATACAAGGCTTTTATATGCTCTTTTTTATCGTGATTCATATCTATAAAATTTATATGTATTTGATATCCACTATCCAAACTAAACAAAAGTTCAACTTTACCAGGTTTAAAATTAATCGCACTAGTTGAAATAGAAACATAAGGAATTATATGTATCTTTTTATAATATACAGCAAGTGTATCCCTATCAAATAAAATAATTTTTCTATTTGTAAATACTGCATAGTCTTTACTATTTTTATAAGACATTACAACTTTTTCATTATCTTCTACATACTCTTTTGCATAATCTGGTAAATCCTCATATTTTACTTCTGTTTTTAAATCAAAATATTTAGTCAATTCTTTAAATTTTATATATGCCATAACACACCTCTATTTCTAATTTAATTTTATCACAAATATTGACAAAAAAAAAGAAAGTTTTAAAACTTTCTTAAATTTAGCAAGATCTAGATGCTATATCAAGAGCATAATTTATATCTTCTAAACTTTTATATATTGCTTCAAATCCTTGTATTTTCATATTATAATAATCTATTATAGAAGCCTCCCAACCTACAAATTCATATCCTTCTTTTGCATCTGGAGCCTCCATAGTGATAGAAACATCGCCTCTTCTACCTTCAACTATTAAATTGCTTTTAACATCTGAATTATGTTGATTAAATCCTTCACACATAGTTTCATCACAACTAAATTGTGCCCACCATATTACATCTACAGGTTTATATCCCTTTGCAATAAAAGACTTATATTCTTCATCATTTTCAGATGTAACAGTAATTTTTTTATCAGGTATAATAGTGTCAGTCTTAGTTACGCTATAAGATTGTGATAAGTATGGAAATTCTTCAAGAACTATTCCATCTATAGACATAGCAACATTTTTAATTTCAAATTTATCTACTGTCTTATTACCAGCAAAATCAGTAATTTCATAAGTGAATGTTCCTTCACCTAAATAACCTATTTTTCCTGATGAATAATATTTTAAACTATCTTCACTATATACAGAATCGTTCTTTCTTTTAATTTCTCCTTTTGAATTCTTAATTACTAAATTAAATGATTTTTCATATTGTACTGAATAATGAGCATTTCCATCATTTAATCCTGTTAGAGAAACTGTTGGATTTGTATTATAAAAGTATGTTGAGAATTCATCTGAATCTCCAGTAGTATAATAAACCTCACTCTCATTACCTGCAACATCTATTAATCCAGAAACTTTTACCTCTATTTTTTCACCATTTTTTAAATTCATATTTTGTGTAATTGGTACATTATAAGCAACATATTGATTATTTGCAGAATATTGTAATTTAGCATTTTTTACTTTTTGACCACCAATTTCAAGTTGAATTTCTTGACCTTCATAAAGTGGTTCACTAGCATGTAATACTATCATTAATTCATTTCCAACTTTTGCCCAGTTGCTTTTAACACCATTAACTGTATGTCTTTGAACTCTTGCTAATGTAACAGTAGGAAGTGATTTTTCTAATACTATTTTTTCTAATCCTCTACTAGGTTTAGTTACAGTTTCTATACTATTTCCAGCAGCATCTTTAAAATCTACAGTAAAAGAAATTTCTCCTTCTTTCATATCATCTGTCATAACAACTTCACCAACATATCTGTACCAGTCGGCATTGAAATTATTACCATCTTCTATTTGAACAATGTTTGCTTCTACTCCGTTAATTGTAATTGTTGGTGCAGTAGGTATATGTTCAGAAACATTAACATTAACCCATACTCTATCTCCAACTACTGCATATCCAGGAGTAACAGGAGTTTTTCTTCCATCACGGCCTATGTTCATAATTTCAACGAATTCATAAGTAGGATTTGTTTTATCAAGTATAATTTCCTTTAAATCTGCTGTTATATCTTCATTTGTTATAACTTCTCCTTCATTTCCAGCTAAATCCTTATATCCACTTATTGTAAATTCTATTTCGCCTTCATCCATGTCTTCTGTCATAACAACTTCGCCAACATACTTATACCAGTCAGCATTAAATTTATTACCATCTTCTGTTTGAACTATTTTAGCTTCAACACCATTTATTGTAATTGTAGGTTCTTGAGATAAATGTTCATTTATTATGACATATACCCATATAGTATCTCCAACTTTTGCATATCCTGGAGTTATTTGATTTAAGTTTTTAATTTCAACATAAGTCGAATATGGTATAGTTGCATCATATTTAAATGATACTTTTGATTCGTTTCCTGCTTCATCAGTTATTACAACTTCATATTCTCCATCACCCATTGATGAAATTCCAGTACTTGCTACATAATTACCATTTCCATCTTTTGATGTTGAATTTAATTCACTTGTTTTTCCTGTTGTTTTATTTGTAATTACACCTGTAAATGAATGTTCATCTGTTACATAAAGATTTACTGAATTATATAACTCTTTTATGTCAGTTGTTCCATTTACTTTTATTTGTGCACCTTCTCTATCTACTACTAAAACATTTCCTTCTGTAACTTCTGTAACATCTTCTGCTTTATTTCCAGCTAAATCGTATGCATTTGTTACATTAAATGTAATTTTTTCACCATTTTTTAATGTATCTGGTAATACTACTTCTCCTACATATGTGTAGTATACACCTCTTGTTTCATCTTCATTTGAATCATTTAAGAATACCTTTGCTTCTACTCCTGCAATTGTTATCTTAGGTTCACTTGCTAATTTTTCATTGTAACGTACATAAACCCATACTGTTTTTCCTACGTTAACACTTTCTTCATTACCATTTCCACCTAAAACTGACATTCTTGCAAAATTTGAAGTTGGTATAGTTGCATCATATTTAAATGATACTTTTGATTCGTTTCCTGCTTCATCAGTTATTACAACTTCATATTCTCCATCACCCATTGATGAAATTCCAGTACTTGCTACATAATTACCATTTCCATCTTTTGATGTTGAATTTAATTCACTTGTTTTTCCTGTTGTTTTATTTGTAATTACACCTGTAAATGAATGTTCATCTGTTACATAAAGATTTACTGAATTATATAACTCTTTTATGTCAGTTGTTCCATTTACTTTTATTTGTGCACCTTCTCTATCTACTACTAAAACATTTCCTTCTGTAACTTCTGTAACATCTTCTGCTTTATTTCCAGCTAAATCGTATGCATTTGTTACATTAAATGTAATTTTTTCACCATTTTTTAATGTATCTGGTAATACTACTTCTCCTACATATGTGTAGTATACACCTCTTGTTTCATCTTCATTTGAATCATTTAAGAATACCTTTGCTTCTACTCCTGCAATTGTTATCTTAGGTTCACTTGCTAATTTTTCATTGTAACGTACATAAACCCATACTGTTTTTCCTACGTTAACACTTTCTTCATTACCATTTCCACCTAAAACTGACATTCTTGCAAAATCTGAAGTTGGTAGAGTTGCATCTATTACAAATGTATAAGTATCTGATTTATTTCCTGCTTTATCATATGCAGTTGCTCTCCATGTTCCTTCAAAATCTTTTCCACCAAATGAAGTCCAATCTCTAGACTCTTTGATTGTACGTATAACGTTACCTTCTTTGTCTAATTGTTCTAATAAAATGTAATCAAAATTTGCATCAGTTACTCCTAAATCTACTGATCTAGCAATAACACCAGATGTTAAATTATTGAATTTAGGTGAAGTAGAATCTACAACGATAGTAACACTAACACTATTAAATGCATCATCTTCTGCAGTAATAGTATAAGTACCATCTTCTGTAATACTTTCTACAACATTTCCATTAGAATCTTTAATAGTAACTTTTGCTCCATTACCTTCTTCATCAGTAGCCTCTACTTTAACAAATGTATTATATATTTCTCCATCTTCAACATTTAGTTTTGGAGCTACTTCATCGTCTAATAATTTATTTAATTCATCTAATACAGAATTTAACTCGTCTTTTAAATCTTCATTAGATAAATCTGAAACTTTAGAAGTAATTTCTTCATCAGTTTTGAATTTTCTAGCGTCATTCATATCCGCTAAATTTCCAGCACTCTCAGTTTTAGATTTTAAAGTTTCAACTAAGGCTTTAACATCTATTCCTTCCTTTACTTCATCTAATCTGTTTTGTAATTCTTGTTTTTTAGCATCATCAGTTACTTTATCAACTAAATCTTTAGCTGTATTATAAGAATTACTTTCAACTAATTTTTCAGCCTCTTCTACTGCTTTTAAGGCTTTATCATAAGAATCATCTAAAGTAGTATGATTTTGATTATTTTGAACAACATCATCTACTCTATCTACAACTTCATCAGTTGTATTATTTTCGTTGTTATTTTCATCTTCTTTTTCATCACTATCTTGATTATCTTGTTTGTCATTATCTACTTTTTGTTCAGTATCACTTTCGCCATCTCCTGTTTCTTCTACTTTAGGATTTGCGAATGTGAATATAGTTAATCCAAGAAAGATAAATAAAATAAGAACAATAATTATGAATCTTTTCCTATTTTCCATAAAAAACCTCCCATCATAATCCATTTAATTCAAAAGGAATGTACGACGAAAATACATTATCTTCGAATTCAAGTATATTATAAAACAATTATTAAAATTTGTCCACATTTTTCTACAATTTTTTTATTTTTTGAAATAATATAGCGCAAAAAATATTATTTAACTATTTTTATTTTATTTAAAGGCCATATTCTAAATCTTACTTTTCCAATTATATCCTTTCTTTTTATAAGTCCCACTTTAGGATCTCTACTATCTAGTGAATCAGATCTATTATCTCCTAATACTAAATACATATCACTAGGTATTTTATCATATCCTAACTCACTTATACTAAAATCATCAGTTACAACATCATCATTTAGATAATCCTCTTTTATTAAATTACCATCTATATATAGATTATTATCTTTAAATTCTAAATATTCACCTGGAAGACCTATAACTCTTTTTATTAAATACTTTGAATCAGCATAATAAAGTGAAACTATATCGCCTCTTTTAATATCTTTTAATCTATAACTTATCTTATCTAAAATTAAAATATCATTGCTTTTTAAATTAGGCGACATCGATGAGCCTACAACTTGTTGAAGTCCAATTATGTATATTGCTACAATCAATATGACTATAATAATTATAATATATTTTAATGTGTCTTTTATAAATTCTTTTATTTCTAACCAATCCATTATTTATCACCATATTAATTTTAACATAATTATTTAATATTTAATCAATTATTTTTAATAGTTTACTTATATTTACACTAAATAATGACAAAATATATAATTGTTTTATAAGTCTATAATATCACAAGAACATATGTTTGTAAATAGTTTTGAACAAAAAAGTACATTTCTGTACTAATTTTTTTTACCAAGTAAAACATCTAATTTAGAATTTTCATCTATTTTATTTCCTTTTTTTATACTTTGACTTGTAACATAACCGTATCCTTCAAAGGAACATTCAATATTCATAAATTCACAAAGTTTAACTACATCATATCTTGACCAATTAGTAATATCAGGCATAGTATATTCACTACTATTAGTAATTAGAAATACTCTATCATTTTCTACTAATAATGTGTCTTTTTTTGGATATTGATTTATTATTCTATCACCATTTCCGATAACTACTACATTTAGATTATTATCTTCTAATTCTTTTTTTACATCACTTAATGGTTTATTTGTTAATGTATCCATATTATAAGTTAAAGCGCCCTTTTTATCACTATCATCATCAAACATTTTTCTATATTTAGATATGTTACGTACAAGTTCATTTATACTAGATGGAAGAGTTAAAGAAGCACTATGAGTTGGTTGTTTTGCTGCTGCATATATAATAATTTCAGGATCATCTTTTGGATACATAAGAGCAACTGATACTACATAGTCATTACTTCCAGTTAAATATTTACCATTTTCATATATTTGTGCGGTACCTGTTTTACCTATTATGTCATATCCCTCAAGATAATATTTACTTCCTGTTGGGCCATCAGGTTGTATAACGCTTTCCATCAAAGATTTTATCTTAGTAATCGTACTATCACTTACTAATTTATCTGATTTTTCTACTTTAGTTAATATTTCATCTGATGTTTGTTCATTTACAAGTTTACTTATTATATGAGGCTTTACCATATAACCATTATTTGCAATTATACTGAGTGCTTGAAGCTGTTGAATTGCAGTTGTTGAAATACCTTGTCCAAATCCAGCAGACATAACCTCTGTTTCATACTTAAATGGTAAAGAGCCTACTTCTTCATTAGATAATTCAATGCCAGTTTTAGCGTTAAAGCCATACTCTTCAAGGCAAGTTTTTAATTTATCTAAAGACAAGTAATCTTTAATTATATTTATTACTGCAACATTTGATGAATAACTAAAACCTGTATCATAACTCAAATATCCCCAACCATTTTTATCCCAGTCGTGAATAGTATATCCATCTTCAAATTCAAATTTACCACTCAAATATTTTTTACTTCCATCATAATTACCTGTTTCAATTGCGCACATATATGTATATATTTTCATGACACTTCCAGGTTCATATGTAAGTGAGACAAGTGGATTTTGATAACTCATATTGCTTGGTAAACTATTTGGATTATAAGATGGATCTGTCGCACTTGCAAGAATATCTCCACTTTTTGCATCCATTACTGAAACCATAGTCCATTTAGGATTATATTCACTAGTTATTTCATTTACTGCATTTTCTGCAAAGCGTTGTATATTAGAATCTATTGTTAAATAAATATCATATCCATCTAAAGATTCTATCTTTTCTTCAGGTGTATCAGGTATTTTATAACCATATTTATCCTGTTGATATTTTATATATCCATCTACACCTTCTAATTTTTTTTCATAATTACTTTCTATTCCAAGTTCTCCTACAATTGTACTATCTATTGTAGTAATCGCATCATAAATTGTTACATTAACAACTATGTTAGCCAAAGTGATTCCATTAGTTTTTATAAGTACTATACTAGTACCCTTTTTTAATCCTTTAACTACTTTATTATTTATGCTTACTATTTCATCATTTAATGTCTCCGTTGTAACGTTATCATAATTATCATAATAATTTTGAAAGTAGTTATATAAGTTATATTCATCATTTACTTTAATATTTATTCTAGTATATTGTTTTGCATAACCTATTATATAAGACGCAAAATTACCATTAGGATAATATCTTTTTACTGTTTCTACAAAAGATATACCAGGCAAATCTAACTCTTCTATTGCTATTTTAGTAAGTTCAGTTAAATTTCTACCGACATTACCAAATTCTACTTGCTTAGAATTTTTGTTTAATCTTTCCAATATATAACTATAATTATCCCCGCCTAGTATACTAGCAAGTTTAGTTGCAGTATATTCTTTGTCTACTACATGATTTGGATTATTTTCATCTTTAGTTCTTGATGGATCTAGATAAGCAATTAATGTATAAGAGGATATATTTTGAGCAAGTACATTACCATCTACATCATAAATGGTTCCCCTTTTTGCAGTTAAAATTTCAGTTGCAGTATTTCTGTTTTTTGCAAATTCTTTCATATTAGTTCCATACACACTTTTAGATAAACTTAAATAACAAAATTGTAAAAATAAGATAAGTATAATTATAAAAAAGAAAGTAAAGCAAATTATCGGAGCATGCCAATTGTTCTTATTTTTTCTTGCGTTCATATAATCACCTTACTGTTACAATTATAGCACATAACTATTATTATGTAAATTGTGAATATTTTTAATTATGACCACACTATAAACCTCATTATCAATTAGATTTATGGTTTATATATCGTTATCTTCTAAGAAAAAGTTAACCATCTTTTCATAATTATCTTGACTATTTAAACAAGTATCTATCAAGTAACCTTTTTCACCTTTTGTTTGATATTCTTTAATACCTCTTATATAAAATTCTTTGTTTCTATCTTCAATAAAAAACGGCATTATATCATTATATAGGCATTCTCTAAACATTATCATTCTACCAACTCGACCATTTCCATCTTGAAAAGGATGAATACTTTCAAATCTAACATGAAATTCAATTATATCTTCGATAGTTTTTTTAATTATTTTATCATACCACTCTAATAAATTTTTCATATCACTTGCTACATTACTTGGTAAAGACGTTACAATGTTTCCAACAAAATTTTTTTTCTTTTTATATTCTCCAATATTGAACCATTCTTTTTCACTATCAGTTAAAGTACCATCTTTTAAAATAAAATGAAATTTCTTTATCATATCTTCTGAAAGTTTATCATCAATAGTATCTAGCATATATTTAAATAAAGTAAAATGATTTTTCATTTCAGTGGCATCTTTTAATACTATAACTTTATCACTACTTGTTAGAATTGTCCCTGTATCATAAATACTCGCTGTTTCATCGGGTGTTATCGTAGAACCCTCAATATGATTAGTATTGTATGCAAAATCTAATTGAGTCTTATGATAAAGACTACCAGACAAATTCATGTTTTTTTGTTCCACCAATGCCTTTTTAATTTTACTTATTTCCATGCCATTACCTCAATTCTATACAGGTTTTGTTCTATATACAAATTATACCATTTTTTAAATATTTTTACTATATATAAAAGATAGATACTTTTTTTTATTATTTTTTTGATTTACAAGCACTTTCCTAGTAGATTTAAAAAGTTATTAATGTTCTATTAGATATATTTATACAAAATTGCTATAGTTTACTGACTTTTTGTTATAAATTTGGTACAATAGTGTTGGTGATTATATGAAAAGGAGAGTTAAGAAAAGTTCGATTTTAGTTTTAATTTTTGTAATAGTAGTTGTTACTTGTTTGATTTGGTATACTATAAATACTTTGAATTATCACAAAACTTATCAATATAAATTAAGAAAGATAGGATATTCAAAAGAAGAAATAGAAATAATGGATGAATTAAAAGATAATACAAAAGACTATATTTTAAGTATAGATTACAATAAAGATATTACACTATTTATAAAAGAAAAATATTTTATAGAAACTAATTTAAAAGATTATTTGGAATATTATAAAGAAAATGATTATGATATTACTAATGTTGTTTCAATTGTTAATGTTAAAGCGAATAAAGAGTGGTATTCCGATACTAAAAAGACCGATTTATCTAAAGGGCATCTAATGCTTACTAATAAATTTAATTATTTGGATAATTCTTATAATTCAGATAATATGGTGAGTGTTAGTAAACAATATAGTTATGGTGAAAATCAAATGTTAACTAAAGAGACATTTAATGCATTTTTAAATATGTTTAATGCCGCTAAAAAAGAAGGTTTAACTTTAATTATTAATTCATCTTATAGAAGTTATGAAGAACAAGATGAAGTATATAATGATTATAAGTCATCAAGAGGTGAAGAATATGCAGATAAGATTGCTGCAAGAGCAGGTTTTTCAGAACACCAAACAGGTATGGCAGTAGATATACAGACATATGGTTCAACAGGGGCTACATTTGAAGAATTTGATGAATTTAAGTGGTTAAGTGAAAATGCATATAAATACGGTTTTATTTTAAGATATCCGAAGGGTAAGGAACATATTACTGGATATGAATATGAGTCATGGCACTATCGTTATGTTGGGGTTGAGGTAGCAGAATATATACACAATAACAACATTACATTTGACGAATATTATGCATATTTTATAGAAAAGAATTAATTTTCTTTTTTTTATTTTTAATTTGATGTATAATCTTGAGTTTGACAGCAAAAACGTGCAAAGCCTTATATTTAAAGGGAATGCACGTTTTTTGTTTGTTGAGTTTTGA
>CANRAT010000010.1 GCA_947628685.1 uncultured Bacilli bacterium
ATATCAAATACTATTGCTATATTTATTAATTCTTCGGCTGTAAGTTTTCTTTTATTATTTAATACTAAATTTATTTTGCTTCTCGCTATACCTGTCTTTTTTGCTATTTCATATTGACTAATTTTGTTTTCATTAAAGTATTCTCGTAAATAGTTAATTATAATATCATCCCCTTTCTATTTTTCCTTTATTTACTCTCCTGTGCTATAATAATTTTATAGACAGGAGGTGCAAAATAATTAATGTTCAATAATTACGATTGGTTATTTCAAGGATTAGTCCTCGAACTAATACTTTTTAGTTTTACTTCCCTTTTTAAAATAATTTTTAAAAATACTAATAATATTAAAGAAAAAGATATGTACAAAATTAAAAATAATTTCCATTTTTATTTAATTTGTTTAGCAAGTTTCTCTTTTTTTAATATTTTTACAATTATTATTGCCATAATAGAAAATGATTACTTTGTGATTCTTTTTGGACTATCTTCTATTGCTTTTCAGTATTTTCTTGTAACGAATGAATTTAATAAACTTTGGAAGCAACTTTATTCTAATAAATTCCAAAAACACAACAATAAATAGAACTACAATCCAATGAATTATTTCTTGCAATCTTTTTCATCTCCTTTCTATTTTTCCTTTATTTACTCTCCTATGCTATAATAGTTTTATAGACAGGAGGTGTATCTTATGCTAGATAAGAACTCTAAAAAAGTTTTAAAACAATTAAACAAATTTTATAAAAATTCTAATTTTTATATTGAAGAAAGAGCTATTTCTCAAATGTGTAATATTGATATTTACCAAACTCAAACTATTCTTAAATTCTTAATTTCTAATGGTTATATAGAAAAACATGAGAACAATGAATTAGGTTTATATCATCCTACGATTGATGGGAAAAATTATTTTTCTAATAAAAGGAAAGAATTTTTTAAAATTTTGTTTAATAGTATTTTTTGTCCCATAATTGTTTCACTCATTACAACTTTATTAACAATATGGCTAACAAAATAATTTGAAATATAATATTTATTACTCCAATAGTTAAAATTAACTTTTCAGTAAACCATATTTCATTTTGAATTATTCCTTTTTCAGTAATTGAATATTTATTATCCATCTTTTATACTCCTTTCTATTCTTCTTTTATCATACTATGCTTATTCGCATAAATCTTTGTAAAAAAAATGTTAAAATCTTGTCCATATGCAACTAATATTTTTTCTAAAGTATCTATTTGCATTGATACTTGATTATTCTCATATCTCCAAATCGTATCTTTGTTTACATTAGATTTATCTGCAATTGCTTCTAAAGAAATCTTTTCTCTTGCTCTTAAACTTCTTAATTCTTCTGCTATAAGTTCTCTTGTAGTTTTCAATTTATCCCTCCTAACTACAACCAATTATACTATGCTTATTCGCATATGTCAATACTTTTTATGCAAAAAAGCATAAATTTTATTGTTTTTTTTAAAAAAAGTGGTATAATTATATCAAGGAGGGGCAAGATTATGAGCAATCATTTTTCTTCTAACCTTAAGTTTATAAGGGAAAATAAAGGAATTTCAAAAAGCAGACTGGGAGAATTGGTAGGTGTAAATCAATCTACAATAGGGAGATGGGAAACAAATGAGATTACCCCATCAATAGACAATGTAGAAGAAGTTGCTAAAGCATTAAATATTCCGTTGCCCGATATGCTTATAAAAGATTTAAGATTTGATAATGCAGAATTTATTGATATACCTTCAGAAGTCATCAAAATCCCCGTTTATGGAACAATAAAAGCAGGTATTCCGATAGAAAGTCAATCTGATATTATAGATTATGTAGAAATACCAAAAGACTGGACTAAGGGAGATAAAAAGTTTTATGGATTAAAAATAAGTGGAGATAGTATGTTCCCAAAATACGATGATAATGATATTGTTATATTCGAGCAAAATAATGATACTTCATTATTTAACGGTAAAGACTGTGCAATTATGATAAATGGAACAGAAAGCACATTTAAAAAATTATTAGTAAATGAGCAAGGTGTAGTATTACAACCATATAATATGGCTTATGATATTATGATGTTTAGTAAAGAGCAGGTTGAACAATTACCTATAAAGGTTGTAGGAATTGCTAGAGAAAAGAGAACCAAAATAGATTAAAAAAACAATTATGAAAAAAATAATACTCGTATCAACAATATTATTACTGATTTTTCCTACAATTATAAAAGCAAATATTATTTGCAATGATGGTACAGAAAGTCCTACTTGTTCTACTTGCCATACTGGATGTTGTTCTGGACATAATGGTTGTACTAATAATGTTAATCACTATTCATCAAAGAAAAAAAACGAAATCAATAATGAACATGGAAGTATTTCAAAAACTGACTTTATCCTAATATTAGTCTTACTTTCACCTTTGCTAATTTCAATTTTAATTGGAATACATAATTTTTTCAAAGATTTTTTTAGAAAAATAAAATCAAGAAAATAAATTTGCTTTAAAATATATTAAAAAAGTATTAAATGAAATTAATTAAACAAAAAGACCTCGTGCTGGAACACGAAGTCATAAATGAAAAATCACAAAGTCTACCAAACTTTAAATTACAAAATAACAAATAAATGTTACAATGTAACGGACTTTTCGTATATATTGTAACATAGAATTTTAAAAAAAGGAAGTGTTACGATGAAAAATAAAGTAATAGATGAATTTAAAAGTTGGCTTAAATCTGAAGGACTATCTCTAATAAATACATCTGCAACTACAATAATAGCAGTTTATATAAGAGTTTCTACGAATAAACAAGAAGAGTTATCGCCAATATCACAATTAAAAACAATATACAAGTATGCTATGGCTCACAATATGCAAATAGACCTAAATTATATATTTATTGAAGATGAAGGTGTTAGTGGAAAATCTGCTGAAAAGAGGAAGGAATTTATTAATATGGTTGCTTATGCCAAATCAAAAGAGCACTTATTTGATTCAATCGTTGTTTGGAAGTTTTCAAGATTTGCTAGAAACCAAGAAGAAAGTATTGTTTATAAAAGCTTATTAAAGAAAAATAATGTTAATGTAATAAGCGTATCAGAAGATGTTTCAGAAGATAGTTTAGGTCCTTTTGCTTCATTGATAGAGCGTATTATTGAATGGATGGATGAATACTATGTTATTAGACTTTCAGGAGAAGTAACACGAGGTATGACTCAAGGTGCAGAAGAAGGAAAACATCTATCAGTAGCACCTTTTGGATACCGTTGGACAGGTGATATTAACAATAGACAACTGGTTATTAAAGAAGATGAAGCGAACATTATAAAAATGATATATAACAAATTTATAAAAGACGAAATGTCTATGTTAGAACTAGCTAGGTATATCAACTCTTTGGGATTTAAAACAAAACGTGGAGGTATGTTTGAAAATAGAACAATAAATTATATTTTACTAAATCCAATTTATAAAGGATATACTAGATGGACTCCTGATGGGAAATTAACTAGAGAAGAATTATATAATAATAATCGTTCAATAATAAAAAAAGGAAGTCATCCACCAATTGTTTCTGAAGAAATATGGCAACTAGCGACTGATAAAATAGAAAAATTTAGAACATTTAGAAAACCACATCAAATTTCTTCAAGTAATCCTTATGACTGGGTTATGGGATTAGTACGTTGTAAAAAATGTGGAAAAACTTTAATCAGAACTGATGGAAAGTTACGTTGTAATGGCTATAATAAAGGGGCTTGTGACGTGGGTGATAAATTAGATATAGAAGAAGTAAAAGAGCTTATTTTGGGTGAAATAAAACAATATATAGCTAATCCTATAAATATAAAAATAACAAAACGTATTAAAAAAGAAATCATTCCGGAAAAAGAAATGCTTATAAATCAATTAGAATTTGTTATAAAAAAAGAAGAACGAATAAAAAATGCATACATAAATGGAATAGACACATTAGAAGAATATAAAAAGAATAAATCAATTATAGAAACTGAAAAGATCACATTACAAGAAAAAATAAGTAAATTTAAAGAAACAGATAAAAATGAGGAAAAAACAGAAATAAAAGAGAATTTGAAAAAGGTTTACAATATATTAACAGATGATAAAATAGAAATTAAAAAGAAATATGATATAGCTCACGAACTTATAGATAAGGTTGAATATGAAAACGGGAGTTTAAGTTTATTTTTCAACAATATAAAGTAATATTTTTGCTATATAGTCCCTTTTGGTGTAAGGTGGACCTGATGGAGAATTTGCTGCATCTATGAGATATCTAAATCAAAGATACACTATGCCTGATGAAAAAGGATATGCACTTCTTAATGATATAGGAACAGAAGAACTTGCTCACGTAGAAATGATTGCAACGATGGTATATCAACTTATGAAAGGCGCAACTGTTAAAGAGTTAATGGAAGCAGGACTAACACCTCAATATGTTGAACACGATCATGCCTTATTCCCTGTAGATGCATTTGGTGTGCCATTTACATCAGCGTATATAGAAACATCAGGAGATTGGAATGCTGATCTTACTAGCGATATGGCTGCAGAGCAAAGAGCTAGAGCAACTTATGAACATTTAATGGATTTAACTAACGATCAAGATTTACTCGCTCCACTTTCATTTTTAAGACAAAGAGAAGTTGTTCATTTCAATAGATTTAAAGAACTCAGAGATTTTTATTTAGAAAAATATAAAGATAATACTAAAAAGAAATAAATTTGTAATATCAATATTTAAGTATCTTTAGATAATTTTTACTAAATGCCTTAGTTGGCATTTTTTTATTTAATTTAATATATTAAAAAATATAGCATATACTTAAACAAACGATTAATTTTTTATTTATTTTTTTTAAAATAAGTGCTATAATTCTTTTAGGGAGGGATATTATGAATTTAGGAAACGAATTAAATGCCTATTTTAATCCATTTGCGCATATAAATTTTGCATTAATATGGACTATTATAGTAATAGTTTTATCACTTGGAGGTGGTATAACTTTATACTTCACTTTTCTAAGAAATAAGAAAAAACCTAGCGGATTTTTGGGTGTAGTTAAAGATTTCTTATGTTTTAAAAGATTTGGATTAGAAGAAATTTTAAAATTTACTTATCCTATATTTGCAATCTTTATAACTCTTTACTCATTCGTATTCATAACAACTAATGTCGCACAATTTTTTAAACTTTTACTAGGCGGAAATGTTGCTTTAAGATTAGTTTATGAATTATTAACAATGATAAGTAATATAGAAAAAAATACAAAAAAATAAAAAATATCATTCATTTGATATTTTTTTTTGCTTTATAAGCATTATAGTACCAGTTATAAATAAAACTATACTAATTATTTGAGAAGTAGATAATCCAAATAAGAATCCTCTATAATAATCTCCTCTAAAAAACTCTAATATAAATCTTATAATACTATATATTATAAAATATAAATATATTAATTTTCCCTTTAATTTGTTTTTCTTATATAATAAGTATATAAAAATAAATATAAGTAAATTACAAAAAGACTCTACTAATTGAACAGGAAATCTATTAACAAAATTTGCGGATTCTATTAAAGAGTATTTATAAGTAAATCCTATTTTGCTTTCTATGCCATAGCAACATCCAGATAAAAAACATCCTATCCTAGCAAAAAAATGAAATAAAGGTATTGCAACCGCCCCTATATCAAAGAAAAATTCTTTATCCATTTTCTTCTTTGAAATATAAATATAACTTGCAATAAGTCCTCCTATTAATCCGCCATAAAATACTTGTCCACCAAATATAATTTCTAGTTCACCTATTAAACCTTTAAATCCTCTTAGTCTGTTAAAATGAGTTATTAAATATACAATTCTATTCATATTAGTAATTCCATATAAAAGATGTCCGCCTATAAATACTCCTAAAACCGCTATTAAAAGTAATATAATTACATCATTTACATCTTTTTTATTTTTCTTTGCTATATGACATACAAAAATTCCAAAAATAAAGGCTCCTATTAATGCCATTATTATATAAGGAGTTATTTCTTTACCATTTATATTAATATTAGGTATCATTCAATCACCTACATTATTATATCATATTTTTGAAAATTAAAAAGCCCTAAGGCTTTTAATAGTAATTTTAATAGTAATATGGTAAAGATGATGCTGTAGATGCTGCACAAGTTACACATAATGTACAAGATACAAATCCAATACCGCTTAGTACTGTTCCTATTATAGAAAGAACTAATCCAGCAGTTGCCATTCCAGTTTTTCCAGCAGGTGAAGTCTTACGACCTTTTACTGAAAATACTAATCCTACTATACCAAGTATTAATGAAACAAGATTAACCCATGGCAACCAGAATACAACAACAGATACAATACCACATACTAAACCAATTATTCCATTTACATTTGAAGTTTTTTGTGTATTATTTTCCATAAACTCACTCCTTCCCTCACTACTAACAACTTGATTATAACAAAAAATATTTTTTTAGTCAAATGTTTTTGTATTGTTACATTATAATATATTACAATATTCGATTAAAATTGAATTATTTTATTATAGTACAAGTTATTTTATATATAATTGTCTATTTTATTCACATTATAATGATAATTTTAATAGAAAAGAATAAGTTTTCACTTATTTTCTAGTGAATGCAGATATAACAGTAATCAATTCTCTTTGAATATTATATATATCTTCATATATAAATGTTAACATTTCTGTTTCTGTTAATTCTTTATTTTTGTTTGTATCATAATTTTTAACATTTAATACACTTTGAATATTATATTTGTTTTCTATATTTTTTATTAACTCTCCAATAATAATTAATTCAGAACTTATTTGATTTCTTTTTTCATTAATACTTAATTTATCAAATGAATTTTTAAATTCTTCACTCATTTTAAACTATGTCCTTCCTTAGTTTCAACGATTTCTAACTTAGTCAATTGTTGTTCTCTTATAACTTGATCTTGTTGCTTCTGGTTTTCCCTTGCATTTTTAAATTCCAAAAGTGCTTTTGAATCAGATAATTCTTGCCTCTTTTTATTTAATCGTTCGAAAATTAAATCCAAATCTCCACTAAATACTATATTTTTATTATCACCTTCATCTATAGATCTATCTTTTTCACTATTAAGTATTATTTCTAATTGATCTAAAGTTTCTAATTCTTTAATATTTTCTATTAAAAACAATATATTTGATGTTATATTTTTTGAATTAAATAAACTTTGAGCCAAATCTTCATTGTTTGCTAGTAAACCACATCTTATAGTTTCTTGCATATTAATTATTTTCTTCATTATTTCAATTGATTGAGTACTTACAAATGATTGTTTTAATGCATCAATTTCTTGTAATTTAATTTGTAAATGTTTTTTTACATCTATAAACACTATTGGTATTCCAAATTGTTTACTTGCCCTTTTACTTTCTCTATTTATAGTATCAAAGCATAAAATATAATCTGGCTGACGCTTTTGCCCATTAGTTAAATTACGATTAATAACTACCTCATTATGAGGTGATCTAGAATTAATTAATAAATCACTAGGTGATAAATATGAACTGCTCCTAAAACTATTACTTTTCATACCGTAAGCATTTGAAGAAAGATCATATGTCGCCATCATCTGGACATCTAAAGCAGATACACTACTAAAACCAAAGATAACACTATTTTTATCTCTCTTAGCATGGCCAAAATAATTGTCATTTAGAAGAGATGTACAAATACCTGTATTTTCTATTACTAAATTGGAATTCCAAGATTCATACATGTTATCAGCGGGAATTGTTGCCCCATACGCCCCTACCACATGCACAAGCATTTCAAAATTTTTACCTGTCATATCAATTACTTCAGATACATTGCTATAATCACCTTTAGCAATTGTTCCTATTACTTCTTCTTTTAAAATATTTGTTAAATTCAAAAGATTAGTAAAATTATTGGTTAAATTGCTATTTAATATATCAAAATATATGCTTTTTAACTGCTCTAAGTTGTCACTATTGATTATGTTTTCTATTTTATTTAATAATTGCTTTACTTGATCATCTTTAATGTTATGTACACTATCTTTAAAAGAATTATAAAATTCTAAAACGTAATTAAAACTTGTTCTAAAAAAGCGTTGACATATTAATTCTTTTAAAACTGATATGTTTGTAGTTGTACTTATATTTTTATCACAAAATTGTTGTAATACTTGATAATACTCTTCAATAGAATTTAAATTATCAATAGAAACAATTGTAGGACTTTGTGTTATATTTAATATTTCTTCATAATTTAAACTATTTGTTTCTAATAATTTTTTTATTAAGTTGGGAAAAGCTATGCAAGAGTATATTAATGTATTATTAACTCTCACTTTATCTATTGGCACATTTTGAAACTTTTTAACTAATTCTTTATAAAGTTCTAATTTTCCCTCTTTTTCCAAAGTAAGCAGAAAATAAAAATTTTCTGGGTAAATAGCTATTTGAGCTATTAACTCTTTACCTAATTTATTTACAAGTTCTGGTGTAATATAATACATACAAACAAGTTCTGCCTTGCCTGAGTCAAGAAAAAACTCAAACAAATCAGTTGTACCATTACAAATTGAATGATATAAATTATTTGCAATTTTTTCATAGGAATAAAAATTTGATATATGAATTAATTTGTTAACAAGTACAGAATTTTCTTTTATAAACGAATCAATTTGTTCTTCTGAAATTTTATGATTAAAAACCTTATTATTTAAATATAATATATTTCTTATTTTTTTACTATTTAAATTATTTAAAGAAATATTTTCTATTTCATTTTTTAACTCAACATCTAATTCTAAGTTTGGATATGAAAGACGAATATTTTTTTTCTCATCATCTGTACAATTTTCATATATCTCACGTATGTATTCACCATCAACCTTTGATGCTCTACCAATATCTCGAACGAGTATACTATACAAAACAACATCAATGTTTAGATCTTTACATTTTAATACACCTGTTTGAAATTGATTTTTCATTTCATCGATAAAAGCATTATATAGATTTTCTTTTTTTAATTCCATTTCATCAATTAAATCAACTCGTTTACAAATTAATAAAGCTAGTTTGATATTTTTACTATTTTTAACTGAATCAGGTAGTTCTTTTAAAATTGCGGGTGCTGCTTTTGGACAATCCATAATTAATTTTTGAATAAAACTTTCATCATATTTTAAATCAGTATACTTTAATGCCCAATAATTTTTATCGATTATCAATTGCTTAATTTGTTCTTCACTTAAATTGCTTACATTATTAATTTCATTTCGTAACAAATCTGTATATTTACTATAAAAAGTGAATAAATCTTTATTATTTATTATTTTTAAAATATCCATTTGATTTCTACAATCGCTTAATTTACTTATACCAATAGGAAATTTTATAAAATCACCACTTTTAGGAAGACAATTTAAAAAATCAATATCATATAATAATTCTCCTAAAACTTCAACAGTACAATCAGACATAACAGAATAATCAGAAAACAAGTCAATTGGTGGGTTTTGTGATCTTATTATTTTTTCGTAAAATTGCCTTTTTTGATCATTATTTAAACTACTAATTATAGGTTCTATTTCATATAATTCATCATAAACATCAAAAAATTCACGTGTTTCTATCATTTTTAAAAGAATTTTCAATAGAGCATCGGAATTTATACTATCTAAAATATCATTTTTTGTAAATATAGATAATATTTTGGATAAAGATCTATTAAATCTATAATTAATATTTAAAGAACTTATTAATATTTTTTTTCTAATTGCATTCATCTACATCTTCACCTTTTAAATAAGAATTATTATAATCAGCTATTACAATATTTGCTAAAGAAACAAAATTTAATTCAAGATAATTTAAATTTTTAACTTGAAAACTTTTTCCATATAAAATGTTATTTATCATTTTATTAACAAAAACATATATATCTGCTTGTGTATCTAATACTTGACTGAAATCAAATTTTTCATACTTAAATAATCTTTGTTTATCTAATTTTTTATTATCAATTTCAAACCAATATTTAATAATATCTATATTATTTTCCATCTCTTTATATATTTTATTTACTACCTTTACATAATTTTCATTCATATTAAATCATCTCACTTTTTGTAACTAACGAAATCATAATCAAAGTAAAAGATGTTTATATTCATGCAATTCTATTTACCTTCTATATTAATTGTACCATGAAAATTGAATTTTACACATAATAATTAATAACTTACTTAATATTTTACACTATATTGAACATAATAAAAATACACCAGGGTAAGTAGAAATACTATAAAGACCGTGTAAAGAATGATTAAAGCAATTTATAAAAAACAATATCATAGGTAGTAAGAATTGGTTTATCCAGTTCTTATTTTTTGTTTGGATTTAAATATTAATATATTTATTTTTATAAAATAATTATTTGGCGTAACAAAAAAATAAGTTCTCACTTATTTTCTAATAAATGTATATTATCTAGTAATATTCCTGTTCCCTCAACTACACAAGTAAGAGGACTTTCTGCTACAAAAACAGGTACTTTTAATTCGTGCGCAAGTAAATTGTCAAAGCCATGAATTAATGCGCCTCCTCCTGTTACTATTATTCCTTTATCTATTATATCTGCTGAAAGTTCTGGTGGAGTTTTTTCTAAAACGTTTTTTATAGAATGTATAATTGTATAAACACTCTCTCTTAGGGCTTCTTCTATTTCCTCACTACAAAGTGTTATAGTATGAGGAAGACCTGTTACTAAGTCTCTTCCTTTTACTTCCATTTTATCATTTCTACCTTCTGGATATACTGACCCTATTTCTAGTTTTATGTCTTCTGCAGTTCTATCACCAACAAGTAATTTATATTTATCCTTTATATATTTAATAATATCTGAATCAAAAGTATTTCCTGCTACTTTAATGGACTCACTTGTTACTATATCGCCTAAAGATAATATTGCTATATCTGTAGTACCACCACCTATATCTATTACCATATTCCCACTAGGTTTTGATATATCAAGTCCTGCTCCTATTGCTGCTACTTTTGGTTCTTCTTCTAAATAAACTTTTCTTGCTCCAGTCCTTTCTGCAGCCTCTTTAATAGCATTCTTTTCAACCTGAGTTATATTTGATGGGCAACATATGAGTATCCTTGGCCTAGACAAAAAACTTTTACCATTTATTTTTCTTATAAAACTATTAAGCATCATCTCTGTTATTTCAAAATCTGCTATTACACCATCTTTTAATGGTTTTATTGCTTGTACTGTTCCTGGAGTTCTACCAAGCATTTCTCTTGCTTGTTTTCCAACTGCTAGTACCTTTTTTGTATCTGAATCAATTGCAACAATACTAGGTTCATTTAAAACTATTCCTTGTCCCTTAACATAGATTAATACATTAGCAGTACCTAAATCTATTCCTATATCTTTAGCAAACACATAATCACCTTCAATCTATTTATATTATACCATGTTTTACCACATTTTAATTGTTCTAAACGTATTTTTTATACTTTTTTTTAGTTGACTGTCCACCTCTTATATGTCTTATATCTATATGATATTTTAAAATACTATCAATTTCAATAAAAAGTTTATGATCTATAGTAGTTAATCTTTCATGTAAATCTTTATGTACAGTGCTTTTAGATACACCAAACACTTTAGCAATCTCTCTTATTGTTTTTTTTGTTTCTTTCATATAATTTGCCTCATCCATTACTCTTTTGATAATTAATGAATTCATTTAACACCCCTCTAATTAATTATATATAATGGTTTAACGTTTATACATAAAAAGGGCATTGCCCTATAATTCATCAATTGATTTATCGTAATAATCTTCAGGATTAACACAAATACCATCTATTATTAATTCAAAGTATAAATGATTTTCTAATTCAGTTGATATATTAGATGTAGAACTTTTTGCTATTGTCTGACCTGCAACTACAGGATCATTTACTTTTACTGCAAAATCTTTAATACTTTGATATACGCTTGTTATTCCATTTGAGTGTTCTATAGTTATTACATTTCCTAAAGTTTCATCTTCTTTCACTTCTTTTACAACTCCATCTAGTATTGCTATTACATCAAAAGAATCATTTTTAGAATATGAAACTCCACTACTTTGCATATATGTTCCTTCATAATATATTAAAGAATTTTCTTGTTCACTTGCTTCTGCTTGATAATCATAGAAATTTTTAACGATTTTTATTTCGTTATCTATATAAGGTCTTATAATTTTGACACCCGTATTAACTACAGGTATATTTTCTTCATAATCAAGTATTCCTTTAGATACAAAAGAAGTTTGTTCTGAATTGGTTTTTGTAGTAGCAAATCCCAATATTGCAATTCCACCAACAAGTAGCATAAAAGATATTCCATATAACACATAAACAACTGAGCGTTTTAATCTTCTTTTCATTTCATTCACCTCATTTTTAAGTGTGAACAAAATATTTTTTTTTATACTTAATTTTAAAATTTTTTTATTTCAATACCTGTATAATAATGTTTTAATATATCTTGATAATTATAACCTTCTCTTGCCATCCCTTCTGCTCCATATTGACTCATTCCAACACCGTGTCCATATCCTTTAGTTTTAACTGTTATGTTACTAGATTCTCTTATTATTTCAAAAAATGTCGATTTTAAATTTAACTTAGACATAACTGTACTTCCACTAAATTCCTTATCATTTATTTTTATTTTTTTTACTCTTCCTGTCGATGTTTTATCAGTTACTTCTATTTTTAAGTCATCACTATAACTTAGATTTAATTTTTTATAAAATTCTTCTAGTGTAAAGGTTGTACTTATGGAATAAACGGGAGATATAGAATCATACTCGCTATCTACACTTCTAAGATATGCTACTTTATTTGAAAAAACATCTTCGCTATTTTCAGTTACTCCAGGACTTGTTGAAAAGAATAGTGCTTCTGCAACTTTTCCGTTGTAAGCAATATATTCACCTTTAGTTTCTAATACTGCTGTTTTTATTTTATTAATGTTATCTGTAAAGTTTTCTTTCCATACAGACTTTAGGTGTTCTTTATCTAAATACACCTGATTTGTTACTGTATCTATTACATCATAATCATTTTTAATATTACGTTCTATTTGTGTCATTACATAAGATCTAGCCGCTACTGCTTGCGCTTTTAAGGCTTCTTTACTGAATTCTACTGGCATCTCTCCTGCAAGTACTCCAACTATGTAATCTTCAATTGGTACATCATCTATAACATTTGTACCACTTCTATATACTCTAACAACACTATTACTAGAAAAATTAAAAGTTACTTCATCATCTCTAATAAATATAGTAACCACTATGAAAGGAATTATAATTATTAAGAATGAAAAAAGTAGTATTTTTTTTATCAAGATACCATCTCCTTAAAAAAACATACTACTTAATTATTTGAAAATTCATAAATATATCATATAAGAAATTTGTTGTTAAATATGAAATTGATATAGCAAGCATTAAATATATCATACGTGCTTCTAGTACTTTAGATTGCTTAAAAAATCTATTTAAATCTAATCCTCCTAGTGCCCAAATCGAACTCATAAACATTACAATATATAGTATTACCTTAAGCATTTTCATATTCCTTTATTTGTTCGACTCTTTTTTTATAAGCAGGATCTTCTAAATTCTCTTTTGACTCTAAAAATGCATCTACTATTTTTTTATTTAATTCAATATCTGCTTCACCTGATATTGCAACTATGTTAATAAAATCTCTTTCACGCCCATGTATTGCCTCATCAACTGTATTAATTTTACCGCATCTAATTCCTTTAACTTTATTGCAAGCAATTGATATACCTATCGCACTACCACATATTGCAATACCTAAATCAACCTCTCCTATAGCAACTTTTTCTCCTAATAAAAATCCGTATTTAGTATAATCTACCCTCTCTATAGTATCAGTTCCGTAATTAACTACATTATATCCTTTAGAAGTTAAATATTTCATCAATATTTGTTTTGTTTTGACCCCTCTATGGTCATTAGCTATTCCTATTTTCATTTTTTCTTCCTTTCTTAAAATCAAATAAATTAGTAAGATTACCGTTATAATAGTTGATAAATAGATATATTCCAAAACTTATTATTCCAAATGCCATAAGTATTGGTATTTGTATAAGTCTACTGTTAAGATTTGTTGGTATTATAAATTTTAAAATAATTATTACTATTTCAAATGCAAGATAACTAATTATATATCCTGGTAATCTCTTTTTAGTATCTTTGAAACTAAAATTATATTTTTTATGAAGTACTACAAGAGAAATTATAACAGATACACTATATCCAATAACTGCAGCAAGTATTGCGCCATAACTAACCTCAAATCCTAGATTATATACAAGTAACATCATTGGTACATCTAGTACTGTATTTAAGAATAATCCAATTAATACTGTTGTTATTACAAGTTTATATTTACTAAGTCCTTGAAGTGTATTTACAACTACTGAATAAAAACCTCCAAATAATGCTGAGAACACAAATACTTTATAAACTATAGGGCCATATGTACTTTCTCCATAAAATAAAGTCCAAATAGGTTCTGCTAAGAATGATAAGAATAATGTACATGGTACCATTATAAATAGTATATACTGAAGAGACTTATTAAATTTTCTATCTACATCTTTCATATCCCCTTTAGTAAAACTACTAACAATATTTGGTATTAAACTTGTAGTAAGACCTGTTATAATTGCAAGTATTATATTATTTAGTTTAACTCCCCAAGTTGTGAATATACTAACTACTGATTCTGTTACACTAACTGGAAGTTTTAATATATCATTCATAGTTCTTGATACGAGAATCATATCTACAGTGTTATAAAGATTATATATTAAACTAATTATTATAAATGGAATTGAATAATAAAGTATTTTTTTTATTATTTCTTTTTTACTTATCTCTTTTTTATCTTTAACTTCTTCCTTAGGAAGTAATTTTGATTTTTTAATCTTTATTTTTAAATATATATAAGCAAATATTCCACCAAAAAACGCACCACTAACAGCAATTCCTACTGCTGTTTTTAAATCTGTATTAAATATTTTAAGAGCCAAAAAACTTCCAAGTAATATTACTATTACTCTTACTATTTGTTCTATTATTTGACTTACACTTGTCGGAGAAATATATTTATATCCTTGTAAAAAACCTTTGGTAACACTTAAAAATGGCACTACTAGAATTGCAAAAGATACCATTCTAATTACAAATGCAATATCAGATATTGTATTACCACCTTCTGCATTACCTATTATTAATCTAGCAATATTTGGCGCAAATAAGAATAAAAGTATAAATATTAAGGCAGATATTACTGATATTATTTTAAGTGACAATTTATATGTATCTTTTACTGCCTTTTTATAGCCTAAAGCATTATATTCACTCGTTAGTTTACTAATCGCAAAAGGAAATCCTGCACTAGATATAGATAAAAATAGCATATAAATATTATAAGCATATCCATAAAGTGCGCCGCCTTGTTCACCAATTATTGCATTAAATGGTATAACATAAAGTAGTCCAATTACTTTTACTATAACTATTCCAATAGTTGCAATTATCGCACCTTCCATTAATGTATTTTTTTTCATGTGTCACCTCTATATTAGTATTATACTATCTTTTATTGTTTTTAACAAGTAAATGATTAAGAAAAAGGTTTGACAATAAGTGAAATTTATATTATAATGTATTCAGTGAAGGAAACTTCATATAATAAAAAAAGAGATACATTTGATTTGTCAGGTTAGGTGTATACTCTAATCTTTTCGGTTAGAAAACACCGTAATCAAGTTGATTCGGTGTTTTTAGTTGTAAAAAATTATTCTTTAGGGTATAATAAATAAGGAAAGTTGGGATAAAATGTATACATTTAAAAGTGATTTACCTAAGGAAGAATATGATAATTTTGTAGAAAATTACTCTATGGCAAGTTTTATGCAAGATTATAATTGGGCAAATATTAAAGATAATTGGGGATTTTTCCATTGCGGTTTATATAAAGATAAAAATCTTGTTGGAGTATGCTTAGTTTTAGTAAAAAAAGTATTTGCAAATATTAAACTTTTTTATATTCCAAGAGGCTATTTAATTGACTTTACCAATTTTGAATATTTAAAGGAAATGACCATTAATATTAAAAAGTTAGCGCGTGATAATAAAGCATATGTAGTTAAAATAGATCCTAATTTTTGTTTAAGCGATAATAGTTTTAAAGATGAAGATGTTGAACACAATTATTCTTTTAATCATGAAATTAAACATAATAATTTATTAAAATTAGGATATGTTTATGGAGGAGTAAAAAAAGATATGCATACCTCACTTCAACCTCAATATAATGTATTTGCACCTATTTGCAATAAGGAAAACGAAATATTATCTTTAGATGAGTTACTTAAAACTTATAAAAGTAAAGTTAAATACTATTTAGGCGATTTTCATGAAAAAAGAGGAATCACTTTTGAAATAACTGATGATATTAATAATCTTGACAGGTTTATAAAATTACTGAAAATAACTGAAAAAAAACAAAATATAAATTTAAGAAATAAAGATTATTTTGTTAAGATTTTAAACAACTTTAAGAATAGAGCTTATATATTTTATGGTAATATTGATTTGAATAAATATTTGGAATTTTTAAAAGAAAATAACGGCAAAGATGAGGAAATAGAAGAAGTTAAAAACTTAATCAAAGAGCACGGAAATACTACTACACTATCAACTGGACTATTGTTACTTCCAAAAAATAAAGAAGGTATTAAAGTAAGTGAATATATTTATGCAGGCAATAACTCATTCTTAAATAAATTACACGTATCAGATGGATTAGTATTTGAAATGATTAAATTTTCAATGGATAAAAATTGTCACTATTGTAATTTAGGTGGCGTTGATGGAAATTTAAACGATCATTTAACAATATTTAAACAAAAGTTTAATGGAAGAATTATGGAATTTATTGGAGAATATGATCTTCCTACATCTTGGATATATAAACCTATTAAGACTTTATATCCAATACTTTTAAAAATATATAAAAAAATAAAATAAAAAGAAGAATTACCACTTTATTTCTTCTTTTTTCATTTCAATTAAATATTTATTTATTTTACTAAATGGTTTGCTCCCAAAAAATCCACGGTTTGCAGAAAGAGGAGATGGGTGAACTGATTCTATTATTTTATGTCTAGAATTTGTAATTAATTCTTTTTTACTACGTGCGAAACTCCCCCAAAGAACAAATATAACAGGATCTTTTCTTTCATTTAATTTAGATATTATAGTATCTGTAAATATCTCCCAACCTTTATCTTTATGAGATAAAGGTTTATCTTTAACAACTGTCATTATCGAATTTAAAAGTAATACTCCCTCTTTAGCCCAATCAGTTAAATCACTTTTATTTCTTTTAATTCCTAAATCATTATATAATTCTTTAAATATATTTTGAAGTGATGGAGGCATTGAAACACCTTCCCTAACAGAAAATGAGAGTCCATGTGCTTCACCTAATCCGTGATATGGATCTTGTCCTAGTATTACTACTTTAACCTCATCATAATCAGTAAATCTTAGTGCATCAAATATGTTTTGATAAGGTGGAAATATTGTCTTTGTTTTATACTCACTTTTAACAAATATTCCTAATTTTCTAAAGTAATCCTTTTTAAATTCATCTTTTAGGACTACGTCCCAGTTTTTGTTTATCATACATCTTACCTCTTATATACGGTCTTAAAAACAAATATATACTACATATAATCATTACTATAGAAACTATTTGAGCTACTTTAAAGTTTAAAAGCCTTAAACTATCAGTTCTAAGTCCTTCTACAAAAAATCTTTCTATTCCATATAGTAATAAATATATAGCAGTTACTTGACCGTTTTTTATATTTTTTCTATCTCTTATAATCATAAGTACTACAAATATTAATAAACAAGTAATTGACTCTATTAAGAAAGTGGGTATTCTATATGCATATTCTCCATTTTCAAATAAATACATTCCATCTATTATAAACTTTGGCAAGTGAAACTTTTCAAGTACTGATACATCTATTTTACCACCAAAAGCCTCTCCATTAAAGAAATTACCCCATCTACCTATAGCCTGTCCTAAAACTAAGGCAGGTGCGAATATATCTAATATTTCAAGAAAATTTATTTTTTTATGCTTAGTATAGAAATATAAGAATAATCCTCCTGCTATTATACCTCCGTGTATAGCAAGGCCACCTTCCCATACTTTGAATATATCAATTATATTAGTATAATCTTTATATTGAAACAAACAGTAATAAAGTCTTGCTCCTATTAATGATACTATTATTAAGTAAAAGCACATATCTGATATTACTGATACATCTAGTCCTTTTTTTTTGCACCTATTTATGACTAGAAAATACCCTATTATAAATCCTATTAATATTAATACTGAATACCATCTTATCTCAATAAATCCTAAATCTAATAATACCGGATTCATCTTTTCTTTCCTTTAAGCAGTGTATCTATTATTATATTATCCATAAATGCATTCATAATAGATATAACTATAGAAACTATAAATAGAAATATAGTTCCATGTATATCGAAGTGATCCATAAGTATAAAATCAGTAATTTTTAATATTAATATATTTATAAGTGGATAAAAAAGTCCTAAAGTAAGTGCGGTAAGGGGTAATGTCATCCAAACGAGTAAAGGTTTTATCGTTCTATTTAGTATAAATATTATTATAACTGCTATAAGTCCCCATAATCCATAATATGAGTTATCAATTACTACTGTTTTTTTAAATATAACAGATACAGTAATAAGTACTAACGCATACCCTATCATATGTATAAGCCAATCTAAATATTTATTTATTTTCATGCTCTCACCTACTTAATATTATATACCTATTCGCTTTTTAATTCAAATAAAATATCTCTAAGTTCCATGGCCCTTTCAAAGTCAAGATTTTTAGCAGCCTGTTGCATTTCATTTTCTAGTCTTATCATAAGTTTTGCTTTATCTTGTGCGCTCATTTTTTCTTTCTTGTTATCTAATTTTTCATCTATGTCATTAGATACTATATCAGATATTTCTTTAGTTATTGTTTTAGGAATAATACCGTGTTCCTTATTAAATTTTTCTTGTATTTCACGTCTTCTATTAGTTTCTTTAATTGCATATTCCATAGACTCACTTATCTCATCTGCATACATTATAACTTTACCGTTTGCGTTTCTAGCAGCTCTACCTATTGTTTGTATTAGGCTACGTTCACTTCTTAAGAAACCTTGTTTATCTGCATCCATTATAGCAACTAAACTAACCTCTGGTATATCAAGACCTTCTCTAAGCAAGTTTATACCGACAAGTACGTCGTATTTACCACGTCTTAAATCTCTTATTATTTTTAATCTTTCAAGTGACTTTATTTCTGAGTGAAGATATGCAACTTTTATATCTAATCCTTTTAAATATTCTGTTAGTTCTTCTGACATTCTAATTGTTAAAGTTGTAACTAATACTTTTTCACCTTTTGAACTTCTTTTGTTTATCTCTTCTACTAAATCATCTACTTGATTTTTAGTCGAATGTACTTCTATTTGTGGATCAAGTAATCCTGTTGGCCTTATTAGTTGTTCAACTGGCTTTTTAGAGTTTGATAGTTCATAATCTCCTGGAGTTGCAGAGACATATATAACTTGATTTATTTTTTCTTCAAATTCATTAAATTTTAAAGGTCTATTATCTAGTGCGCTTGGAAGGCGAAATCCATACTCTACTAATACTTCTTTACGAGCCCTATCACCATTATACATCCCTCTTACTTGTGGGAGTGTTACGTGCGACTCATCTATAAACATCAAAAAATCTTTTTTAAAGAAATCTATTAAAGTTGTTGGTGTTGCCCCTGGCTCTTTTAATGCGAGTGGTCTAGAGTAGTTTTCTACTCCTCTACAAAATCCTGTTTCTTCTAGCATTTCCATATCATAATTTGTTCTTTCACTTAGACGTTGATATTCTAATAGTTTATTATTTTCTTTAAAATACTCTAATCTTTCATCTAGTTCTTTTCTTATATTTTCAATTGCTATTTTAAGTTTTTCTGGACTAGTTACGAAATGACTAGCAGGAAAAAGTGCGATTGTTTTCTTATTAGCAGTTATATTTCCTGTAAGTGGATCAAATTCTTTTATAGAGTCTATTTCATCGCCAAAAAGTTCTAGTCTAACTCCTTTAGAGTGCTCTCCTACAGGAATTATATCTATTATATCTCCTTTAGCCCTAAAAGTTCCTCTTTTAAAATCTATATCGTTTCTCTCATATAACATGTCTACTAATTTTTCTAATATTTCTTCTCTTTTAATAGTTTGTCCTACTTCTAGGTTAAGCATTTTCTTTTCATATTCTTCCATTTCTCCAATACCGTATATACACGATACTGAAGCAACAACTATTACATCATTATAGTTAATTAATGCAGCAGTTGCAGCATGACGAAGTTCATCTATTTCATCATTTATGGCAGCATCTTTTTCTATGTATGTGTCTGTTTTAGCAACGTATGCTTCTGGTTGATAATAATCGTAATAAGATATAAAATAGCATACGTGGTTTTCAGGGAATATCTGCTTGAATTCTGCGTAAAGTTGTCCTGCAAGAGTTTTATTATGGGCTAAAATTAATGTAGGTTTATTTACTCGAGCAATAACATTTGCCATCGTAAATGTTTTACCACTACCCGTAACCCCAAGTAAAACCTGGCTTTTCTCACCCCTGTTAATTCCATCAACTAGTTTTTCTATTGCTTCAGGTTGGTCTCCTGCTGGGCTATAATTTGAATGAATTTTAAACATAATGCCTCCTTTCATGCGAACATTATCAACCACAAAATTCGTAACTTTTTTACCAAAATTCGTGGCCTATTTCATATTTTTTTTAAAATTTTGGTGTTTTTTGGTCGGCCACACATCTCGGCCACAAATTTAATTCGTAACATTTAGTAACACTAAACAACATATAGTAATACTATTTTATCACTTATTTAAGAGCAAAACAAGGTAACATTTTCAAGTTACCTTATCTTATTTTTTTACCAATTTTTCAATTTATGAAATTAACTCGTTAATTATAAAATTCGTGTCCAAATTTTCTATAATTATTATCCTATAAATTTATTATTTTATTCGTCCAATAACCAATCTATTATATTTTTAACCTTTATACCATTAAAATCATTATTTATTGTTCTATCCATAGTTAATATTATCTTTTCATAATTATCATCTATACTTTCCAAACTTCTAAGTTCTCTATTTCTTACTTCATCGCTTGATATAGATTTTGTTACCTGATAATAATTTATGTCATTAGGATTTTTTGCTACAAAATCTACTTCATATTCATTTGATTTACCGATGTTAACTCTATAACCTCTTCTTAAAAGTTCTAAATATACAACATTTTCAAGTAAATGTCCCTCATCGATGTTTCTAAAACCTAATATAATATTTCTTATTCCTGTATCTGATATATAATATTTACCAAGTGTTTTTAGTAATGATTTACTCTTAATATCTGTTCTATCTGCTTTATACATTATAAATGATTTTTCTAGCATATTTAAATAGTTATCTATAGTTTGATGGTTAGACTTTTCTATGATCTTATTACTATTTAAATAATCACTTATTTTAGTAGAAGAAACACTACTACCAATATTATTAGATAAATACTTTATTATATTTTCAAGTAATGCGGTATCTTTTATATTATTTCTATCTATTATATCTTTTTTTACAATAGTATTATATATATCGTTTAAATATGATAATACTAAATCATTATTATCTTTTATTAGTGTTATTGCAGGAAGACCACCATATTTTAAGTATTCATTAAACTTACTTTCTATATTTTCTCTATCATAATTATTAAATTCTAAAAATTCTTTAAAAGATAATGGATAAACTTTTATTTCTATATATCTTCCAGAAAGCAAAGTCGATAATTCAGAGGATAATAAATATGCATTTGATCCTGTAATATAAATATCTATATCAAAATCAACTTTAAACGAATTTATTGCCTTTTCCCACATATCTACATTTTGTACTTCATCTAATAACAAATATATTTTTTTATTCTTTACTTTATCTTTAACATATGAATATAAATCTTTATAGTTTTTTATATCATCATACTTAGCAGATTCAAAATTAATATATACTATTTTTTCCTCTTTTATACCACTATTTAATAAATATTCTTTAAACATCATAAGTAAAGTTGATTTTCCACTTCTTCTAACACCAGTTATTACTTTTATAAACTCAGTATCTTTTGCAGCAATCATTTTATTTAAATATTCTTTTCTTATTATCATTTTCATCACCAACATAATAATATCACAAAAAAACTCATTTGTAAAGTTTTGATGATTAGTTTGCAAAAAAAATATTTTATGACATTTTTTGCAAATTTAAATTAAATTTAAAGTACACTTTTATATAATCGTAATAACTTATAAAATAGCATACGTGGTTTTCAGGGGATAACTCTTTAAACTCTGCGTAAAATTGTCTTGCAAGGGTCTTGTTATGGGCTAAAATTAATTGTTGAAATAATAATAAACTTATATTTTCTAATAATACCTTTTAAAGTTTTGATGATATTTATATGGATTGACTTAATGGTAAGAAAAAAAAGAACGAATAATCATTCTTTATTTTTCTATTTTAAATACTACTTGATATAGATTTGCTAAATCATATTCTTCTACATCTATTTTAAATCCATATTGTTCTATTTTGCTTGAACATTCCCTAATTGCATTTACTACTTCTTTAAAATCTACTTTAGGAATTGGTTGTTCTTGTGTTTGTGGCATTACAGGATCATATTGTTTTGAATAATCTGTAACTATAATTGGTTCAGGCATTTTAAATTCTGGAATCGTAGACGTTGGTTGTTGTTCTGTTGGTTTTGTATCTAAATTACCAAAAGTAAATAAATTTTCTGATTGTTGTGTCATTTGAGAAGGATTATCAACTTGAGGATTTTCCATTATTGGTGACATCTGCGGAATTGGAGATGCTTCTTGCACTGGAACACTTGGTAAAACCTCTGATTGTGGAGTTTTAAATGTTGATCCCATATTATTCATGTCAAATTGGTTTCCACTGATTGGCATTTCAGTAGATGATGGAGTTCCAAATGAAGGAGTTTGTAAATCCTTGTTTGGTAAATCAAATGATGGCACTACAGGCTCTACACTTGATTGAGGTACCTGAGTGTTTATATTTAAATTTGTTTCAACAACAGGTGGAACTGCACTTGGAATTGTTGATACAGATGGCATTGATACATCGCTATTTGGAAAATTAAATGTTGGTGTAGATTGTACTTCAGGATTTACTTGCATCATTGGAACTGACTCGATACTTGGCATTACAATTCCATTATTATTTACTTCTGGAACTGGTCCCATTGGAGGTACCTGCTCTGGTGATTGCGAAACTTTAGTAACACTAGGCTGTACTGGTTCCTTAAACATATCAAAACTTGGCGCACTTGGTTGTGCGTTTGTGCTTCCAAAGATATCAAAGTTTGTCGTACTACTTGGAGTGCTTTGAGGCACTGGTTGACTTGGAGTTACAGGTTGTTGTTGACCTGCTCCAAAAACATCAAAATTTTGTTGTGGATTTTGTGGAACATTATTTATTCCAAACATATTATTTTCATTCATATTCATTTCCCCTTTTTCTATTATTCTGTGTGAATCATTTGATTCATATTCATTATTTGAATTTTTTAATTTTTCTATTTCTTCATCTGTTCTTCTTACTGTTAATCTTTCATTTATTATTCTATTAAGCATCTGATTTTGCAATTTACTAGAATCAATTCTTAGAAGTGATCTTGCATGGCGCTCGGATATTTTATTTTCAAGTAGTGCTTCTTGAACCTCATCAGTCAAATTTAACAGTCTTATCTTATTAGCAATTGAAGATTGACTTTTACCTAACTTAACTGCAAGATTTTCTTGTGTTATATACCCCATATCAAGTATTTTCTTTATTGATAATGCTTCCTCTATTGGAGTCAAATTTTTTCGCTGTACGTTTTCTATTAAAGCTATTTCAGCACTATCTTTATCATTTAAATTTCTAATAATTACAGGTATTGTTTCTTTTCCAGCTAAAACACTTGCTTTATATCTCCTTTCTCCTGCAATAATTTCGTATTTATCTCCTACTTGCCTTACTACAATCGGTTGTATTACTCCGTGTTCTTTAATAGAATCTGATAATTCGAGGATTTCTTCTTCATCAAATTGTATTCTCGGTTGAAATCTATTTGGCAAGATATCATTTATATCTATGTCTATTATTCTGGACAAATTGTCAAACATGAAATACCTCCTTTTATTCTTCTATATACATTCTACAACATTTAAAAAAATAATGCAATAAGTTTGGGAAATATTTTGGGAAATAATTTTAGCGTGAAATAATTTTAGTCAAAAAATAAGAGCCTTACAAAGGCTTCTTTTTTTATCACATTGTATTCTCTGGGAAATAATTTAGAGCAAGAATTATTTTTTATTATTTTTATCAAACTTCTATTACTATTTTCAATAGGTAATTTAAACTCTATAACATTTTCTTTCGAACAATTTAGTTTATCAATTGCATTATTAAAATTTGGCTCACTTTCTAAATTACCTTTCATAGCAATAAAATATGATCCTACTTTTACTAGATTTATTCCAAGTTCAAGTAGTATATTAAGGGGCGCAACCGCACGAGCAGTCACTACATCAAATAATTCTTTATTATTCTTTGAATAGTCTTCTATTCTTGTATGAATTGCTATTATATCCTTTAAGTTTAACTTTTCTATAACTTTATTTAAAAATGTTATTCTTTTATTTAATGAATCTATTAAAGTTATTTTTAAATTTGGATAAAAAATTTTAAGTACTATTCCAGGAAATCCTGCACCACTTCCTAAATCGCATAAACTTTCTACATTATTTAGATCTATTACTTTTGAAATAGTAAGTGAATCATAAAAATGTTTTAAATATACATCTTCTTTTTTAGTAATAGCAGTTAAATTCATAAAACTATTATATTCTATAATTAATTCATAATATTTTTCTAATTTTTCTAACTTTTCATCTGTTACATCTATTCCAAGTTTTTTTACTTCACTTTTAAATTCACTTTGATTCATAGAAATACTCCTTTTTTATATATACCATAATAAGTGATATATCAGCAGGATTTACTCCACTAATTCTTAAGGCCTGTCCTATTGATGTAGGTCTAATTTCTTTTAATTTTTGTTTTGCCTCACTAGCTAAATTGTGTATTTTGTCATAGTTTATATCATCAGGTATTTTTTTATTATCCAAATCTACCATTCTTGATGCTTCATCTAATGCTTTTTTTATGTATCCTTCGTATTTGATATTTATTTCTACTTGTTCAAGTATATCTATATCATATTCTTTATCTAAAAAACTTTGTAACTTTTCTAGTTTTACTTCAGGTCTTTTTATTAGATTATATAAAGTAATATTTGAATTTATCTCTTGTACTCCTAAACTAAGTAATTTTTCATTAGTTTCTTTTTTAGGAGTTAACTTAGTATTTTTTAGATATTCTGTTAAATTTTCTATTTTTTCTTTCTTATCTAGAAATTTATTATATTTTTCTTTAGATATTAAACCTACTTTATACCCATATTCTCTTAAGCGAATATCGGCATTATCGTGTCTTAAAAGTAGTCTATATTCTGCACGTGATGTAAGCAACCTATATGGATCGATTACTCCTTTTGTAACTAAATCATCTATTAAAACCCCAATATATGCTTCATTTCTTTTAAGTATTAAAGGTTCTTTACCATCTAATTTTAATGATGCATTAATTCCTGCCATTAAACCTTGACAAGCGGCTTCTTCATATCCACTAGTTCCATTGATTTGACCTGCAGTAAATAAGTTTTCTAAAACTTTTGTTTCAAGTGATTGTTTAAGTTGTTTTGCATCTATCGCATCATATTCTATCGCATATGCATATTTATTTATAATTGCGTGTTCAAGACCTGGCAAAGAATGTACCATTTTTTCTTGAATATCTCTTGGCATACTTGTTGAAAAACCCTGTATATATATATCATCATAATATATACTTTCAGGCTCTAAAAATAATTGATGACGTTCTTTATCCGCAAATCTTACTATTTTATCTTCTATTGATGGACAGTATCTTGGTCCAATACCTTTTATATCTTTAAGTCCACCATACATACTTGACTTATTTAAATTTTCTTTAATTATTTTATGAGTTTCTTCATTTGTATAAATTAAGTGGCATGGCACCTGTTCATCTTTATCATAATAAACTTTATTATCAAAACTAAAAGTCCAATACTTATCGTCCCCGTTTTCTAATTTTGTTTTTGAAAAGTCTATTGAATTTTTATCTATTCTTTGAGGTGTGCCTGTTTTGAGTCTTATTATATTAAATCCATACTCTTTTAGTTTATCACTCAAATGGTTACTAGGTTTTTCTCCGTGTGGACCTTCTCTTTTTCTTGTATCTCCAATTAATATATCTGCTTTTAAATATGTTCCTGTTGTAAGTATTACTATTTTACTTTCTAATTTAGTTCCATCTTCAAGAATAATTCCTTTAACGATATTATCTTCTACTATTAAATCCTCAACTATAGCTTCTTTTATTTCTAGATTAGGTGTACTTTTTAATGTATTTAGCATGTTTTTTGGATAAGTTATTTTATCTGCTTGAGCACGAAGAGCACGTACTGCGGGACCCTTAGCACTATTTAACATTTTTATTTGAAGTAAGCTCTTATCTGCATTTCTTCCCATCTCTCCACCTAGTGCGTCTATTTCTCTTACAACTATTCCTTTAGCACTACCACCTATAGATGGATTACAAGGCATATCTGCAATATTTTTAATATTACCTGTTACAAGTAATGTTTTATGATTAGTTCTAGCACATGCCAAACTTGCTTCACATCCAGCATGACCTCCACCTACGACAATAACATCATACATTATTACACCTTCTTCGTTCTTTGATATTATACTATCTTTTTTTATATTTAACAATAATTATTTTTATATTTTAAAAAAATGTCAAAATAAATTTTGTCA